>CAYGBN010000001.1:0-9157 GCA_964348155.1 uncultured Methanomassiliicoccales archaeon
TTCCCGAGCATCGTCTCCTCTCGTATGAGGATTCGACGAAAACGCTGGAGGCGCTCCGGGTGGAACGGGAGCAGCTTCCTAAGATCAAGCGCAGCGACCCGGCCATCCGCCTCCTGGAGAGGAGCCTGGGCGAGACCATCGAGGAGGGGCGGGTGGTCAAGGTGATACGCCGCAGCCACACGGCGGGCGTGTTCGTGGCGTACCGCGTGGTCGTGGAGAGGTAAGCATGCGCGAACTTGTCGAGACGTTCTTTAAGGAACGGAGCATCGTCAACCATCACATCGCCAGCTTCAACGACTTCCTGGCGACGGAGGACAACCCCCAGAGCCGGATGCAGCGCATCGTGGACAGCTTGCGCGCGTCCCTGGACGAGGAGCGGCGGGGCGTCATCCGCCTGGACGAGGACCGGACGGAGGGCCGCGAGGTCGAGATTCGCTTTAGCCGCAGGGCGGACGAGCGGGGGCGCCCCTCCCCCGATGCCAAGCCCACCATCCACGTGAAGCTGCCGGAGGTGAAGGAGGCCAACGGCGCCTCCCACCCCCTGACGCCCATGGAGGCCCGGCTGCGCAACCTCACCTACCAGGCGCCCGTCTACCTGGACTTCTCCATCGTGGAGGACGGCATCGAGCGGGAGCCTGAGCGGGTCTTCATCGGCAACCTGCCCATCATGGTGAAGTCGAAGAAGTGCCGCGTCTTCCGGGAGAACCTGGAGGACGGGTACGACCTCTCCGGCGAGGAGTACCACCGGAAGCTCATCGAGAAGGGGGAGGACCCCTACGACGCGGGCGGCTACTTCATCATCGGAGGGACGGAGCGGGTCCTCATCTCCCTGGAGGACTTGGCGCCCAACCGCGTCCTAGTGGAGTTCAACGAGCGATACGGCAAGAAGATGGAGGTGGCCAAGGTCTTCTCCCAGCGGGAGGGGTACCGGGCCCTGACCCTGGTGGAGAAGAAGAAGGACGGGCAGCTCATGGTGAGCGTCCCCACCGCCTCGGGCCAGATCCCCCTGGTTATCCTCCTGAAGGCCCTGGGCATGGAGAACGACGAGGAGATCTTCAACGCCATTGCCAGCGTCCCCCAGATGGGCAACATCGTCTTCGCGAACCTGGAGGAGATCCAGAACAAGAAGCAGTACCCGCCCGCCGGCATCTTCTCGCAGGAGGACGCCCTCCTCTTCCTGGAGAAGAAGTTCGCGACGGGCCAGGCCAAGGAGTACCGGGTCCGGAAGGTGGACTCCATCCTGGACCGGGCCCTGCTGCCCCACCTGGGCGACGGAAGGGAGGACCGGCTGAAGAAGGCCCTCTTCCTGGGGCGCATCGCCCGGACGATCCTGGAGCTCTCCCTGGACCTCCGGCGGGAGGACGACAAGGACCACTACGCCAACAAGCGCCTCAAGCTGGCGGGGGACCTCATGGAGGACCTCTTCCGGGTGGCCTTCGCCAACCTTATCAAGGACCTGAAGTACCAGCTGGAACGGAGTTACGCTCGGGGGAAGGGACTCAAGATTTCCGCCGCCATCCGGCCGGATCTCCTCTCGCAGCGCCTCCTCCACGCCCTGGCCACCGGCAACTGGGTGGGAGGCCGGGCGGGCGTATCCCAGCTCCTTGATCGCACCTCCCACATGAGCGCCATGAGCCACCTACGGCGGGTGACCTCCCCCCTGACGCGCAGCCAGCCCCACTTCGAGGCCCGCGACCTTCATCCCACGCAGTGGGGCCGCCTCTGCCCCAACGAGACCCCCGAGGGGCAGAACTGCGGGTTGGTGAAGAACGCCGCCCTCGTCATCGACGTCTCCGAGGGCTTCGACGAGGACCGCGTGAAGCTGCTCCTGGCGGATCAGGGGACCCGTCAGGTGAAGGGGCAGCAGACGGAGATGACCCGGGTCTACGTGAACGGGGACCTGGTGGGCCTGCACGAAGAGCCGGAGACCCTCGTGCGCGAAATCCGGGAGCGGCGGCGGACGGGCCTCCTCAGCCACGAGGTCAACGTCCGCTTCGACCGATCCATGAATGAGATTATCATCAACTGCGACGAGGGGCGCATGCGCCGCCCGCTTCTGGTGCTGAAGGACGGCCGCCCGGTCCTCACCCGCAAGGATCTGGAGGACCTGCGCCTCGGGAAGATGCGGTGGGCTGACCTCATCGACAACGGCATCGTGGAGTGGGTCGACGCCGAGGAGGAGGAGGACACGTACATCGCCGTCTACGCCTACGACGTCCCCGCGCACTGTCCCCACTGCAACCGCCCTCTCTCCCGCAACGACGCGGAGTGGACCAACGTCGGGAGCAAGGACGGCCACGTCGAGCTCCAGTGCCGTGCCTGCAAGGAGGGTTTCCAGGCGGAGAGCTTGCTGGAGGAGGCTCACACCCACATGGAGGTGGACCCGTTGGTGATTCTGGGCGTTAGCTCCGGCCTGGTCCCCTACGCGGAGCACAACTCCTCTCCGCGGGTGACCATGGGGGCCGGCATGATCAAGCAGTCCCTGGGCCTGCCCGCCTCCAACTACCGTGTCCGGCCAGACACCCGGGGGCACCTTCTGCACTACGCGCAGATCCCCATGGTCCAGACGGAGGCCATGAAGTACCTCTACTTCAACGAGCGGCCGGCTGGCCAGAACTTCATCGTGGCCGTCATGTCCTACCACGGCTGGAACATGGAGGACGCTGTGGTCATCAACAAGGCCTCCATCGAGCGGGGCCTGGGTCGCTCCACCTTCATGCGGACCTATCGCGCCGAGGAGCGGCGCTACCCCGGCGGCCAGGAGGACCACTTCGAGATCCCGAGCCCGGACGTGCGCGGGGCCCGGGCCGACATGGCGTACGCCAGCCTGACCCCGGACGACGGCCTCATCTCTCCGGAGGTCAACGTAGATGGCGGCGACGTTCTCATCGGGAAGACCTCCCCGCCCCGCTTCCTGGAGGAGGAGACGGACTTCCTCACGCCGCAGAAGCGGCGAGAGACGAGCGTGACCGTCCGCCACGGGGAGTCGGGCTGGGTGGACAGCGTCATGCTCACGGAGTCGGAGAACGGCAGCAAGCTGGCCAAGGTGAAGGTCCGGGACCTCCGCATCCCGGAGCTGGGGGACAAGTTCGCCTCCCGCCACGGGCAGAAGGGGGTCATCGGCCTCATCGCGCCCCAGGAGGACCTGCCCTTCAGCCAGGACGGCATCGTCCCCGACCTGCTCATCAATCCCCACGCCATCCCCTCACGGATGACGGTGGCCCACGTGCTGGAGATGATCGGCGGGAAGGTGGCCGCCGCCGAGGGACGGACGGCGGACGGCACCCCCTTCAGCGGAGAGACGGAGGAGGCCCTGCGCCAGGCGCTCCTGGCCAACGGCTTCAAGTCCAACGGGAAGGAGGTCCTCTTCGATGGGAAGACGGGCCGCATGATCCCCGCGGAGATCTTCATGGGCGTCATCTACTACCAGAAGCTCCACCACATGGTCTCCGGCAAGCTCCACGTCCGGAGTCGGGGCCCCGTGCAGATCCTCACCCGGCAGCCCACGGAGGGGCGCTCCCGCCAGGGAGGCCTCCGGTTCGGGGAGATGGAGCGCGACTGCCTCATCGGCCACGGGGCGGCCATGGTCATCAAGGACCGCCTCCTGGACGAGTCCGACGGCATCCTGCTGTACGTCTGCGGGGACGAGGGGTGCGGGCACTTCGCCATGAAGGACCGGAAGGGGAACCTCCGCTGCACCGTCTGCGGGAACAACTCCAACATCTACCCCGTCCAGACCAGCTACGCCTTCAAGCTCCTGGTCGACGAACTCCTGTCGCTGGGCGTGGCCATGCGGCTCCAGCTGGAGGACCTCCGATGATGGCCATGCGGGGCGTCTCCAAGCGGGTCAAGGCCCTCATGTTCGCCCTCCTCTCCCCGGAGGAGATCCGCCAAATGAGCGCGACCAAGGTCATCACCGCGGACACCTACGACGACGACGGGTTCCCCATCGACATGGGGCTCATGGACCTCCACCTGGGGGTCATCGAGCCGGGCCTGCGCTGCAAGACGTGCGGCGGGCGAGTGGACGACTGCCCAGGCCACTTCGGCCACATCGACCTGGCCATGCCCGTGATTCACGTGGGCTTCGTGAAGGAGATCAAGACCCTCCTCCAGTCCACGTGCCGCTCCTGCGGGAGGCTGCTCCTGCGGAAGGAGGAGGCGGACAAGTACCTGGCGGACGCGCATCGGGCGGAGGAGCTCAGCACGGGCAGCGAAGCGGTGGAGGCCCTGGCCCTCATGAAGGCTACGGCCAAGGACGCCACGAAGCGGCAGGTCTGCCCCCACTGCGAGGCGGAGCAGATGAAGGTCACCCTGGACAAGCCCACCGCCTTCCGGGAGAACGGCCACAAGCTGACGCCCAAGGAGGTCCGGGAGCGGCTGGAGCGCATCCCCGACGACGACCTCCGGCCCTTGGGCATCAACCCGGACGTGGCCCGCCCGGAGTGGATGGTTCTCACGGCCCTCTCCGTGCCGCCCGTGACGGTCCGTCCGAGCATCACCCTGGAGTCCGGCGACCGGTCGGAAGACGACCTGACGCACAAGCTCGTGGACGTCCTGCGCATCAACCAGCGGCTGCGGGAGAACCGGGATGCCGGGGCGCCGCAGCTCATCGTGGAGGACCTCTGGGAGCTCCTGCAGTACCACACGACCACCTACTTCGACAACCAAACGAGCGGCATTCCGCCGGCACGGCACCGCTCAGGCCGCCCTCTGAAGACCCTGGTTCAGCGGCTTAAGGGGAAGGAGGGCCGGTTCCGCTCGAACCTGAGCGGGAAGCGGGTCAACTTCTCCGCCCGGACGGTGATCTCCCCCGACCCCCTCATCAGTATCAACGAGGTGGGCATCCCCGTGGAGGCCGCCCGGGAGCTCACGGTCCCCGTGCGCGTCCAGGACTACAACGTGGACGTGGTGAAGGCGTGGGTCATGCGGGGCACGGAGCCCTTCGGGGAGGCCGGCGAGTACGTCCCCGGGGTGAACTACGTCATCCGTCCAGACGGCCGCCGCATCCGCGTCACCGACAAGAACGCCGAGGTCGTGGCCGACGCCATCGAGCTGGGTTACGTGGTGGAGCGGCAGCTTGTGGACGGCGACATCGTCCTCTTCAACCGGCAGCCCTCCCTCCACCGCATGAGCATGCTGGCCCACGAGGTCCGGGTCATGGGAGGGAAGACGTTCCGGTTGAACCTGGCCGTCTGCCCGCCCTACAACGCCGACTTCGACGGGGACGAGATGAACCTCCACGTGCTGCAGAGCGAGGAGGCCCGGGCGGAGGCCAAGGTCCTCATGCGGGTGCAGGAGCACATCCTCTCCCCCCGCTTCGGAGGCCCCGTCATCGGGGGGCTTCATGACCACATCACCGGCGCCTTCCTCATGACCTTCCAGGACTCCACGTTCAGCCGGGAAGAGGTGGCGTACCTGACATCCCTGCTTGGGGACCGCCCCCTGCCCCCGCCCGACGTGAAGGTGGACGGGGAGCCGCGTTGGAGCGGGAAGGTCCTGTTCACCACGATCCTCCCAGAGGATCTCACCCTGACCTTCAGCGCGTCCATCGCCAGCGGGGAGCCGGACGAGAAGGACGCCGAGGTACGTATCGTGGACGGCAAGATCCAGTCGGGGGTGATGGACGAGAAGTCCATCGGCGCCCTCAAGGGCAGGATCGTCGAGAAGATCGTCCGCGACCACGGACCGGAGAGGGCCCGCCGGTTCATCGACGACGCAACGCGCCTGGCCATCGGCACCATCATGCTTCGAGGCTTCACCACAGGCATCGACGACGAGGACATCCCCGAGGAGGCGAAGCGAGAGATCGCCGAGGTGCTGGAGCGGGCCATGCAGGAGGTGGCCGGCCTGGTGGAGGCGTACAAGGCGGGGGAGCTGGAGCAGATGCCGGGCCGCTCCCTGGAGGAGACCCTGGAGGTGGAGGCCATGAAGAAGCTGGGGCGCGCCCGGGACGACGCCGGCCAGATCGCCTCCCGTCACCTGGGGCTGGAGAACAGCGCCGTCATCATGGCCCGCAGCGGGGCCCGCGGGAGCATGCTCAACCTGAGCCAGATGGCGGGGGCCCTGGGGCAGCAGGCCGTCCGGGGCGAGCGGCTCTCCCGAGGGTACTGGAAGCGCACCCTGCCCCACTTCCTGCCTGAGGACCTGGGGGCGAAGGCCAAGGGGTTCGTCACCTCGTCCTACAAGAGCGGCCTGGAGCCGACGGAGTACTTCTTCCACAGCATGGGCGGGCGCGAGGGGCTCGTGGACACGGCCGTTCGGACCTCCCGCTCGGGCTACATGCAGCGGCGGCTGATTAACGCCCTGGAGGACCTGAAGGTCATGGAGGATCGCACCGTCCGCAACACGGCCCAAACCATCATCCAGTTCACCTTCGGGGAGGACGGTGTCGACCCCATGCGGAGCATCGGCGGGGACGCCGTCGAGATCGACGACATCCTCGTGGAGGTGTTGGGGCCGGAGGCCGCCGACCTGCTGGAGCACAGGGAGGAGGAGATCGCCGGCTACGGGGCCCAGGAGAAGGACTTCTTTGTGGAGCTCGAGGAGGAGACCGAGGCCCTGGGCGACGACGACGGGGAGGGGTGACGTTGGCAAAGAAGGACACCGTGGACGCCTTGCGGAAGCGAGGCGTCGGCGCCCGCGTGGCGGCGGATCTGGCGGACGCCGGCTACACCCTGACCTCCTTGAAGAAGGCGAGCGTGGAGGAACTCTCCAGGCACGTCCGGGAAGAGTACGCCGTCTCGACCCTCAAGAAGCTGGGGGTGAAGGTTGAGAAGGCTGCCAAGCCGAAGAAGGCGAAGAAGGCCGTGAAGAAGGCCGCCCCGAAGAAGAAGGCCAAGAAGAAGGAGGAGCCGCGCCCCACCATCCCGACGAAGACCCCCACCCTGACGATGTGGGAGAAGCGCGTCCTCAAGGCGCTGGAGGAGAAGGGCCTCTCCCTGCCCCTGTCCCTGGCCCAGGAGCTGGCGGATCGCGCCAAGGCCCTCAAGCTGAAGAAGGACGACCTGGGGAAGGTGGCGGAGCGCGTGGTCGAGCGGTACAACAGGCACCTGGTGGACCCCAACGAATCTTGCGGCATCGTCTCGGCCCAGTCCATCGGCGAACCGGGCACTCAGATGACGATGAGGACGTTCCACTACGCCGGGGTGGCGGAGATGAACGTCACCCTGGGGCTCCCCCGCCTCATCGAGATCGTGGACGCCCGGCGGGTCCCCTCCACTCCCGTCATGACGATCTACCTGGCGGACGGCCAGGAGGACCTGGAGCGCGTGCGCAAGTTCGCCCAGGAGATTGAGATCACCTACCTGGAGGACGTGGCGGAGATCGAAACGGACATCCTGAACAGCCGTGTGGCGGTCTACCCCATCGAGGCCCGCATGCGGAGCCGGGGCGTCACGGAGGGGGACCTAGAGAAGGCCCTGAAGCGGCTGAAGAAGGCCACCGTCGAGCGAGAGACCGAGGGCAAGAGGAAGAAGGTCAAGGCCTACGTCCTGGAATCCGATCAGGCCTCCTACAAGCGACTGCAGCGGCTGCTGGATCAGGTCCGGGGTCAGAAGATCAAGGGCGTCGACGGGATCCATCGGGCCATCATCCGGCGGCAGGCGGATGAGTACGTGGTGTACACGGAGGGGTCGAACCTCTCCGCCATCCTCAACCTCCCCGCCGTGGACGCCACCCGCTCCAGTTCCAACAACATCACGGAGATCCACGAGGTCCTGGGCATCGAGGCCGCCCGGAACGCCATCATCAAGGAGGCCGCCGCCACCCTGGCGGAGCAGGGGCTGAATGTGGACATCCGCCACATCATGCTGGTGGCAGACATGATGACCAACGACGGGGACGTGAAGGCCATCGGCCGCCACGGCATCTCCGGCCGCAAGTCCAGCGTCCTGGCACGCGCCGCCTTCGAGATCACCTCCCACCACCTGCTGAAGGCGGCGGTCACGGGGGAGGTGGACTACCTGGATGGCGTGGCGGAGAACGTCATTGTGGGGCAGCCCGTCACCCTGGGGACGGGCGCCGTGAACTTGGTGTTCCGTCCGCCGGGCGCCAAGGAAGCGTGAGGGGGATGCAGGACCTCGTCGGACCCCTCCGCACAGCCATGACCTCGGGGACGGTGGTCCTGGGCTCCCGCCAGTGCCGCAAGGCCCTCCGAGGGGGAGAGGCGAGGCTCATTATCATCGCCAGCAACTGCCCCGATGGGTATTTGAGGAGCCAGGAGGACGTGCCCGTTCGCGAGTTCCCCGGGACCAACGTGGAGCTTGGGGCCGCCTGCGGGAAGCCCTTCTCCGTCTCCGCCGTTGCCGTCATCGATCCGGGGAAGTCCGCCATCCTGAAGAAGTAGGTGACGTCGTGGGATCCATCACCCTGACGGAGGACAGCCTCCGCACCATGTCCCTCTTCCAGGAGCTGACGGGCGTCACGGCCCTGGACTGCATGGAGGGGGACGACCGCATCACCCTGGTGGTCCCCCATGGCGAGGTGGGGCGGGCCGTGGGCCGCGGGGGCGAGCGGGTGAACCGCCTGCGACGTCTCCTGCGCCGGGAGGTCCTCGTCGTGGAGTATCACCCCGACCCGAAGATCTTTGTGCGGAACGTCTTCCGAAACTCCGGGGTTCGGGACGTGGAGCTGGAGGAGAAGGAGGGTGCGCTGCACGCCGTGGTCACCGTGGACCCCGTCAAGAAGGGAAGGGCTATCGGGCGCGGGGGGAAGAACCTCGACCAGGCCCGGAACCTCATCCGCCGTCACCACCCGGTGGAGCAGGTGGTCATCGCGTAGCAGAGCGGGCTGTCGTCGCCCGCAGGGGGAGACGCCGTGAGGGCAGCCGACGTTCGAGATCGTCTGCGAGAGGCGGGCGTCCGTCCCTCCAAGGCCCTGGGGCAGCACTTCCTTCTGCGCGAGGGGCTCACCGATCGGATGGTGGACTATGCGGACATCCAGGCGGGAGAGACGGTTCTGGAGGTAGGGCCCGGGTTGGGCATCCTCACCGAGGCCCTCCTCCGGCGGACGGACCGGGTGGTGGCCGTGGAGAAGGACGGCCGCCTCTGCGACGCCTTGCGTCGTCGGCACCCCTCTCTCCGCCTCATCCACGGTGACGTGCTCCGGACGGACGTCCCCCCGTTGGTTGGTTCGAAACAAGCTTGGTCACAAGCTT
>CAYGBN010000001.1:9167-74928 GCA_964348155.1 uncultured Methanomassiliicoccales archaeon
GGACGGACGTCCCCCCGTTCGACTGCGTGGTGAGCAACCTCCCCTACGAGATCTCCTCCCCCTTCACATTCTGGCTACTGGAGAAGCCCTTCCGCCGGGCCGTGCTCACCTTCCAGCGGGAGTTTGCCGAGCGGATGGCGGCGTCCCCCGGTGACCGGAGCTACGGTCGCCTCAGCGTGAAGGCGTCCTACCGCGCGCGCATCCAGCTCCGGGAGGTCGTCCCCCGGACTGCCTTCTGGCCCCCCCCGGAGGTCGCGTCCGCCGTCGTGCAGCTGGACCCGAGGCCGCCCCCCTTCTCCGTCCCGGAGGAGGGCTTCCATCGGGTGGTGGACCTCCTCTTCGCCCACCGACGGAAGACCGCCCTGAACGCCCTCCTAACCGCCTGGGACGCCTTCGCGCCCTCCCCGGAGGCGCTGCGATCGCGTCTGGCAGCCACCCCTCTGGCCTCCCGGCGGGCCGGGGAGATGACGCCGGAGGAGATGGGGGACCTGACGAACCTCCTCCTCCCGAAAGGTTAATGGGCGCTCCACTCTTCAAAGCCCCCTCCATGGGGCGGCGGAAGACCCAGGACGAGATGGAACGCGCGGAGGTGCGGTACCGGACCTTCTTGGAGCGGCGGGACGAGCACAACCTCGAGGCTCGGGCCCTGCGTGAGGAGCGGGACCTGCTGAACGGCCGGTCCGCGGACCTTCGTCGGGAGTTCCGGGCTCTCCGCGAGAAGCGCTCCACGCTCCTGCGCAACGTCCGAGAGCACAAGGCGCGTCGCAACGACTTTCATGCCCGGGCCAAGGAGCTCATTCAGGCGAAACGGGAACTGGGCGACCGGATGCGCGGGTCGCCCGAGGAGGCGGTGGCCCGGCAGCGGGATCGCATCGCGCGTCTGGAGGAGCGCCAGCAGACGACCCCCCTTTCCTTGCCGGAAGAGGGGTCCCTGCTGGAGGAGCTTCGACAGGCCCGGGAGGCCTTGGGGGAGCTGGAGAACGCCCTGAAGAAGCACCGCAGGCTCCTCCACGAGGTCGGAGAGCTCGACGCCACCATCGACGGCCTCTTCCGCCAGGCGGAGGCGGAGCATGCCACCGTCCTGGCGCTGTCGGAAGAGGTGATGGCCATGAAGGACGACCTGGAGGAGCGGGACGAAGGCCTCTCCCTCCTCGAGGCGGAAGCCGATCGGATGCACAGGGCCTTCCTGGCGGCGCGAGAGAAGGGGGACCGCTACCATGCCCGGGCGGCGGAGATGCGGGAGAAGATCCTCTCCCTTCATCGGGCCCGTGGCGAGGAGGCGCAGGAGGCGCGGGAGATCATGGAGACCCGGCGACAGGCGACCCGGCAGGCCCTGGAGGACGAGGAGGCTGTGGACGAGGCCGTGGAGGAGGCGCTCTCCATCCTCCAGGACAAGCGTAAGCTGGAGCTGTGAGCGTGAAGGCCATCGTCCTCGCCGGCGGGTTTGGGACCCGGCTCAAGCCCCTGACGGAGCGCATGCCCAAGCCCCTCCTCCCAGTGGCCGGTCGCCCGTGCATCGACTTCGTCCTCCGCTCGCTGGTGGCCGCCGGCTTCCGGGAGGTGGTCGTCGCCACGAGCTACATGTCGGACCGGGTGATGAAGCGCATCGGGGACGGGCTGGAGTACGACGCCTCCATCCTCTACTCCTTCGAGGCGACCCCCGCGGGGACGGCGGGGGCCGTGAAGCGGGTGGCGGACTTCATCGAGGACACCTTCGTGGTGGCCAGCGGCGACGTGCTCGCTGATGTGGATGTGCGCCAGCTCTACGAGCGCCACAAGGAGACGGGGGCGACGGCCACGCTGGCGTTGACCCGCGTGGAAAACCCGACGGAGTTTGGGATTGTGGAGCTGGACGAGGATCGGCGCATCGTGCGCTTCCAGGAGAAGCCGGAGGCCAAGGAAGTCTTCACGGATTTGGTGAACGCGGGGATCTACGTCCTGGAGCCGCAGGTCCTGGATCACATCCCCGAGCGGGAGACGTTTGACTTCTCGAAGGACGTGTTCCCTCTGCTGCTGGAGAAGGGAGTGCCCCTCTACGGCGTAGAGATCAGCGGCCTGTGGATGGACATCGGACGCCCTCGGGACCTGTGGCGCGCGAGCATGGAGGTCGTCCGACGACGCGGGGAGGAGGTCTCCGTGGCGGGGGCCGAGGTCGCCGGACCCGTGATTCTCTCGCCCGAGGCCGTGGTGGAGGAGGGCGTGACCATCGAAGGGCCCAGCTACGTGGGCGGGGGGTCCACCCTTAGCCGCGGGGCGACCCTCCTCCAGTCCTGCGTGTACGACGACGTCTTCGTGGACCGGGATGCCGCCGTGGAGGCGTCCATCGTCATGGAGGGGAGCCGCATCGGCTGGCGTAGCGTGGTGCGGGACAGCGTTGTTTCCGCCCACTGCACCGTGGAGGAGGACGTGCGCCTCATCTCCAGCACCATCGGGGAGGAGATGGTCATTCGCCCCCACTCGCGGCTGGAGGGCGCCCACGTGGCCCCGCCCACCGACCCGGGCTAAGGATGGGAGGCGACGACCCGCCCCTCCTTCACCACGACCTGCACCGGGTTCGACGCGACGCGGTAGGGGATCTCTCGGTAATCCCTGAGCCCCAGGACGAGCAGGTCCCCCTTCTTGCCGACCTCCAAGGAGCCCACGTCCTGGGCCGCCCCCACGGCCCACGCCGCGTTGAGGGTGGCGGCCGTGATGGCCTCCTCCGGCTGCAGGCGGAGGCGGTAGCACGCCAGGCTTACGATGAAGGGCATGGACTCGATCCACCCATTAGGTGAGAGGTCGGTCCCCAAGGCCACCGGGAGGCCCGCGTCGATCACGCCCCTCGCGTCCGCGTAGGGGAGCCCCAGGGTCGCGAAGGAGGTCCCGGGAAGAAGCACCCCCACGACGCCCCGGGCCGCCATGGCCCTCAACCCTGCCGGCGAGGCGTGGAGGAGGTGGTCCGCCGAGGCGGCTTCCACGTCGGCCGCCAGCTCGGCCCCCCCGCATCCCGTCAGCTCGTCGGCATGGACCTTCGGGATCAGCCCGCGGCGGCGCCCGTCCTGGAGGATGCGGCGCCCCTGGGCCGCCGTAAAGAAGCCCTCCTCCACGAAGACATCGCAGAACCGGGCGATGCCCTGGGAGGCCACGGCGGGGAGCATGTCGCCGACGACGTGCTCGACGTACCCTTCCGTGTCCCCCTCCCACTCCGAGGGGGTGGCGTGGGCGCCCAGGAAGGTGGGCACCATGTCCACGGGAAGGTCCTCCGCCAGGGCCGCGATGGCCCGCAGCATGCGCAGCTCCCCCTCCCGGTCCAGGGCGTACCCCGACTTCACCTCCACCGTGGTGGTCCCCGACCGCACCATCCTCTGCAGACGCCCTGCGGTCTCACCCCGGAGCGCCTCGTCGGACGCCTCCCGCGTCGCCTGGACCGTGCGACGGATGCCGCCGCCCTCGGCTGCGATTTGGGCGTAGGACTTCCCCGCCAACTTGTCCGCAAGCTCCCCGGCGCGCGAGCCCACGAAGGCGGCGTGCGTGTGGGGGTCCACAAACCCCGGCATGACCACGTGGCCGCGTGCATCCAGGACCTCAGCGTCGCCGGCCTCCGGGACGACGTCCTCCGAAGGGCCCACGGCGACAATCCGCCCCCCCTCCACCAGGACCGCGCCGGAGGGAAGCAGGCCCAGGTCTCCCATCGCCTCTGCCGTGCGGGGGCCGGGTGGGCCGTCGAGCGTAAGGAGCTGGCCGGCGTTGACCACCAGGAGGTCGCCGCCCCGTGGGGGCCCCCCCTCAAACGGACGGTTCAAGGGCCACCCCTTCCGGATCCGTGGTCACGACGAAGGCCTCCCCCCCGCGGGCCTCGATGGCCTTCTTCACGAGGCGAGGTTCCTCCGTCAAGGCGATCATGCTGCCCCCTCCCCCCGCCCCCGTGAGCTTCGCGCCGAAGGCGTGGGGGAGGCTCGCCTCCACATAGGCGTCCAGCAGCGGGTGTCCCACGCCCAAAGCGTTGAGGAGCGCGTGGTTCTCTGCCATGAGGGCACCCGTCGTCGCGAGGTCACCCGCGGCCAGGGTCCGCTGCCCTTCCAAGGAGATCTCCCCGATGCGCCGGACGGCCTCCCGGGCCTCCGCCTTCCGCTCGCAGAGGCGTCGAACCCCCTCCACCAGGGGGCCCGTGGCGGCCTGGATGCCCGTGCTCCCCACCACGAGGGTCATCCTCGGGAGGTCGCATCGGTGCAGAAACCAGCGGCTCTCCCCCTTCTCGATGCGCCACAAAAAGCCTTCGCCTCGCTCCCGCAGGAGGAGGACCCCTCCCCCTTGGGTGGCGGTGGTCGTGTCGATGGGGCTCGCTCGTCCCTGGACCTCGTATTCGACCTCGAACGCCTGGTGCGCCAGGAGCGCGCGATCCAGCTCACCCCGCAGCCCCTGGAGGCAGGCCAGCAGGCTTGTCGTCACGGCGGCGGAGGACCCCATGCCCGAGGCCCGAGGGAGGTTGGACTCCACCGTGAGGGCCAGGGGAGCGGGGGCTGCGCCGCGCTGGAGGGCCGCGACGAGGTACGGGTGGCTCTCCGTGGTGAGGGGCGCGCCGTTCACGTCGTTTCGTCTTGCCGGGGCCACCTCCACCCTAGTGCGAAGGTTGATGGCCATTGAGAGGGCCGGCTCGCCGAAGACCACGGCGTGCTCGCCGAAGAGAATGAGCTTTCCGGGAGCGGAGGCGGCGACCAACGGGTCGCCAATTCCGCCACGCGCTTAACGATTTCTAACCGCGCGCCTCGAAGTCGGCGGCCTTCTCCTCGTAGCGGCGGGCCTTGCCCTCCATCGCCTCCGCCTTAGCCCGGAGCTTCTTGGCTTGGGCCACGAGCTTTGCCGCCTTCGCACGGAGCTTGGTCGCCTTCTCAAGGTACGTGGCCCGCTTCTTGGCGAGCTTCGCCTCCTCCAGGGGGCTCAGCTCCTCCCCGGAGATGTCCGGCGCATCCGCGGCCGGCTCGGGCCTCTGGTACGGGGACTCGTAGAAGGCTTCCTCACGCTCCTCGTCCATCATGAACGCACGCTCCGTCAGTGCGTATATAAAGCCTTGGAGAGCGCTATCAGGCGTGAGACCGAGAGGAGACCCGTCCACGCCAGGGTTTTTAGTTCGCTCCCCCCTTCTCCGGGGGCGTGAAGGTCCTCCTGCTGCCCTTCCCAAGCGCCTCGTCCCAGGGGGACGCCTCCCGGGATGCGGTGGAGCTGGTGATGTCCTCGGCACGGAGAGCGGGGCTGGAGGTAGACGTGCTGGGGCCGGGAGTCCCTGCCATGGAGGCCGACATGCTGGCGGTCCTGGGCAGCGACCGAGATGTCCTTCAGGCCTTCCAGGAGCAGGGGGACGCGGGCGTGCCGATTCTGGGGATCAGCGACGCCACGGGCTCCGCCTTTCTGACGGATGCCCCGATGAACGGCCTCCGTGACGCGCTCCGGCGCGTGGCGCAGGGAAAGTACCGCCTAGAGACGTGCAATCGCCTGGCGGTGCGGGTGGACGACCTGGTCCTCCCCTCGGCCCTCAACGAGGTGGCCATCTTCCCCGCCCGCTCGGCGGTCCTCATGGAGCACCGCCTGGCCATCGACGGTGAGGAGGTGTACCGGGACTACAGCGACGGCCTCATCCTCGCCACGCCCACCGGCTCCTCCGCCTACGCCATGTCCGCCGGGGGGCCCCTCATCTTCCCGCAGTCTCGCGTGTTCGTCCTGGTCTCCGTCAACTCCATGGACGTCTCCCGGCGCCCCCTGGTGGTCCCGGATACGGCCCACATCGAGGTCTCGGAGATCACCGCCAAGTCCCGGTGCGAGGTGGTCATCGACGGCCTCCACCGTCAAGAGGTGAAGGAGACGGTGGCCGTCCAGGCGGGACGCCCGGGGAGCCTCGTGCGCATCGACGGGGGGTCCCCTCTCCGCATGGAGGCCATCCGGCGCATCCGATCCACGGAGGAGATCATGAAGATGCCCCCCAGTGCGAAGCTCGTCCTGAAGACCATCGAGTACGAGGGGCCGTTGACGGCCAAGGAGGTGGCCGCCAAGACCCTCCTCCCGCCGCGCACGGTCCGCCACGCCGTCTCCATCCTCCTCCAGAATGGCCTCATCGGGCGCTCCCCCCACCTCCGCGACCTGCGGTCGGACGTCCTCTACATCCTCTCGGAAGAGGCGCAGGAAGCGACGGAGGAGCGCTAGGACGCCGGCAAGGCTTGCCGTTATCGCCTCCCATCCCCTCCACCTTGCCCCCACCATCACGTATATCTCGGGGGGGGCCGTGGAAGCGGCACGGCCATGGCTACCGAGGAAGCGGGACCCCGGCGCGTGGAGGAGGTCCTACGAGCAGGGGGCTTCACGCCCTTCCACCGCCGCGTCGTCTTCCTGACAGGTTTTGCGTGGACCTTCGTGGCGTTCGAGATCATCCTCATCAGCCTGGTCCTCCCTGCCATCGGTGCGGAGTTTGGCATCTTCGACCTGGCGTCGTTCACCCCGACTGCCGCGTTGCAGTACGGCGCGGTGGTCTCTGCCACCCTCGCCGGCTCCTTCCTGGGGAGCCTCGGCCTGGGGCGGCTGGCGGATCGACGCGGACGGCGAACGCTCTTCCAGGCATCCATCATCATCTACTCCGTCTTCACGGCATTGACGGCCCTCTCCTTCAACACCGCCAGCCTCTTCCTGCTGCGGTTCCTGGCGGGCCTGGGCCTGGGCGGGATGCTCGTCATCGACCCCTCCGTCCTCTCGGAGTACCTCCCCCCACAGAACCGGGGACGCTTCCTCGTGTTCCTGGACTTCTTCTGGCCCGGCGGCTTCCTCCTCGCCATCGGCTTCTGGTACCTCTTCATCATCCAGCTGGGGGGCATGTGGCGTCTCCTCTTCCTCGTGGCCGCCTTCCCCGCCTTCCTGGCGTACCTCTTCCGCAGGACGGTGCCGGAGAGCCCGTACTTCCTGGCCCGACAGGGACGCCTCGGGGAGGCGGCGACCGTGCTCTCCCGGGTAACGGGCGAGGAGGCGACGGCGACGGACCTGCAGGCGGAGCCCGCCGTGTCCCGGGCGCCCTTCGCGGCCCTCTTTCGCGGCCGCCTGCTGCGTCGCAGCACCGTGGTCGTCGGCGTGTGGATTGCCCTCAACTTCAGCTACTACGGGCTCTTCTTGTGGCTCCCTCCAGCCCTGGCGCAGTTTGGCGTGGCCAACTTCCTGGATCCGAACGTCCTGGGCCTCTTCCTCGTGGCCTCCGCCCTGGCGCAATTCCCCGGGTACGGCGCCTCGGCGTACCTGGTGGAGCGATGGGGCCGCCAGCGCACCCTCACCCTCTTCCTCATCCTGGGAGGGATCAGCGGCTACGCGTTCGCTACGGCCCGGGATTTCTGGACTCTCGTCCTGGGCCTCGTGTTTGTGAGCTTCTTCAACCTGGGGGCCTGGGGGGCCGTGTATCCCTACACGGCGGAGCTCTTCCCCACCCAGTACCGTGCCACCGGATTCGGGCTGGCGGAAGGGGTGGGGAAGATCACGGCCATCCTGGCCCCTCTGGCCTTCGCCTCCCTCCTCACCTCCACGGGAGGCGTCGTATGGCCCCTCACCTCCATCGCCCTCCTCATGGTGTTCGGCGGCCTGGTCTCGGGCCTCCTCGGACCGGAGACGAAAGGGGAGCCCCTGGAGTAGGGGCCAAACCCTTAACCTCCTGACGCCATCGTTCCTCCGGGTCGTAGCGTGAAGGCCGTCGCCCTGTACGAGCACGGAGGGCCCGAGGTCCTCACCTACGGGGATCTCCCCGACCCGTCCGTTGGCCCGGGGGACGTTCTGATCCGGCTAAAGGCGGCCGCCCTCAACCGCATGGACCTCTTTGCGCGGGAGGGGTGGAAGGGCCTGAAGCTTGACTTCCCGCACATCCTGGGGGCGGACGGCGCCGGCCTGGTGGAGGAGGTGGGGGCGGAGGTGGGGGACCTCCGCCCAGGGGACGCCGTGGTCGTGAACCCCGGGTTGAACTGCGGGACCTGCGCCTTCTGCCTGCGGGGGGAGGACAGCCTGTGCGAGCGCTACGGCATCCTAGGGGAGCACCGGGACGGGACCTACGCGGAGCTTCTCAGCCTGCCCGAGCGGAACGTGCTCCCCCTGCCGAAAGGTCTCCTGTTCGAGGAGGCCGCTGCCGTCCCCCTCGTCTTCATGACGGCCTGGCGGATGCTAGTGGAGCGCGCCCGCGTGCAGGAGGGGGAGGAGGTCCTGGTCCTGGGTGCAGGGGGCGGCGTCGCCAGCGCGGTCGTCCAGATCGCGAAGCTCCGCGGGGCCACGGTGTACGCCACCTCCAGCACGGAGGAGAAGCTCCGGAAGGCCCGGGAGATCGGGGCCGACCACGTCTTCAATTACCTGAAGGTGGCCTTCGGCAAGGCCGTGTGGGAGGCCACGGGGAAGCGCGGGGTGGACGTCGTGGTGGACTGCGTGGGGGAGGCCACCTGGCCGGACAGCGTCCGCGCCCTGGCGAAGAACGGCCGCCTGGTGACCTGCGGGGCCACCACGGGGCCCCGGGGGGAGACCGACCTCCGCTACATCTTCTGGCGGCAGCTGCAGATCCTTGGCTCCACCATGGGGACGCGGGAGGGGCTGGTCCAGGTCCTGAAGCACGTGGAGGAGGGGACGCTACGTCCCCTGGTCCATGCCGTGTTCCCCCTAGCGGAGGCCCGGAAGGCCCATCGGACCCTCGAGGACGGCGTTCAGTTTGGGAAGCTCGTGCTCCGTCCCTAGCTAGCCGATGCGGACCTTCTTCCCGCCCTCGCCGGGCTTCTTCTTGAGGGTGATGTCCAGGACGCCGTTCCGGAAGGTGGCCTGCACGGAGTCCGGGTCCACAGGGGAGGGGAGGTCCATCTCCTTGTAGTACCGGCGGTCCGGGTTGTCCACGGAGATCGTGAGCTCCCGAGGCGTGGCGCGAAGCTCGATCTGGTCCTTCTCCACTCCCGGGAGTTCCACCGTCACGGAGAGGGAATCCCCGCGCTCGATGACGTCCGTCAGGGGCTCCCTTCGTGACTCCGAGGTCCACGGTTGAAGTGCCTCCGTATCGCCAAACTGGCGGAACTCGGGCTTCCCGTCGGGCCCCACGCGGAACGAGTAACCCCATACGAAGGGCTTCCCCGTCTCCAGGTCCTCCAGGGAACCCGAGAAGACCTTCTCCATCCTCCGTCGCATGTCCTCAAAGAGCTCGTCAAAGTGGCCAAAGAGGTCGTCCTCGCCAAAGGGCCAGCCTCGTCTCTTCTTGTCTCCCATCTTACGCTACCTCCATTCCTCGTTCGAATCCTTTCGATATGCCGACGTACCGTTCCAGCTCCTCTCGTCGCTTTGGCGCCACCTTTTCCATGGCGCGGTCGAAGTGGTCGCGTCCAATGCGGAGGCTCTGCACGGCCTCGTCCTCCAGCGTGCCGCCGGCCTGGATGTACGACCGGATGGCCAACATGGAGGCCTCGTTGCATAGGGCCTCGATGTCCGCCCCGGTGAAGTTTTCCGTCTCCTTGGACAGCTCGTCCAAGTCCACCTCCTCCGACAGAGGCTTCCCCTGGGTGTGAATCTTGAAGATCTCCCGTCGGGCCTCCAGGTCGGGCGGCGGCACGTAGATCAACCGGTCCATGCGCCCCGGCCGCAGGAGAGCTGGGTCCAGGAGGTCGGGGCGGTTCGTGGCGGCGATGAGGGTGACGTTGTGAAGCTCCTCCAGCCCGTCCAACTCCACCAGCATCTGGGAGATGACCCGCTCCGTCACGTGGGTGTCGGACGCGGTCCCGCGCGAGGGGGTCACGGAGTCGATCTCATCGAAGAAGATGACGCAGGGCGCAGCCTGCTTCGCCTTCCGGAAGGTCTCCCGCACGGCCCGCTCGCTCTCGCCCACCCACTTGGAGAGGAACTCGGGTCCGCGGACGCTGATGAAGTTGGCCTCCGCCTCCGTGGCGACGGCCTTCGCCAGCAGGGTCTTGCCGGTGCCGGGCGGCCCGTAGAGGAGGACGCCCCGGGGGGGCTCCGCTCCTGCACGCTGGAAGACTTTCCCGTACCGCAGTGGCCACTCCACGGACTCCTGCAGCTCCTGCTGGGCCTCCGCCAGGCCTCCGATGTCGTCCCAGCGGACGTCGGGGCTCTCGATGAAGACCTCTCGCAGGGTCGTGGGCTCCAGCTCCCGGAAGGCCTCCATGAAGTTCTCGCGGGAGACCACGAGCTGGTTCAAGACTTCCAGCGGGATCTCCGTGGCCTCCAGGTCGATATCGGGCAGGACCTTCCGCAAGGCCCGCATGGCGGCCTCTTTGGCCAGGGACTCCAGGTCCGCCCCTACGTAGCCGTGGGTCAGCCCGGCGAGCTTCTCCAGATCCACGTCCTCCGCCTGGGGCATCCCCCGCGTGTGGATTTGAAGGATCTCCAGGCGACCCTCCTTGTCGGGGATGCCGATCTCGATCTCCCGATCGAATCTCCCGGGCCTGCGGAGGGCCGGATCCAGGGCGTTGGGCCGGTTCGTGGCGCCAATGACCACCACCTTCCCCCGGGCCTGCAGCCCGTCCATGGAGCTGAGAAGCTGGGCCACCACGCGGCGCTCCACCTCCCCCGTGACCTCGTCCCGCTTGGGGGCGATGGAGTCGATCTCATCGATGAAGATGATGCTGGGGGCTCCCTCCTCCGCCTGGGCGAAGATGTCCCTCAGGTTCTCCTCGCTCTGGCCGTAGTACTTGGACATGATCTCCGGGCCGGAGATGGAGAAGAAGGAAGCGGCGGTCTCGCTGGCGACGGCCTTCGCCAGGAGGGTCTTCCCCGTCCCGGGCGGGCCGTGGAGCAGGACGCCCTTGGGCGCTTCCACGCCCAAACGGTCAAAGATCTCCGGGTGGCGAAGGGGGAGCTCGATCATCTCCCGGACCTTCTTCACCTCCTCGTGGAGGCCGCCGATGTCCTCGTAGGTTACCCTGGGGAGCTTCAGCTGTTCCGGCGCGGGGCGCTCGCTGATCTGGATGCGTGTCCCGTCCTGCACGAGGACCGCGTCCGCCGGTGGCGTGACCCTCACAACCGCAAGCTCCAGCTTGCGCCCCATGACGTTGATCTCCACCACATCCCCCCGCGTGAGCGCCCTCCCTTCCAGGAGCTGCAGCAGGTACAGCCCTCCGCCCGAGATTCGCAGGGACTCCGTGGGCGCCAGGGTGACCTCCTTCGCCGGCTTGGCATCGACGCGCGTCACGCCCACCTTCTCATCCAGGCCCACACCGGCGTTGCGTCGGAGGTTCCCGTCCATCCGAATGATGCCCCGATTCTCATCCTCCGGGTAGCCGTGCCAGCAGATGGCCACCGTCCGGTTCTTGCCCTCGATGGAGAGGATGTCGCCGGGGGTGAGCTTCAGGGCCTTCATGACCGCCGGGTCCATGCGGACAATGCCTCGGCCCACGTCCTTGGTCCTCGCCTCCGCCACCCGCAGCACCTTTTCCGTCATGGCGCATCCCACGTGAGGGTATGTGGAATCCTATGTTAGAGCTTCTATATAAGCGTAACTACCTCACAGGCTGCCATCGGCCCCCTCCCCGCACCCCCCTCTTGATATAGCCTAGCCACCTAGCCGCGTGCGTTGAAGGCCGTCTCACTTGCAGGGGCCGGCGACGCCCGGGTGGAGGAGGTCCCGCGCCCCACCGTGGGTCCGGGCGAACTCCTGGTGGAGATGAGGGCCTGCGGGCTTTGCGGCTCGGACCTGGAAAAGATCCAGGGCGAGTACACCGCCGCGCCGCCCATCCTGGGACACGAGGCGGTGGGGGTTGTCGCCGAGGTGGGCGAGGCTGCCGCGGGCTTCGGCGTGGGAGAGCGGGTGTTCCCCCACCACCACGTCCCTTGCTACGACTGCCACTACTGCCGCCGGGGGAGCGAGACCATGTGCGCCCAGTACCGCCGGTGGCACCTGGACCCCGGTGGGTTCGCCGAGTTCTTCCGGGTGCCCCGTTGGAACGTGGAGCACGGCGGCGTGCTCCCCCTCCCCGATGGCATGTCCTTCGAGGAGGGCACCTTCATCGAACCTCTGGCCTGTTGCGTTCGCGCCCTGGACCGTCTGGGCGTGGAGGTAGGTGACGTCGTCCTCGTGGCGGGGGCGGGCCCCATGGGCCTCCTCCTTCTGCAGCTCCTGCTGCTCCGAGAGGCCGCGCGGGTGGTGGTGAGCGAGGTGAGCCCCCCGCGACTCCACGTCGCCGACCGCCTGGGCGCGCACGCCCTCCTCAACCCCGGGGAGGTGGACGTCGTGCGGGAGGTCCTTCGCCTGACGGAAGGGCGCGGGGCCGACGCGGCGGTCGTGGCCACGGGCAGCCCGCGGGCGCTGGATCAGGCCGTTGCGGCGGTCCGGCGTGGCGGCAAGGTGGGGCTGGTGGGGATCCCGGAGGCGGGCGTCCCGTTGGCCGACGTGAGCCGACTCGTCACCCGCGAGGTCTCCCTCGTCAGCAGCAACGCCGCCACCGAGAGGGAGACGCGCCATGCCCTGAAGCTCGTCGAGGAGGAGCGGGTGGACGTCGCCTCTTTGGTGACGCACAAGGTTCCCCTGGCGGAGTTCCCACGGGCGGTGAAGCTGGCCCAAACCGCCGAGGCGGTGAAGGTCCTCCTCGTTCCCTAAGCGCCGATAGGTTGATTACTGCCTCCGCGGTTGCGGGGGCCGCGAGGGACCCGCCTGGGTCTCGCCCCTGCATGGGAGGGAGAACATGGATTGGGGTATGACAAACCGGTTGGCACGCATCCTTCGGCCCGACACGAACCACACCGTCATGTTGGCCGCAGACCACGGCTACTTCCTGGGCCCTACGCGAAAGCTGGAGGACCCCGGAAAGACCCTGAAGCCCCTCATCCCGTACGCGGACGCCCTCATGATCACCCGGGGGGTCACCCGCAACGCCATCGACCCGAGGCAGGAGGTTCCCATTGTCCTGCGGGTCTCCGGCGGGGTGAGCATAGTGGGGCCCGCCCTGTCGGACGAGGGCATCGCCACGGCGGTGAAGGACGCCGTTCGCCTCAACGCCTCCGCCATGGCCCTCTCCATTTTCGTGGGAACGGAGCACGAACGGCAGACGATCCTGAACCTGTCGAAGCTGGTGGACGAAGGGCTGGAGTACGGGATCCCCGTCCTGGCTGTCACGGCCGTGGGGAAGGAGCTGGAGAAGCGGGATGCCCGGTACCTGAGCCTCTGCTGCCGCATGGCCGCGGAGTTTGGGGCGAGCTTCGTGAAGACCTACTACTGCGAGGACTTCCACAAGGTGACGGGGAGTTGCCCCGTGCCCGTGGTCATGGCCGGCGGGCCAAAGCTGGAGACGGACTACGATGCCTTTGAGCTGGTGTACAACGCCATGCAGGAGGGGGCGTCGGGCGTGGACATGGGGAGGAACATCTGGCAGTCCGACCATCCCGTGGCTAAGATCCGGGCCGTCCGGGCCATCGTCCACCAGGACGCCACGCCCAAGGAGGCGAACCAACTTTTCGAGGAGGCTAAGGCGAAGGAGGGCTGAGGGCCCCCGGTAGAGGAGGGCAAGGCCCGGGTTCGGGGCCTCACGCCTCGCTAAGCAGGCGTGCCACTAGCTGGACGTAGAACTTGGCGGCCCGCTCCAGGGTGCTGACCACCACGTACTCGTTGGGCCCGTGGATGTTGCCCCCCTGCGGCCCGAAGTCGATGCACTCCACCCCTTGGGAGGAGAAGTGGCGGGAGTCGCTGGACCCCTGGCGCTCCACGACCCGCGGCGGAATGCCCAGGGTGGAGGCCACCTCCCTGGCCGCATGGATGAGCGGGGCCTGGGGATCCGTCATGACGCAGCCCGCCCCCGCCTCCACACGAAGGCTGGCCTCCGGAATCATCTCGTGGAGGGCGCGCTCCGCCGCTTCCCGCAACCCCTCGCTCTCCGCCGTCATGGCCCGCACGTCCACCGTGATGTGATGGGTGTCTCCGTCGCGTCGGTAGAAGTTGGGAAGGGCGTTGATGCCGTACACGCTGAAGTCCGTGGGAAAGGCGATGCGTGAGAGGGGAATCAGAGCCTTCAGAAGCGCCGTGAGATTGTCGTCCACGACGAGGTTCTCCCCGGAACGGCCCTCGCGCACAAACTCGATGGCCACCTCGTCAGGGATGACTGTATCTTTCACGAACCCGCCCCCCACGCTTGCCACCGTGAGCCCCCGGAGGAGGGCGTGATAGGCCCCCGTCAGGAACGCGTGGCTGTCGACGCCATGAATGAAGTAGGCGGTGTGGCGCGTGTCCCGGATGCGGGTGCGCGTTGTGAATCGCATCGTCTCCGCCTCCCCGCGGGTCCGACGGGGCGCCGCGGTCGCGCTCACGTGCAGGCGGAAGTAGTTCCTCCGGCGGTTGATGATTTGCAGGTCGATGCCGTCGCCGTTGACAACGAAGCGGGGACGGAGGTCGCGGGCGAGGCGTTGTGCCCCGAAGTGCCCCCCCGTCTCCTCGTCCCCCGTGAAGGCAAAGGCCAGCCCGCCGTCGACGCGGTCGACGATGTCGGGCAGGGCCGTCAGGATGGCCGCCACGTTCCCCTTGTCGTCCACCACTCCCCGGCCAAAGGCGCGGTCCTCCTCCAGCGTCAGCCGATGAGGCGGGTGTCGCCAGCGGGCGTCGGGGCCCCGGGGCACCACGTCCCAGTGGGAGAGGAGGAGGACGCTGGGCTCCTCCGTCCCGATCTGGCCCTGGACGGTGAAGTATCCGCCGTCCTCCACGACCTCGCTCCGGATGCCCCACTCGTTGAGGGTCTCATGGATGAAGGCTGCGCCATCCTGGGGAGGCTTCCGCCCCTCCTCGGGGCTGTTGACCGTATCGATCTCCACCAGTTCCTTGAGGAGCTGCAAGAGGGGGTCCGTGGTGCGCCTCCCGTCCTTTTCCCCCCAGAGGCAAGGGGGCTATAATACCCTGCGGAGGCGATCGCCAGCGCGCCGCTCCGGGAGCTTCTGACAGGGGCCTGTCGGCCGGTCCATGTCAAGCCGGGAAGGGAGGGGTCGAACTTAGTCGAAGTCGCCTTCGCCCTCTTCGCCGGGGCCCCCAGCCCCGGACTTGAACTCCTTGCTGGCGATGATGTCGTCAATCCGGAGGATCATCACCGCCGCGTCCGTGGCAGAGGCCACAGCCTGCTTCGTCACGCGCAGGGGCTCGATGACGTCCAGCTTCTTCATGTCGGAAATCTTGCCGGTATGGACGTCCACGCCGTGGTACTTTTTCCCCTTCTTGTGGCTCGTTCGCAGGTCTAGCAGGGTGTCGATGGGGTCGAGGCCTGCGTTCTCCGCCAGGGTGCGGGGCACTACGTCGAAGGCCGTGGCGAAGGCCTCGATGGCCATCTGCTCCCGGCCCCCCACCGTGGAGGCGTAGTCCCGGAGGGCGAGGGAGAGCTCCGTGTGAACGCTGCCGCCCCCCACGAGGACCTTGCCGTCCTCCACCGCCGAGCGCACGACGTTCAGGGCGTCGTCCACCGAACGCTCCACCTCATCCACCACGTGCTCCGTGCCGCCCCGCAGCAGGAGGGAGACGGCCTTGGCTTCCTTGCAGCCCTCCACGAAGGTCATCTCGTCGTCGCCGATCTTCCGCTCTTCCACGAGGTCGGCCCGGCCCAGGTCCGTCTTGTCGATCTCCCGGATCTTGCTGACGATCCGGCCGCCTGTGGCCTTGGCCAACTTCTCCATGTCGGACTTCTTCACCCGACGCACGGCGTAGATGCCCTCCTTTGCGAGGTAGTGCTGCGCCAGGTCGTCGATGCCCTTCTGGCCGAAGAGGACGTTGGCGCCGGCCTCCTTGACGGCCTCCACGTAGCCTCGAAGGATGTTCTCCTCCTCCCCGAGGAAGGCCTGGAGCTGCTGGGGATCGCGGATCTGAATCTTGGCGTCGAACTCCGTCTTCTTGACTTCCAGGGCCGCATCCACCAGCGCGATCTTCGCCTTCTTCACCTGGGTGGGCATGCCGGTGTGGACGCGCTCCTTGTCCACGATGATGCCGTCCACCAGCTGGCTGTCCATGATGGTGCCGCCCTGCTTCTTCACGATCTGGACGTTGTCCTCGTCCACCGTGGGCTGGCCGTCCACGGTCTCCGCGATGGACCGGACAGCCCGGACGGCCAGGTCGGCCAGGTACTCCCGGTTTGCGCTGACCGCCTTGCTGATCATGGCCGTGGACGCGATCTTCTTGAGCGTCTCCACGTCATCGGGCTTGACGGTCTCCGCCATCTTGTCCAGGAGCTCCGTCGCCTTCTCCGCCGCCAGGCGGAAGCCCTGGGCGATGATCGTGGGGTGGATCTGCCCGATGTGGTCCTCCACCCGCTTCAAGAGCTCCCCCGTGAAGATTACGGCCGTCGTCGTCCCGTCGCCACACTCCTCGTCCTGGGTCTTGGCCACCTCGACCAGCATCTTGGCCGCCGGGTGCTCCACCTCGATCTCCTTGAGGATGGTCACCCCGTCGTTCGTGATCACCACATCCCCCATGGTGTCCACAAGCATCTTGTCCATTCCTCGGGGGCCGAGGGTGGAGCGCACGGCGTCGGCAATGGCGCGGGCCGCCTGGATGTTGCTGACCTGCGCTCCCTTGCCGCGCTCCCTCCGCGTTCCTTCCTTCAGCACCAGAATTGGTGTCGTTCCCATCATGGCTCTC
Source organism: uncultured Methanomassiliicoccales archaeon (assembly GCA_964348155.1). Taxonomy (GTDB): domain Archaea; phylum Thermoplasmatota; class Thermoplasmata; order RBG-16-68-12; family JAJISG01; genus JAJISG01. The sequence goes on from CAYGBN010000001.1 coordinate 25,738, forward strand.
CTTCCTCCCTCCGCGGTTGATATGATTGAAGCCTATATGTAACAGACCTTCTATATAAGGATTCCCCGGCCTTGGGGACCCCCCCCCATCCGGCAGGCTACGCCACGATGATCTTGATGGCCTGGGTGGGGCACTGGGCTTCACAGGCCATGCAGTCGATGCAGTCCTCCTCCCGGATGGGATCGGACTTGTCCGTTCGGTACTGGACCCACAGGTCGTCGCCCTCGGCGAGGACCTTGTCGCTGGCCGTCCCGGCGTTGCCGGGGTTCAGGAGCCACTCAAACACGTCCACGGGGCAGACGTCCATGCACACGCCGTCGGCGATGCACGCCTCGAAGTCCACGGCCACGTGAGTCCCGTGGAGGCCCAGCTGCGTCGGGTAGGAGTTCCCCTCGTTGTCCATCCGCTTGACCCCCTCCGCTCGGACGGTGTGGCCCTCGTGCTCCCCCGTCTCCGGGAACTCCTCGGGCTTGTCGATGAAGTCTGGATCGATAGGCTTGGGCTTGTAGTCCACCTCGCGGACCATGCTGATCGCTCCGCCCAAACGAGAGCCGCTATGAAAAGCTTGGGGGCGTACTCTCCCTTCCTCTATATATCGCGCCGGACGGTGATGGGGATGACGCCCTTGTCGAACTCCAGGGCCGCCAGGTCCACCGGGTCCACCATCTCCTCCGGCGTCTTCAGCAGGATGGGTGCCCCCATGGCGATCTGAAGGGCTCGGGCTCCGATGATCCTCGCCCTTTCGAACCTGGTATACCCTGCGATGGCTTCTCCCCCCTCATCGCTCAGCGGGATGGGCACGGCAAGCACGGACGGCACACTCTAGGCTGGGGTGGGGCTCTCGACATCTCCTTGCGAAGGGCGTGACGCTTGGGAAGCGGATGGGGCTACAGCTCGGCCTTCTCCTTCTCTCGTACGCGTACGGCCACCGGGGTTGCCCCGGGGCATGCGTGCAAGCCTGATGTCCTATTAAAGCTTTCTCTGCCTCCGATCGCTGGTCACCGCGTCGGTTATCGCCCAAGATAATGCTGGGCCAACCTTATAATAATCATCGGGGCAAGGGGAAGAGGCGGGATCGTCGACGCGCCTTGGCCCCCTAGGGTGCCCCCCGTCGGCCGCCGCCCGCAACGAAGCCATGGAGGTGAATCCCTGACCGCCGAGGCCCAGGTGTCGGACGCCGCGTCGTCGTTTCTCGACAAGGCCTTCCCTACCGGCGCCTCGACCCTCCTCTTGGCCCCCATGGGGCCGGAGAAGGAGGCCCTCCTCCTCCCGCTGATCCATCGCGCGCTGCGTGCGGGGACGCCGGTGGTCCTCGCCCTCTCCCACATCCCGCCCCGTCGCGTGCTGCGGAAGCTTGCCCTCCTGGGGTACGACGTGGAGCGCGGCCGCGCGGAGGGGTGGCTGCGGATCCTGGACTGGTACACCCACAAGGAGGAGGAGATGGAGGCCACGCAGGAGGATGCCGGGGTCCAGCGGTGTCCCGGGGATCCGGGAGTCATGGAGAAGGCCCTCCGCGGGATGTTGGAAGCGGAGGACACGAAGGGTCTGGTCGTCGTGGAGGTTCTGACGGACTTCGCCGCACAGGGCGGGGACCCCCCTCTCGCCTTCGCCTCCGCAATCGCCAAGGCCCTGAAGGCCTGGGACACCTCCGTCTTCGTGGCGGACGCGGACTTCACGTCCACCGCCATGACGGACCACCTCTGGGAGCTCTTCGACGGAGTCCTGGAGGTCACCCGGCAACGGACCCAGGAGGCGGTCACGTGGACGGCCACCCTCCCCCGACGGGGGGAGGAGATGAAGCTGTACGCCCTGGAGATGGTGCCTCCGTTTGTGGGCTTCACGGCTCGCGCCGGGGAGGAACGATCCCTTGCGGTTCCCGGGGAGGCGGAGCGGGAGGGGATGGACTGCCCTCAGTGCGGGGCGCCATTGGAGGGCGCGGAGTGCGACGTCTGCGGGTACATGCCGGGAGACCCCGACCTGAGCCACATCAAGGACATCCTGACGAAGACGGAGGAGCGGCTCTCGGGATCGCCCGAGGACCTGGATGCTCTCTTCACGAAGGCGGCGGCGCAGGCGCGGCTCAAGGAGTACGACGCCGCCCTCAAAACGCTCAACGAACTCACCCGCATGCAGCCCGCCTATCCGGGGATGTGGATGCTCAAGGCGAAGCTCTTCGACCAGGTGGGTGACGAGCTCAAGGCGAACCTTTGCCGGCACCGGGCCTTGGAGCTCGCCCACGAGGAGTCCGGCCGCGCCTTCGAAGCGCGGGTGGACGAGAGCGAGGGGCAGTTCCAGTGCCCGCTCTGCAACCGTGCCCTTCCCATCGAGGCCACCATCTGCCCCTGCGGCGCGGAGTTTGAGGAGGATTGAGGGGGGGGTGTCCCCCGACATGAACAGCGCGACTCATCGAAAGCCGAGCTCGCTCCTCGTCCTGACCCTGCCGGGGGGTTGTCGGACGTCGGGGTTGGCTCCCAGTCACCTCGGGATGACACATCCCTTCGTGGGGGGACCAGTGCGACGTCCATGGTCGCCATGACATTGCAAGGCTAAAGGCTTTGGGGGCGCCTGCCGCCCGGTGAGATTTATCTAGCCCCCTCGCCTTGGCCGGACGTGGTCCCCTCCCAGGTGCTGCCCTGGCTCGCTGCACGGGACGGTCAGCCCCTGTCACCCACGGGCCGTTCCGCGGACGGACGCAAGCTCACCGAGCTGGTCGCGGAGGCGTTGAAACGGTTTGAACGCCTCCTGCTGTGGGACGTGGACGGGTTCGAGCGCGGTCGGCCCCAGCTGGACCTCTACCGCCGGTTTGAGGGACAGGGCCTCTGGGTGGACGGAGGCGTGGACACCACGGACGGCTTCATCGACGTCCTGGTTGCGGGGGCCGACGTGGCCGTCCTGAACCTCAGGACTCTTCCGCGCCTGGAGGCGTTGGAGGAGGCGGGGGCCCTGACGGAGAAACTGGCCGTCTGCGTGGAGGAGGGAGACCGGACCTTCATCCGGGACCGCCGGCATCAGAGCCTTGTGCCAGAGGAGGCGTTCCGCCGAGCCCTGCGGGCGGGCATCCCCCGAGGCGTCTACATCCGGGATTCCGGCGTGCAGGATCCGCCAGCATGGGCGGGGGAGCTTCAGGGAATGGAGCTCTTCCTGGGGCCATCCGACGCCTCCGTGTCGCGTCTGGAGGAGCTCTCCTGGAGCCCCGTCGTGGACCTCTACGAGTTGGTGTAATTGGAGAGCCTGAAGCGGACCATCGCCCTCCTCTTCCGACGGAAGGGGAAGGAGCGCCTCACGGAACGCGAGTTCGTGTTCTCCGCTTCCATGGATCTGGGGTGGTTTCCACCGAAGGACGCACAGCGATTGCTCGACCTGGGGCTGAAGCAGGGCCTCCTGACCCGGGAGGAGGAGGGGGTGAGGCCGCAGTTCGACGTGACGGGGATGGACGTTCCCCTTGACTTCACCCCCACCGAGGCGGTCCTGGAGGAGCAGGATCTCTTTCAGCGGCTCGTGGACGCCCTCGCCAGCGCCAGCGAGCGGCCGCGGAAGGAGGTGGTGGCGCGCATCAACGCCGTCCAGGCTCGGATGGGCGTCTACGCGGAGGTCGCGGCCCTGCTGACGGGGGAAGGCTGGGCCGTGGACCTGTCCGGGTTTCGGCACGAGGTCGAGGACCTGGTCCGGCAGCGCCGGCCTAACCCTCCCGGCGGATGAGGTCGCCCAGGGTCATGGGACGCCGGTCCGCCCGCGTCTGGGTCGGGGCCTCCTCCACCCTTTCTCGGAGTCGCACGCGGAGCGCCCGCTCCAACTTGGAGAGGAGGGCGTCGTCAGGCCGCATCTTCCCCTTCTCCAGCTTCTCGATGATGCTGAGCTTCTCGTTGATGCGGGTGGCCAGCTCCTCTCGCTTCCAGCCCAGGGACTCTCGGGCGTTGCGGATGCGCCGGGGGTAGTCCTCCGCGAGCTCGAAGGCCGTCTCAGCCACGGGGCGGGGGGAGGGGCGGGGGCGGGGAGGTTGGCCTGCCTTCCGCGTACGAGGCGTACGGACCTCCACGCCGAACCTCGCGCAGCGGTCGCAGAGCATGAGGCGGGTCCCCTCCACCGTCACGGGGCGAAGGTGGGGCACCTCCGATCCGCACATCTCGCAGCGGGGCGCGTGTCTCCCTCCGTCTCTTCTCCGCGGGAGATAGGCGTGGCCTGCCACTTGAAGTTGACGGCGCAGGCCGGTTGAACGGCACGGACTCACTGGACTCTATCGTTTCTGATGGCGATGGAGCAACCCATAAATAGCCCCCGCCGAGTATGTGCGTCCCAGAAGGGACATCGACCCCCCGGAGGACCCAGGGTGGACGAAGACGAGGGACAGGCATTCTTCTCCAAGCTCTCGGAACGCATCGCCCACCTCGAGAGCCGCAACGACAGACTCAAGGAGGACTCCAAGAACATGCAGGGGGAGAAGCGCCTCATCGAGAGCGAGCTCGTGAAGCTGCGCCGGGAGGCGAAGCGGCTCCGGTCGGAGCTGGATCGGCTCAAGACGCCCCCCTTGATTATCGGCGACGTTCGGGACGTCCTGACGGACGGGCGGGTCATCGTGAAGAGCTCCACCGGTCCCGACTTCATCGTCCACGCGGCGGACTACGTGGACCCCGAGGGCCTGAAGGTGGGCGCTCGAGTGGCCCTGAACAAGCAGACCCTGGCCATCATGGGCGTCCTTCCCCCCACGTACGATCCGCTCGTCGTGGGGGCGGAGGTCATTGAGCGGCCCCCGGTCACCTACGACGACATCGGCGGGCTGGCGGATGCCATCCTGGAGGTCCGTGAGGCCATCGAGGATCCCCTGCTGAAGCCCGAGCTCTTTCGACGGGTGGGGATCGAGCCGCCCAAGGGCATCCTTCTCGTGGGGCCCCCCGGGACGGGGAAGACCCTTCTGGCGAAGGCCGTCTCCCGCAAAACGAAGGCCACCTTCATCCGTCTCGTGGGATCGGAGCTGGTGCAGAAGTACATCGGCGAGGGCGCCCGGCTGGTGCGCGAGCTCTTCCAGCTGGGGCAGGAGCGCGCCCCCTCCGTCGTCTTCATCGACGAGCTGGACGCCATCGGCGCGAGCCGCCTGGAGATGGCCACCAGCGGGGACCGGGAAGTCCAGCGGACCCTCATGCAGCTCCTGGCGGAGATGGATGGCTTCGAGCCCCTCTCCGACGTGAAGATCATCGGCGCCACCAATCGACCGGACATCCTGGACGCCGCCCTCCTGCGGCCGGGCCGCTTCGACCGCATCATCGACATCCCCATGCCTGACCTCGAGGCCCGACGGGAGATTTTCCGAATCCACACCCGAGGGATGAGCATCCGCGACGGGGAGCTGGACTACGCGTCCCTCGCCGCGCGGACCGAGGGGGCCACCGGCGCCGACATCCGGGCCGTCTGCACCGAGGCGGGCATGTTCGCCATCCGCGAGGGGCGGGACGCCGTCACCTTGGAGGACTTCCTGCGGGCGAGGGAGAAGGTCGTGGGCGAGTCTCTGGAAGGCGGGCGGGAAACGGGCGCAATGTTCGCCTAGCCCTCCTCCGTCTCAATCTCCTTCTCCAGGATGAGGGACCCCACGTAGCCGCATGCGTTGCATCGGTAGACCTGTCCCGTAAGGGATCCCATGGCCACGTTGACGCGCGCCGAACCGCATTGGGGGCACGTGAGCACCCGCCGCTTCACGGTCCCGGATGCATCTCCTGCCCCTTAAGAACTGGCAGTGAGGAAAGGCCCGAACGCAACCTTTATCCCGGCCCTCCAGGTAGCAAGCGCCATGGCGGAGGAGGCGGGGCCCCGCCCCCGCGTGAATGCCTTCCAGATCGTGGTGGCTCTCGTCGTGGTCTCCGCCGTCTTCCTGGGGTACGTCCTCGCCACCCGACCCTCCGCGCCGCCGTCGGCGGGCCTTCGCGTCCAGGTGGGAGATTCCGTTACCGTGGACTACATCGGCTTCTTTGAGGACGGGAAGGTCTTCGACACCTCTTTCCTGGAGGTGGCCGAGGACAACGCCACGTACCCCAAGGCCGTCTCCTTCGGGTTCCGGGAGGAGTACCAGCCGCTCCAGTTCACCGTCACGGGCCCGGGGGAGGAGGGTACCGTCATCCAGGGCGTCGCGGAGGGCGTTCTGGGCCTTCGGGAAGGGGAGACGCGGCTGGTGGAGGTCTCCCCAGAGAAGGGATACGGAAGCCCTGACCCCTCCCTCGTCGAGACGCGCCCGCTCGTGGTGGAGCTCCCGCAGCGGGAGACCCTGCGGGTCGCCGAATTCGCGGACCGGTACGGGCCCACCCCGATGTCGGGGCTCACGGTCCAGGATCCCAAGTGGGGGTGGAGCGTCACCGTCCTGAGCCTTGCCAACGACTTTGTCACCTTCCTCCACGTCCCGGAGGCGGGGTCCACGGCGAACCCCTTCGGCGGGTGGTTGGCAGAGGTCATGGACGTGGACAGCGGCGCCAACGGGGGCGTGGGGGCCATCGTCGTGCGCCACCTTCTGGACCCCGCGAGCGCCAACAACGTGAGGGGGAGCGACGGAAGGGGGGCCTTCCGTGTCGTGGAGGTGAACCCGGCGGAGGGCACGTACACCGTGGACTACAACCCCGAGGTCGTGGGCCAGACTCTCTTCTTCGAGCTGACGGTAGTGCGTATCACCCGGGCCTAGGGCAGCATGGTCTCGTAGAGGGCCAGGAGGCGCTCGGCGCAGCTCTCCAAAGAGAATCGCTCCGCCGTCTCGCGGGCACGAACCCGCACGTCCTCCCCGGCCGCCAGGGCCCGCTCCATGGCCTCGCTGCCCGCCTGCGGATCTCCCGGGGAGTAGAGAAACCCATTGCGTCCATCCTGGATGTATTCGGGGAAGGCCCGGTAGTTCACCGCCGCCACGGGGAGCCCGCACGCCATGGCCTCCAAGACCACCAGTCCCTGGGTCTCGAAGGCGGACGCGGTGGCCAGGGCGTCCGAGGCGGCGTAGTAGGCCGGCAGCTCCTCGTCCGGGACGAAGCCGGCGAATTGAACCAGTTCCTCCATGCCATGCTCCTCGACAATCCTCCGGCAGCGTGGGAGGGCGGGTCCTGCGCCCACCACCAGGAGGCGTGCGTGCGGCCGTCGCCGACGGAGGAGCGGGAACGCCCGCAGGAGGAGGTCGACATTCTTCTCCGGGGCCACGCGTCCTACGTGGAGGATCACCTCGGCGTTCTCCAGTCCGTGGCGCTCCCGGACGGCTCCCCCGTCTAGGCCCGGGTGGAAGCGCTGAACGTTCACGCCGCTGGGGATGACCGCCGTCCTCCGCATGGCGGGGGCGAGGCGGCGAAGCTCCTCCAGCACGACCTCCGTGGGGGCCACCACGGCCCCGCATCGGTGGAGGAAGCTTCGGAGGTAGAGACCCACGAGGCGTTCCAGCACCCGACCCCCCGCCCGGCGGGAGGTGTAGTGGGGAATGGCGTCCTGAATCATCGTGTGGAAGGTCAGGACCATGGGGAGGTTGAGCTCCCGCGCCGCCCACATCCCCTTGAGGCCCATGAAGGCGATGCCGTGGGAGTGGACCAGGTCCACGCCGCAATCCTTGAGGAAGGCCTGCTCCCTGCGCGAGGGGTAGACGGCGAGGCGATAGCCCGGGTAACGGCGGAGTTCGTGGGACCGGCAGTAGAGGGTTCGATTCCGGCCGTCCTCCGCCGTCCCGGCCCCGGGCGCGATGATGAGGACCTCGTGCCCTTGGGCCTCCAGGGTCGTCCGGGTGTTCCGTATGGAGTTCACCACTCCGTCCACGGTGGGCAGGTAGGTGTCGGTGAAGACGGCGATTCTCATGGGGCCACCACGCGACGCAGCGTGCCCAGGACCTCCCGAGGCGTCCGACCCAGGAGACGGATCATGGCCACCTTCCCTGGACCCCCCAGGTCGAAGATAGCCCCGGGGATCTCCCCCAGGGACTCGATGGCGGTTGCAGTGCCCCACTCCATTGTGGAGGTGCCCGCCGGCTCCTCCGCTCGATCGAAGGTTCCGAGCACCACACCCGCCTTCCTGCAGGCCTCCAGCACCCCCTCGTCGTAGCGGAGGTTCATGGCGCTGCGGATGGAGGGGTCGAAGGCCCGGGCCGCAAGGATGATGCGTGCCACGTGAATGGAGGCTCCGTAGGCGGGCGGCCCCACCGCCGCCACCTTGTCGCCTCTCTTGACGATGCGGCCCTCGACCCCACACACGTCCTCCGGGCTCGTGGCGCCGGGCAGGGCGTACCCCAGGTTCACGCCCACCTCCGGAACCAGGCGAGGGGGCAGGATGTCCACGAGCTCCTCCACCCCCTCACGAACGGCCTCCCAGACCGACCAGCGATCCTCCACGTAGGCTGCGTTGATGACGCGGAAGCCGCCCCCCACCGCGTAAGCGGTCTCGAACCCCTGTGCAATCCTCCGCCGGGCCAGGGCCACGCTCTCCGCCAGCGCCTCCCCCTGCGCCAGGAACCCCGCGATGAGGGAGGCGTAGGCGCACCCGCTGCCGTGCAGCTCCTCCGGAAGGCGGACGCCGGGGAAGGTCCGCAGGTTCTTACCGTCCGCGAGAACATCCACCAGCTCGTCCTTCAGGTGGCCCCCCTTCACCAGGACCGCCGCGGCTCCTTGCTGCTGAAGGGCCCGCGCCGCTCGCCTCATCCCCTCGATGTCGCGGATGGCGTGCCCCGTGAACGCCTCCGCTTCATCCAGGTTCGGGGTGACCAGGGTGGCCCGGGGAAGGAGGTGTTCCCGCAGGGCCTCCACGAAGCCCGCGGCGTGGAGGGTCGAGCCCGCGGTGGCCGCCATCACTGGGTCAACCACCAACGGGGCGTCCAGCCCGTCCAGCTCCTTCGCCACGGTGCGCACGATCTCCTTGGAGTAGAGCATGCCCGTTTTGACCGCGGCAATGGGGATGTCCCCGCGAACGGCTCGGATCTGGTCCCGAAGCGTCTCCACCGGCAGGGGATAGGTGGCCTCCACCCCCTGGGTGTTCTGGGCCGTCACGCAGGTGATGGCCGTGCACGCGTGGACGCCCACGGAGGCCAGGGCCTTCAGGTCGGCCTGGATGCCCGCGCCGCCTCCGGAGTCGCTGCCCGCGATGACCAGAACGCTCCTCACACGGGACGCATAGAGGGAAGGGGTTAAGGGCCTTTCTGGGCGCGGCGCGTGTCCTCCTTATTAATACCATCCTCCTTTACGACGGGGATGCGCGCCCGCAGCGGCCACATTGTCTTTGACGACAAGATCCGCTTCAAGGACCTGGAACCCATCTTCCGGGAGCTTCTCACCCTCTTCCTGGAGGAGTCGGACCAGGTGCGGGAGGACCCGGAGTTCCTGGAGATCATCGTGGAGGAGAACCTCCGGGACCTTCGGAGGGACCGGAAGCCCGAGGGCCTCAACCGGGAGGGCCCCATGCGCTTGGTCTTCCCCATCGGGGACCGGAGGGAATTCTACGTCTACGGCAAGGGGCGGGGCGTGGAGGTCCCCCAGGTCACCGAGGCCCTGAGCCAGTTCCTTCGGAAGAAGAGGTTGAAGCACGATGTGACGTGGGACGCCCTCCTGCTCTTCGCGGAGGACGAGTAACTAGCCCAGGGCGACGGAGCCCAGGTCGTGGTAGATGGCCCCTTTGGGCGTCAACTCGCTCCGCTTCAGGCGGATCGCATCGACGTGCTGCTCCCCGAAAGCTTCCTCCTGAAACGCCTCCGTCACCCGGACGACCTCCTCCCGTCCGCGGCCTCCCTTCACCCGTGCGACGGTGAGGTGCGGAGAGAAGCGGCGATGCTCGCGGGCGAAGCCCATGGCCTCCAGCCGCGCCTCCAGGCGTCCGGCCACCGTGACCAGGGGGTCCCCGTTCTCCACGCCCACCCACACGACCCGGGGCCTCCGCAGGTTGGGGAAGGCCCCCGTGCCCCGAAGGGTCAGGGTGGCGGGGGGCACGCCTTCCGCCGCGCGTTCCATGGCCTCCAGCAGGGAGGGGACGAGCCCCTCCTCCACGTCTCCCAGGAACTTCAGGGTGATGTGCAGGTTCGCCGCCGGCACGACCCGAAGTTGGCCCCGCACGGCGCGGAGGGCCTGGAGAAGGCGACGGAGGGCGGGGCTGGCCTGGAAGTCCACGGCGATGAAGGAGCGGATCAGTCCGCCCCCTCCCCGATGCGCGTGCCCACGAAAGCGCCTCCCGTCACGGCGCCCTCCAGGGAGGCGAGGTCCCTTCCGTGGACCACACAGACCTCCAGGCGGGCACGCCGGATCACGCGGGCGGCGTGGGGGTCCACCACGACGTTGGGGCCCGCCCGCCCCGTGGGCTCCCCCGCGATGCGCAGCAGGTCCTCGTAGCTCATCCGCTCCAGGCGGGCGGCGGAGGGGTCATGCTGGGGATCCGCCGTGTACACGCCGTCCACGTTCGTCGCGTTCACCATGCGGCGGGCGCCCACCGCCTCCGCCAGCTCGGCCGCCACGGCGTCCGTGGTGATGCCGACGCGCTGCCCTCCCATCACGACCAGGTCGTGGCTCGTGCCGGCATCCCTCGCCTCCTCGTAGTCCTCCGGAGGCTCCGGGTACGCTCGCGGTCCCAGGGCGTGAATCAGGAGGCGAGCGTTGAGGCGGGTGACCAGGATTCCCAGGGCGTCCAGGGCCCGCTCCCCCAGCCCCAGGTCCCGGCCCACCTCGATGTACGACCGGGCGGGGCGTCCGCCGCCGGCCACGAGGAAGAGCTGACGGTCCTCCGCCAGCCGCAGCAGCAGGTCGGCCAGGGTTCTTATGTAGACGGCGTCATCCTCTCCAGGCACGAGGACGCTGCCTCCCAGCGAGATGACCACCCGATCTCTGGACATGACAAGCGTCTTTAGGCGGCAGGCGGTTAGGAGCGTAAAAAGGATACGGTGAGGATGAGCCAGGCGAAGGAGCGCTACCTCTTCCGGAGGAAGCTGGAGGAGATCGAGGCCGCCGAGGGCCGCGGGACGGAGCTCGTCTCCCTCTACGTCCCCTCCAGCCGCCAGGTCAGCGACGTCACGAACTACCTGAAGCAGGAGCTGAGCCAGTCCAGCAACATCAAGTCCAAGTCCACGCGGAAGAACGTGACCTCCGCCATCGAGTCCATCCTGGTTCGGCTGAAAGCCTTCCGAACGGTGCCGGACAGGGGGCTGGTGTTCTTCGTGGGGGAGAGGCAGGCGGGGGCGGACCAGACGGAGACGGTCTCCCACGTCTTGGAGCCCCCCGAGCCGGTGGAGACCTTCCTCTACCGCTGCGCCTCTCGCTTCCACACGGAGCCCCTCCGGGAGATGCTCCAGGAGAAGGACCTGTACGCCCTCGTGGTCATCGACCGGTCGGAGGCCACCGTCGGGCTGCTGCGGGGGAAGCGCATCGAGGTCATCAAGAACGTCCAGAGCCTGGTGCCCAGCAAGCACAGCAAGGGGGGGCAGTCCGCCCGCCGCTTCGAGCGCCTCATCGAGCAGGCCGCCCACGTGTTTTTCGTGAAGGTGGGCGACCTGATGACGGAGGCCCTCCTGGACGTGGAGGGGCTCCAGGGCCTGCTCCTGGGGGGCCCGGGATACACGAAGGAGTTCTTCCTGGAGAAGGACTACATCCACCACGAGCTGAAGAAGAAGGTTCTGGGGACCTTCGACGTGGGGTACGCCGACGAGTCGGGGCTCCGGGAGATGGTGGAGAAGGCGCAAGAGACCCTGGCGGATCTGGACCTCATGCGGGAGAAGCGACTGCTCCAGGCCTTTCTGGAGGAGATAAAGCGACCCGGGGAGGGGCTGGCAGCCTATGGCGAGGCGGAGGTGCGGCGGGCGCTGGGCCTGGGGGCCGTGGACACCCTCCTCCTGTCGGAGGGCCTGCGCCAGGCCCGGATGAGGGTGACATGCTCCAGCTGCGGCTTCCAGGGCGAGGTCACGGGAAGCCTCGAGAAGCCTGGGCCCTGCCCCGAGTGCGGGGAGCCCCTCGCCGTGGAGCAGGCGGAGGACGTGGTGGAGGAGCTGTCGGCCATGGCGGAGAACCTCGGGACGAATGTGGAGCTCATCTCCGAGGAATCGGAAGAGGGAGCCCTCTTCCTGCGGGCCTTCGGCGGCCTGGGAGGGATGCTTCGCTTCAAGGTGAGCTGATGGTCCAAGATCCCTGGGCGGAGGTCCTCCAGGACCTGGCGTCCGCGCGGCGGGAGGCGGAGGAGGCCTTGGGGCTCGCCCAGGGGGAGCTCCCGTTCCAGGTCCCCCCCGAGGAGTTCGGGGACGTGGCCTTCCCCGCCCACCCGTACGCCGAGGCCGCGGGGAGGTCCCCGCAGGATGTGGCGCAGGCCCTCGCCGAGGCGATGCCGGTCCGCGGGCTGCTCTCCCGCCACGAGTCCCGGGGGGGGTTCGTGAACAGCTTCCTGGCCCACCCCGCCTTCGGGGAGCGGACGCTCACGGCCATCCTGGAGGAGGGGGAGGCGTACGGTCACGCCGCCCCCCTGGGCCGACGCGTCATCGTGGAGCACAGCAGCGTGAACCCCACGGGCCCCATCCACGTCGGCCGGGCGCGCAACTCCGTCATCGGCGACACTCTCGCCCGCCTCCTCGCCCGCTCGGGGTACGACGTGACCCGGGAGTTCCTTGTGAACGACACAGGGAAGCAGGTGTTGACCCTTTTGTGGGGGGTCGAGAACCTGGACGAGGGGGATCTGGAGCCCCCGGACCGGGAGAAGGAGGACTTCCGCCTGGTCCGCTTCTACCGCGAGGCCTCGCAGCGCATGGAGGACCGCGCCGTCGAGGAGGAGGTGAACGCCATGGCGCGCCAGCTGGAGGCGGGGGACGAGGCCCTCCGCCGTCGGGTCCGGGAGGCGTGTCAGCGGATGCTAGACGGCATCTTGGAGACCCTGGGCCAGCTGGACGTGTCGTTCGACCACTTCTTCTGGGAGGACACAACCATCGTGGACGGCTCCGCCCGCGTCGTGGTGGAGGATCTGCGGCGGAGCGGCCACTGCCAGGAGGAGGACGGCGCCCTCTTCGTGGACATGGAGCCCCACGGCATTAGGGGTCGGGACACGCGCTGGTTCGTCACCCGGAAGGACGGGACCACCCTCTACACCACCCGGGACCTGGCGTACCACCGGGACAAGTTCCGCCGGAGCGACGAGGCCATCAACGTTCTGGGGGAGGACCATCGCCTCGAGTTTCGCCAGCTCTCCATCGCGCTGCAACTGCTGGGGGAGGAGCGGGACGTCGAGGCGGTCTTCTACGCCCACGTGGGCCTCCCCGAGGGCCGGCTCTCCACCCGGAGGGGGCGGGTCGTCAACCTGGACGACCTCGTCGACGAGGTGAAGGAGCGGGCCTATCGGGAGGTGGCCGCCCGGAGGGACGACCTGTCGGAGGAGGCCATGCAGCGGATTGCGGAGGCCGTGGGCGTGGGCGCCATCCGCTACAACCTCGCCAAGGTGCAGGCGGAGAAGAAGATGCTCTTCCGGTGGGAGGAGGCCCTGAGCCTGGAGGGCCAGACCGCCCCCTTCCTGCAGTACGCGTACGCCCGCTCCAGCGGGATCCTCCGAAAGGCGGCCGAGCGGGGGGCGTGGGACGCTGCGCTCCTGGAGCACCCCCAGGAACGGAGCCTCTTGAAGCGCTTGGCCCAATTTCCCTCGGCGGTCCGGGAGAGCGCGACGAGCCGCCGTCCGCACCAGATGGCCACGTTCGCCTACGAGCTCGCGACGGTGTTCAACCTCTTCTACCGGGACTGCCCCGTCCTCTCGGCGGAGACGGCCCTGCGCAGCACCCGCCTGGCTCTCGTGGAGGCCTTCCGCATGGTCCTGGGGAACGCCCTCTCCACCCTCGGCGTGCGACCCCTGGAGCAGATGTAGGGCCGGGAGGTCCGAGCCCCTCCACGCCCAGGCAATCGGGGGCCGCGGGGCCGGGAGAGGCGCTACCGCTTCGTGATGCGCTCGCGGATCCTCGCGCCGTACCGACGTCGGAGGAAGATGGCCACGGGAATGCCGGCGATGATGCCCACGATGGCGGCGATGGTGAGGGGGGTCTTCCAGCCCGCCTGGCGGACATCCACCTGCGCCTGCACGCTGTTCTCCCCGGGCGATTGGAAGATGGGCGGCTCCCGCTCGTCCGTGACGTTTACGCGAACGGTGTAGTTGCCCTGAGAGGGCGTCTGCCAGCGGAACTCGATCGTCATCTTCTCGCCGGGAGCGAGGTCGCTCGTGGCCCGAGGATTGCCGTCCTCATCGAAGAACTGAGGCTGAATGGCGATGGGGGGGCCCTCCTCGCCACCGAAGGGGAAGGCCCAGAACCTCACCGTCACGTTCTCGGCCGTTGCCCGGTCCTCCTTGTTCGAGACGTTCAGGCGAATGGTGGCAAAGACGGCGCCGAAGAAGGTGGATTCCTGCGGGCTTCGCGGGTCGATGCGGAGGCTGTTGGCCTCGATGCGCAGGTCGGGACGGCTGGGGGCGTCCACCTCCACCACGATCTCCCGGGTGGCGTTGCCCTCGTTGCCCGCCTGGTCCGTCACGTTTAGGGTGACGGTGAGGGTCCCGAAGTCCTCGTACACATGGGTGACGTTCACGCCCGAGGCCGTCTCCCCGTCCCCGAAGTCCCACTCGAAGGTGAGGTTGTCCAGGACATCGAAGTTGTCCGTCGTGGCCGAGCCGTCGAAGACGTAGCGCGTCCCCTCGACGATGTTCAGGGCCTCCTCGAAGTCCTCGGTGAGGATCACGAAGGAGACGTCCGGCGGGTCGACGTCCGCCACCACCACCCACATCGTGGCGTTGACGCTCTCGTGGCCGGCCTCGTCCACGACCGTCAGGTTCACCGTGAAGTTCCCGGGGTCGTCGAAGGTCCACTCCACATCCTTCCCCGTGGCGTCCATGAGGCCGTCCCCGTCGAGGTCCCATCGGTAGTCCCGGATGGTGCCCCTGAGGACCTCGTGGACCTCGTCGGTGGAGTTGCCGCCGAGGAAGCGAACGAGGGCCCCTTCGTCGACGCTGATCTCCGTCCCGTTCGCGTTGGTACCCAGGCCCGTAACGTTGTTCTCGATGATGGCTACGGGCAGCAGGCCGTCCACGAGCACGGTGAAGTTCGCGGACGTCATGTTCCCGCCCGTCTCCACGATGGTGAGGTCGCCGGTGTAGTTGCCCATCTCCGTAAAGTTGACGTCCGGGGTGATCCCCCAGACCGTAAGGGTCACGGCCTTGCTGTCGTTCGTGAACGTCCAGGTGAAGTTGGAGTCGGGGTTGACGCGTCCGTCAGGGCTGTTGGGATCCGTGGACTCCTCCGCGCTGAAGGTGACGTTCACCTCCGTCGGGACGATAACGGTGTAGTTCTCCGCGGTGACGTTCAGCTCCGTAAACCTCCCCGCGGGTCCGATGACCAGGGGCCGCGCCGTGCCGTTGACCGAGGGTTCCACCACCATCCGGACGTCGAAGCTCCCCGCCGCCACCAGCGGGTCCACCTCCACCCGCACATAGTGGCGCAGCTCCACGTCGCCGGTGACCTCCTCGCTCACGCGCTCGTATCCGGCCACGATCTCCACGATGTACGTGCGGTTCACCCGCACCGTGTCGTTCGTGTCGTGGCCCGCCGTGATGTTGACGAGGTAGCGATCCTGCTTCGCCGGGATGGCGGCGCCGATGACCGAGTGGTTCGCCCATGTGGCCACGGTGGCGACGCCCTCCGCCAGCGGGAGGTCCACAGTCACGTTGAAGTCCGTGGTGCCGTTGACGAGGACCGACCGGTAGGCCTTGCTGCTCGTCGTGAAGAGGCCCTGCGTGTCCACGTGCTTCGGTCCGCCGTCGAGGAGCCAATCGCGAAGGGCGTCCACCTCCCCGGACTGCAGCACCCCGTCCCCGTCTCCCAACGCCAGGTCGATCTGCAGCCGGAGGTCCCGCACGAAGGCAAAGGGCAGGCCAGGGAGCGTGCTGTCCTCGTTCAGCGTCAGGTTTCTCCAGACCGTCAAGGTGTTCCAGTCCCCCGCGACGTAATGGAAGGTGGTCTGGACGCGCTCGTCCGGGGACGCTCCCAGGTCGCGGTCGATGCGCTTCTCACCGGGGGTCATTCCCGCGTGGACGAAGAGGGGGCCAGTCACGTTGGCGGCGGTCCCGTTGGCGTCCACGATGACGGTGAAGTTGCCGGGGTACGCGTAGAAGGTGTAGGAACTCCCCGCCACGTTGGCCGTGAGAAGCCGCTTCGCCTCGGGCGTGGGGCCGTCCAGGTTGTACAGGTAGGCCACGAGCCCCTCCTCGATAAACCCGCCCTCCGTGTCCCGGGCGAGGCCCACGAGCTTGATCCCGGGATAAAGGGTGACGGTGGTCGGCGTGTCCCCGCTGACGACGACCTGGGACACGCTCTTGTTGAAGCCATCCTTCTCCACCCGAACTTCGAAGGTGTCGTCCCAGACCGAGAAGGTGGCGTTTCCCGTGGCGTTCGTCGTGGCGTTCGCCAGTACCTGATCGTGGGCCGGGTCAAAGACCTCCACGGACGCGCCGACCACAGGGGAACCGCCGGCGTCCTCCACGTGGACGATGAGGTCGGAGACGGCCGCAGGCATCTCCTCCATTTCGATGTCCCGGATGAGGTTCTTCGTCCCGTCGAAGCGGAAGGTCGTGGTCTGGTTGTCGAAGTACCCGTCCTTGCTGACGGTGACGTAGTAGAAGCCCGCGCTGGGGGAGAAGACGTACTTCCCGTCGGACCCCGTGGCGGTCACGAGGGGGGCCTTCTGCCCGTGCGGGTCGACGAGGGTGACGGTGACGCCGTTGAGAAGGGTGAAGGGCTCCGTCTCTTTGGTCACCAAGCCCTGGACGGTCTTGGGCTGTGCCGCCGCGGGGAGGGCGGCGAGAAGGCCCAAGCCACCAAGGAGCAGGACGAAGATGGTGAGCATCGTCGCTGCCTTGAGTTTCGTGTTCCTGTTCATCGGCTTTCCTCCGATCACCCTGCTTGCTCGTGGCACGCGCCAATTGGATGGGCCAGTCTGGATTGGCCGCGTGTACCCGATGGGGCTATATAACCTTTAGGAGACGGCTCTGGAGGTGCCCCCAAATCCGAGAGACCTGCCCGTGAATGACCCGCCGCTGGCGGCCCGCGCAGCAAAGGATGACAGGGCGCGCCGGTTGCCCGCCCCACGCGCCCTACGGGCTGGCCCGGGCCCAGATGTCGTCGGGGAGCGACTCGTAGACCATGTCCTCCCGACGATCCTCCTTTCGGCGGGTCGCCCGGTCGATGGCTTCCTCGTCAAGCTCCCAGTAGAAGCTCCTCCAGGCGCGGCCGCTGGGGAGGATGACCGTCTCCCAGAAGGTGTTGAGGAGCCCCGCGTCGTGGAGCTCGTAGAAGAACTTCCGATCCTCCTGGTAGATGACGTTGTCAATGATGACGGTGGCGTAGCCGAAGTAGTTCATGACGGCGAGGGCCGCTTCGCTCGCCTCCTCCGACGTGAGGTCCAATGCGTTCTCCAGGGCTTCCTGGACCTTCTCCACCTTGAGCACCATTGCGACCAATGGTCCCCCCTACTCCTATTTATCTGTTTTCCCTACTATAAATATATTTCGTTTTACTTTCCGTGACACCCGCGCACCCCCGGCGCGCGGCGCCCCCTCTTTTCAAGGGTGATTTTCGCGCTCGACCCTTTAAATAGGCCTCGGGGCGAAGGGAGCGTGCCCTCCATGAAGCGGAAGAGCGAACGCACCATGGTGGACGTCAAGAAGGGCGTCACGGTGGTGCACTTGAACGTGGACTCCGGCTACCTCACGTACATCGAGGACGACAAGGAGGCGCCCACCAAGGTCAGGAACGTCGTCCTGGCCCGCAGGAAGAAGGAGTGAGGGCCGCTTATCGGAGCGCCCCGGCCCGCCGCAACCTCTCGATGGCTTCGTCGTCATGGCCCAGCTCCCGCAGGATCGCGGGGCCGTGCTCGCCCCGCAGAGGAGGCGGCACGCGGAGCGGCAGGTCGCCGGAGGCAAACCGGAAGGGAGGGGCGAGGAGTCGGAGGCGACCGCGGGGGTGGTCAGCCTCCCTGACCATCTGGCGGTGCGCGATCTGGGGGTCCGCAATGGCCTGAGCGACGGTGTTCACGGGGGCGCTGGGCACACCCTCCTCCTCCAGGGCCTCCATCCACGCCGCGGTGCCTCTCCGGCGGAACGCGTCGCCAAGGAGGTCCTCCAGCCTCTCGCGGTTCTGCACCCGCGCCTCGTTGTCCCGAAATTCCTGCCGGTCCAGCAAGTCCTCCCGCCCGAGGACGCGGCAGAGGCGCCGCCAAAACCGCTCGTTGGCGGCGGCCACCACCACGTGGCCGTCCGCCGTGGGGAAGGCCTGGTAGGGCATGATCTGGGGGTGGCGGGATCCCATCCGCTCCGGGGAATCCCCCGTCAGGAAGAAATGCTGGGCCATGTAGGTCAACCAGAAGATCTGCCCGTCCAGGATGGACACGTCGACGTAGTCCCCCTCTCCCGTCGCGGCGCGCCGCCAGAGGGCCGCCAGGACGGCGATGGCCGCGTGGAGGCCGGCACCCAGGTCTGCCGTGGCCACGCCAATGCGTACGGGCGGGCGCCCCTCTTCCCCCGTGATTCCCATGAAGCCGCCCAGCGCCTGGAGGATGATGTCAAAGGAGGGCTTCTCCCGGTAGGGCCCGTCCTGGCCGTAGCCCGAGATGGAGCAGTACACCACGTCCTCCCGGATGGCGCGGACCGCGTCGTAGTCGATTCCCAGCCGCTGGGCCACGCCGGGCCGGAAGTTCTCTAGGAACACGTCGCTCTCTTTCGCGAGCTCATAGAGAACCTCCCTGCCCTCCGTCCGCGACAGGTCGAGGGAGATGCTCCGCTTGTTGCGGTTGACGCTCAGGTAGTAGCCGCTCTCGCCGTCCAAGAACGGGGGTCCCCACGTGCGGGTGAGGTCCCCCTCGGGGGGCTCCACCTTGATGACGTCCGCTCCCAGGTCTCCCAGGATCATGGAGCAGAAGGGGCCCGCCAGGACTCGCGAGACGTCCAAGACGCGGAGGCCATCCAGGGGTCCACTCATGCGAGGGCGAAGGGGACGTGCCGGTAATAAACTCCCTGGGGAGGGTTCAAGCCCCTCGGGGACGTTCCGCCTCCGTGCCTTCCCGATACTTCCAGAAGGCCGTGGACATGCTCCAGCACGACTCCCTCCTTCTCGCCGCGGATCCCACGCTGCCCAGCGTCACGAGCCTCGTGGCGGGAGAGCCTGTACGGGGCTCCTGGTGGAGTCACCCACGTTCCCGGGCGATGTGGGCCGTCATGGAGGCGCTGGAGGATCACGAAGACGTGGCCGTGGCCAAGCTCGTTTCCGGGAAGGTAACCTACGTCCACCGCCCCCTCTGGCCCGCCCTGGTCGCCGCGGGGGCGTCGGAGGAGGCGTGGCAGACGCGACCCCTCTCCCCCCGGGGGCGCCGCCTCTGGGCCCTGGTGAAGGGAGCGCACGCCCTCTGCACGGACGAGGCGGAGTTTCGTGGGCCTCAGGGGAAGGCGCTGAGGGACGCCGTTCGGGAACTGGAGGCCGCCCTCTTGGTGCACGGCGAGGAGATCCACACAGCCGGGGGTGCCCATGCAAAGCGGCTGCAGACGTGGCGAAGGTGGGGGGAGGGGCTCGGGCTTTCCGAGCGCATGGAGCCGCCCCACGCGAGGCGGACGCTGGAGAGGGCTCTCGCACGTCTCAACGAGCGTTTCGGCGGGAGCGGATGGCTCCCCTGGCAACGGGGCTCCCTCTCCCCCGAAGGCGCCGGGCCCTGACCTGTCTAGACCTTCTTGATGAGGCGGATGTCCTCGAGCAGCGCGCTCAGGTCGTCCTCGTGCTCGATCTCGTCCTCCAAGATCTCCCGGACCATGTGGAACGTCACGGGGTCCTTGCCTTGAACGCTGTCCAGGAGGTCCTTATAGTAGTCGATGGCGCACCGCTCTCCCTGCACGTTCTGCTCCAGGACGGCCGTCACCAGGGGGTCGGTGGGCGCCTCGTATCCGCAATGGGACGCCTTCAGCCACTCCTGGGGATCCAACAGCGGCGTGCCGTCCAGCTGGAGGATGCGGCCGGCGATCATCTCGGCGTGCCGCAGCTCATCGGCCGCGTGCTCCGCCAGCTCCGCGGCCACGGCCTCGCGCATGGGCCCCCGCACCACGCGGGCGGCCACCCAGTACTGGTAGTACGCGAGCCACTCGTCGGCGAGGGCCGTATTCAGCCGTTTCACCAGCTCTCCGACGTCCACGCCCACGATTTCGATGCCTCTCTTACCCATGGATACTCCCTTCCCCAGCCACAGCGGACCGTGCATGCCAGCCTCTCCGCTTTAACCCTTCCCTATTTACTTTTCGAGGAGGGTCCAGGCGGAAGAACGTTTATATGGTGAGCCTCCCTCCCCGACGCGCAGGAGGAGGGGAGGCGTGCGGAGTCCTGGGGCTTCCCCAGCCAGGTCGAGACCCGTCAGCGGAAGGCCGGCGGGCCCGTGGGGCCGAGCCCTGATTCTTGTGGCGGTGGTGGGCGCCTTGGTCTCGTCGCTGCCAGTGGCGGGTGCCCACGACATCTCCTCGGCCGAGGCGGAGGGCCAGCTTGGCCTCGGCGTCGAGTCGGAGCCCACGACGCGGACCACGCCCGAACGATCAGCCCCGCCGTCGCATGGTCTGTGGAGCGCATTCGGCGCCTACCTTGCAGGCTACGTCGCCGCTGTGCTCTATCTCGCCGCCTTCGTGCGGGTCTTCCGGGCAGCGCCCGGGCGCCGAAGCAAGGACGACAGGGGCCGTTGAAGCGACCCAGGACGGCCGCCCTGGCCGCGAGGAGTTGCCGACGAACCCGTTTTATTGCCGACGCGAGATGCGGACCGGTGATCCCATGCGACGGGCACAATGGATTCCCCCCCTCGTCATCCTCCTGTGGCTGGCCCTCGTCCCGGCCCCTCTGGCCTCGGCCCAAAGCCTGATGGAGGTTTTCGACGTCGATGAGTACGCCAAGGCGCTGCCGGCAGGGGGCGAGGTGACCTACGAGTGGCTGGTGTACAACCGAAACCCCTCCGATTTGATCGTCACGACCCGTGTGGAGCCGGACGCGGGCCCGGAGTGGGACGCCCAGGTCGAGCCGCGGTACGCTGTCCTCGGCCCGGGTGAGGGCTTGACGGTGATCCTCTTGCTGACGGCCACGGAGTCCCTAGAGGAGGGGGCCGTCACCCTGTCGATGGACGTGGAGGCCATCTCTGCAGAGGACCCCTTGGTGCGCGAGACGGCGACCCGAACGGCCACGGCGGACCTGGTGCCGGCCGTCACCGCCCTCGCCCGGGAGAACAAGATCCTCAACCTCTTCGACAACCCCCTCCCTCCTCCCCTCAACTCTCGCCTGGTGACGTTCCTGATTAGCATTGCCATCTGGGCGGCCATCGCCATCCTGGCCCTCGTCGTGGTCTCCCCCTTCCTTCGTCGCTACGGCGAACGGACGGAATCGGGGCTTGACGACGTCGTCCTGGGCATCGTCCGCGGTCCGCTGGTGCTCTTGATCATTGCCTACGGCGTGGTGCAGTCCACGGCAATTCTGGACCCTCCGGCGGCGGTGGTGAACCTTCTCTTCCTGGCCTACAACATTGTTCTCATCCTGGTTCTGACCTGGCTGGCCTACCGGATCTTCCGAGGGGTTCTCATCGCCTACGGCAAGCAGTGGGCCAAGAAGCGGAAGACGCCGATCTTCGACGTCATCTGGCCCCTGGCGAGTCGATTGGGGGCCATCCTCATTGTCGTGGTAGGCGCCTCGGCCTTGGCCGGCCTCTTCGGCCTGAACCTCACGGCCTTCATCGCGGGCATGGGCGTCCTGGGCATCGCCATCGCCTTCGCCGCCCAGGAGAGCCTCTCCAACTTCTTCAGCGGGGTGTTCCTCATGCTGGATCGCCCCTTCAAGAAGGGAGACCTGGTGGAGATCGACGGCGACCGTTGCCGGATCGAACGGATCGGACTGCGGTCCACCACCCTGTACCATCGCCCCTCCCACAAGCTCCTCGTCATTCCCAACAACAAGCTGGCCCGGGAGATGATCGTGAACATGGTGGAGCCCGACGCGGCCATCCGCCAGAGTACCTCCATCGGCGTGGCCTACGGCTCTGACATCGAGCGGGTGAAGGAGGTCATCGCCTCTGCAGCACGCGACCATCCTGGCGTCATCGGCGACGAGCCCCGGCGGGAGCCCTATGCCCGGCTGGAGGAGTTCGGCGACTCCGCCATGGTCTTCAAGATGAAGTTCTGGGTGAAGGACGCGGACCAGCTGAACCGGGTGCGGGGCGAGGTGAACGAGAGCATCATACGCCGACTGGAGGAGGCGGGCATCGAGGTTCCCTTCCCGATCCGGACCCTGCGGTTCACGCAGTCCTTGCGGGACCTGACGTAGGAGCCTCGCGAAGGGAGCCTCCGAGGACCACCCCCGCTCTGATAACGGCGCCGTTGCCTCTTTAAGACCTTCGCGCCATCCTGCCTTCGAGGCCCATGCCCGACGCCCCCGGTTTCGGCCGCCGCTACATTCGGATCTCCATGCTCGTGCTCTCGGCCGTCGTGGGGGCCGTCTTGGTCCTTCACGTCTTCACGATCTCCGACCTTCCCCTCCTCCCCGACGTGACCTTCGACAACACCTCGTTGGCCCTCCTGGCCCTTCTGGTCTTCCTGTGGCTCCTCCCGCTGGTCCGGTCCATCACCCTTCCCGGAGGGACCCGCATCGACCTGCGGGACACGTGGCCGGCGTCGGCCGCGGTGCGCCGGATCCCTCCCATGGAGCGACCCAAGGAGGTGGTGGGGGAGCCGAAGAAAACGTGGCGCCTCCTCCTGCCCGGTGACGCGAAGATGGGCCTGGCAGGTCTCCGCATGGCCATCGAGGAGAAGGTCCGGGAGCTCACGGCGCGGTCGAAGTTCCCCGAGGCGACGCTGGCGGAGAACCTCTTCCAAATCTCCCGTCGCCTGCGCTCGACGGGCACCCTCACCGCCGATGAGGAGAACGCGATCCTCTCCGTGGCGCAGGTCTGCAGCCACGCGCTGGACGCGTCGGAGGTGCCCTTCGAGGTGGCCGTCACCATCGCGGATCTGGGGGACACGGTCCTGCAGATGCTGGAGGAGAAGCTGGAGGTCCCCGAGTAGCCGGGGCCGAGGTCAGAGGGCGACTTCCAGCAGGTCGAATACGCGGTCGATGCGGTTCGCCACGGTCACCGTCGCCCCGCCCCCGAAGAGGAGGCCCACGAGCTCCACGCGCCCGTCCTCCTCGGCCATGACGGCGCTCCCGGAGTCTCCGGGGGCGGAGAATTCCGCGTTGGAGATGATGAGCTGATCCTCGAAGGTCGCCGTCCGTCTCGGGCCGTAGCCGACGCGAATCGTGGCTCCCACGTGGGTGATGCGGCCTGTGGTGGTGGCGGTGGTCCGTCCTGACTTCCGGACCCCGAGTCCCACGGAGGGCTCCCGTACTCCCACAGGGGGCCCAAGGTCGACGATGGCGGCGTCCACGTCTTCGTCCCGGTCGGGAAGGCCCACGGCCGCGTCCACGAGGTTGGGGCCCTCCGAGGAGAGGAGGGTCGCGAGGCGACTACGACGCCCTATAAGGCCGGCCATGGCGTGCAGGATGACGGCAAGAAGCCGTGCCAGCCAGCCCCATCCCCCCTCCCGGTCGAAGGCGATGGGCACGAAGCGGACCAGGCGAGCCAGGGCGTCCGCGGCCGTGCCGCCGTCGCTTGGGCCCGGCTGGAGGATGGCGTCGCCGGCGGCGCCCCGGTTGCTGTCCGCCAAGACGTGGTTGTTGGATAGGATGAGCCTTCGGTCCGCGCGATCCCGGACCACGCAGCCGAAAGTCCCGGCCGTGACCCGGAAGTGGCCGATGGACATGCCCGGCGGGCAGGGGCGGAGCCTGTCGGTCCGCGCGTAGGCCACGATCTCCCCCGTCTCGATGACGTCCGTGCGAACGCCCTCCAGCTCCTTCGGGACCACCTCCTCCGCCTCCAGCTCCTCCTCCGGCACCTTCTTCGTGACGAAGACTGCGACGCAGAGTTCATCCGTCTCCTCCCCGCCCACGAGCTTCCTCCCGATGGCGACGCCCACCACGTTCTTTCGGCGGAGGAGGCCGTCTCTGTGCTTGCGGAGGGCCGCTTCACACTCCTCATGTTCGGGCATTTCGCATCCCTTCCCTGCCGGTTCTCATCCTAGGCGTGTTCTCGTCTACGGCGCCGGGTCCCTATGAAGATACCGATGGATCCCGGGCTCACAGGCTACTCCCCCCGCACGCAGCGAAACCCCTGGTCGTCGCGGCGGAGGTCCGGGCGCGAGGACCCGCGACGTGCAACCCGGACCTCCTCCCTCCCTCCCCTCCAACCGCCGCCCCGGACGCATCGACGGCGCCCCGCCGCCGGGCCACGGGGGTTCCAGGTGGTCCCGTGGAGGTAGTACGCGGCCTCGTACCAGTCGGCACACCACTCCCACACGTTGCCCACCATGTTCCCACACCCCACGGGACTCGCCCCACCGGGATGGCGGTCCACCGGGGTTGTCCGCCCCGGCCCGCCTTCCTCGCCGTTGCACCGCTCGGGCTCCCACGCCTCGCCCCACGGGTAGGTGCGGCCGTCCGTCCCGCGGGCGGCCCTCTCCCACTGGGCCTCGCTGGGCAGGCTCCCCCCGGCCCACTCGGCGTAGCGTCGGGCTTCCTCGTGGGTCACGTTGACCACGGGGTGGTCGTCGCGCCATCCCCAGGGCGGCGCGGGAGGGGGGTCCCGCGGGGCCCGGCGGCAGTACGCGAGGAACTGAGCAACGGTCACGGGGTGGACGTAGACCCAGTACGCCTCGAGGTATACGCTGCGCTGAGGTCGCTCGTCGGACCGTCCCACCCCCTGCGAGCTTCCCATAAGAAACTGGCCGGAGGGGACGTAGGCCATGGCGGCCCCGTCCCTCTGGTTGTGGCGCTTGCGCGTCGCCAGGCCAACCCCTCTTCGGCGGGGGATGGTCTCGTGAAACAAGAAAATGACGCCGCCTAGGGGGCGTCCCGGAGGAGGTTTCGCAGGACGTAGTGAAGAATGCCACCCTGACGATAGTATTCGACCTCCACGGGGGAGTCGATGCGCACCTCGACCCGAAAGGCCTTAGGGCCGCCGTCCCCCTCGGCGCGCACCGTGACCTCCTGGCCCGGCTGCAGAGCGTCACGGAGGCCTTCGACGTGGTACACCTCCTGTCCCGTCAAGCCCAGGGCCTCCACGCCCTCCCCCTCCCGAAACTGCAGCGGGAGGACGCCCATGCCGATGAGGTTACTGCGGTGGATGCGCTCGTAGCTCTTGGCGAGGACCGCCCTGACGCCGAGGAGTTGCGTGCCCTTGGCGGCCCAGTCCCGGGAGCTGCCGGAGCCATACTCCTTCCCCGCCAGAACCAGGAGGGGGGTCCCCTCCTTCTGGTAGCGCTGCGAGGCCTCGAAGATCGACATCTCCTCCCCGCTGGGGAGGTGGATTGTCACGCCCCCCTCCGTGCCCGGGACCAACAGGTTCCGTAGGCGGATGTTGCCGAAGGTGCCCCGGGTCATGACCCGGTCGTTCCCTCTGCGGCTTCCGAAGGAGTTGAAGTCCCTGGGTTGGACTCCCTGGGCCTTGAGGTATTCCCCGGCGGGACCGTCCTCCGGGATGGCGCCGGCAGGGGAGATGTGGTCCGTGGTCACGGAGTCCCCCAGCCAAACGAGGACCCGGGCCCCATGGATCTCCTGGATGGAGGGAGGCTCGGGCGTGAGGTCCCGGAAGAAGGGCGGCTCCTTGATGTAGGTCGAGGTCGGGTCCCAGGGGTAGACAAGGGTGTCGGTGCCCTGGATGGCGTTCCATGTCTCGTTCCCCGTGAAGACGTCGGCGTAGCGCGAACGGAACTGCTCCGGCGTCACGGCCTGCTCGACCGCACCCTGCACTTCATCCTGGGAAGGCCAGATGTCACGAAGGTAGACGGGCTTCCCGTCCTTCCCCTCCCCCAGGGGCTCCGTCGCCAGGTCCTTCGCCGTCGATGCGGCGATCCCGTAGGCGACCACAAGGGGCGGCGAAGCCAGGTAGCTCGCCTTCACCAGGGGATTGATGCGCCCCTCGAAGTTGCGATTTCCGCTGAGGACGGAGGAGGCCACCAGGTCCGCCCCCTCCACCGCCTCCGCCACCTCCTCCGGCAGCGGGCCGCTGTTCCCGATGCACGTGGTGCAGCCGTAGCCCACGAGGTAGAAGCCAAGCTCCTCGAGGTAGGGGAGGAGCCCCGCCTTCTCCAGGTAGTTGGTGACGACGCGGGAGCCCGGGGCCAGACTCGTCTTGACGTAGGGCGGGACGCGAAGACCCCGCTCCACCGCCTTTCGAGCCAATAGGCCCGCGGCCAGCATGACGGAGGGGTTGGAGGTGTTCGTGCAGCTGGTAATGGCGGCGATGACCACGGCGCCATGGCCTAGCTCGTAGCGGCTCCCGTTGTAGGCCATGGTGGCCCTCCGCCCCAATGCCTCCTTCGGGAGTTCGAAGCCCTGTTGGGCGGCGGGAGCGAGCAACGACTGGCGGAAGGCAGCCTTCATTTTGGAGAGGGCCACGCGGTCGTGGGGCCGCTTCGGACCTGCCAGGCTAGGCTCCACGGCCCCGAGGTCCAGGGAAAGGGTGTCGGTGAACTCCGGCATGGGAGCGTCCTCCGTGCGGAAGAGGCCCTGCGCCCGGGCGTACCGCTCCACCAACCGCACCTGGGCCTCCCCACGCCCCGTCAGCCGGAGGTACTCCAGGGTGCGCTCGTCGATGGGGAAGTAGCCGATGGTGGCTCCCTGCTCCGGCGACATGTTGCTGATGGTCGCGCGGTCGGGGACGCTCATGGTGGAGACGCCATCGCCGTAGAACTCCACGAACTTCCCCACAACGCCCCTCTGCCGGAGCATCTGCGTGACCGTGAGGACCAGGTCCGTGGCCGTGGACCGATGCCACCGACGCCCCAGCCGACGACCCCCAGGCCGTTGATCATGGGGGTGTGGGAGTCCGTCCCAACCAAGCTGTCCGGCAGGGCCACGGAGCCCCCATCCACCTCCCGGCGAGCCACCACGAGGGCCAGGTACTCCAGGTTGACCTGGTGCACGATGCCCGTGGCCGGCGGGACGACCCGGAAGTGGCGGAAGGCGTTCCGCCCCCAGTGAAGGAACTCGTACCGCTCCCGATTGCGTCGGAACTCGAACTCCGCGTTGACCCGAAAGGCCTCGGGACTGCCGAAGCGGTCCACCTGGACGGAGTGGTCGATGACGAGGTCAACGGGTACCTGGGGCTGGATGAGGGCGGGGTCTCCTCTTAGGCGCTCCATGGCGGAGCGCATAGCGGCCAGGTCCACCAGGCTGGGGACGCCCGTGAAGTCCTGGAGGATGACCCGGGCGGGCTTGAAGGGGACTTCGTGGGAGGCGGGCTTGGTGGGGCCCCACGCCGCCAGGTGGGCCACATCCTCGGCCGTGACCTCGAACCCGTCCTCGTTCCGCAGGAGCGACTCCAGGAGAACCCGAATGGAGTAGGGAAGGCGAGAGACCTCGCCCAGACCCTCCTCCTCGAGGCGGTCGAGGCGGTAAATGGTGGCGAGGCCGTCTCCCGTGTCGAACCGGTCTCGGGCCCCGAAGGAGTCGTGCAATCTCGCCACTCAGGAACGCCTCGCGGGTCCCCCCGCTGCCTGGGAGGACCCTGGTCCGTCTACTCGGCTGGTGGCTTAATAAGGTTCCGTCAGAGGCGAGCGAGCACCCGCAAGACGAGGCCGGGGACGTCACGGTAGGGCGTCCCGGGGGCGGCGCCCAGCTTCTCTCGGATCTCCACCCCCGCCACGGCGCACCAGGCGGCATTGGCGACGGCCGCTTTGGCCGCCAGGGCCCGGCGCTCCTGGGTGGTGTTCCAGTCCCACTCCCTGCCCAGCTCGACGGCCGCGTTCCAGAGGCGCTGGAAGTCCCTAGCGCGATCGATGCCCTTCTGCGCCAAGACCTGGCTCAGCTCCTTGGCGAAGGTTTCGCCATCGATCCTGCCCCCCTCCCACTCCTCCACCAGGGGGAAGCATCCCGCGGCGCCGCAGAGGCCGATGCTCACGCTCTCCGCCACCTCCGCGGCGTTGGTGGCGGCCCCTTGGTACTCTCGTCGTCCCTGCATGTCCACGGCGGACGCGAGGCCGAAGGTGTGGTGCAGGAGCTCGAAGAGGGCCGGCGCCTGCTGGCGCCTCCACTCCTCCTCCCCCCACGCCTCCGTGAGCTTCTCGACGTTGCGGGAGAGGGCGCCCTCGGCCCCGAGGTGGGCATCCAGCTCCTCCGCCTCCTCCCGCAGGTTCGCCTCCAGCTGGTCGGGATCCCCCTTCCAGGCCGGCGCCCAGAGGAAGTCGTGGAGGGCCTTCACGTCCCGTCCCATCCTCTTCTCCAACGATGAGAAGTCCGACATCGCCCGCGCTAGGCTCGCCCCTCGGATAAATGTTGGGCGCCCTCGGACCCGCCACCGGGGGGCGTCCTGGCTAGGCGGGCCGACGGTTCAACCAGGTCTCCAGGGCGTCGAAGGAGTGGGCTCGCCCGAGGAACCCCTCCACAAGCTCGTTGGCGGGGCGGCTGCTTCCCGGGTCCAGGACCAGCCGTCGGTACCGCACGGCCTCGGCCGGGTCCAGGAGGGAGTCCTGGGAGGCGAACCGACTGAACATGTCCTTCTGGATGGCCAGGGACCACATGTAGGTGTAGTAGATGGCGGAGTAGCCGTTCAGGTGGCCGAAGCCGCACTGGAAGTGGGTGTCCTCGAACCAGGGCAGCAGGTCGTACTTCTCGTGGACCTCCCTGGCAAAGGCGGTGGTGTCCAGCCCCTCGGGGTCGCGCGTGTAGTAGCCGAGGGAGAGGGCAGCCAGGGACATCTGCCGTCGGGCGAAGAGGCCCCGGGCCACGGCGTCCGCCGCACGTAGCTTCTTCACCAACTCCCTGGGAATGGGCTCGCCCGTCTCGTGGTGGATGGCGAAGCGCCGGAGGACCTCTGGATCGCGGACCCACTCCTCCATCATCTGGGACGGGACCTCGATGAAGTCCCACTCCAGCTGGTCCATAGCGTTCTCAACCCACCGGACGCGGCCGGAGAAGATGTTGTGGAGCAGGTGGCCAAACTCGTGGAAGAAGGTCTCCGCGTCGCTGTACTCCATGAGAGCCCCCTTGGATTTGCGGGGGTCGGGGAAGTTGCACATGAGGAGGCCCTGGGGCAACTGCGTCTCCCGCACCCCCCGGACGATGTTCGCCGAGGCCGCGTGGGTGAACTTCCCCTTCCGGGGGTGGAGGTCCAGGTAGATTCGGCCCATGCGCTCCTCCCCCTCGTAGACGTCGTAACAGTGCACCGACGAATGCCACACCGGCGCGTCCTCGACCCGGGTGTAGCGCACGCCGAAGAGGTCGCTGGTGAGGGTCAGAAGGCCGTCCAGCACCCGCTCGAAGGGGAAGTAGGCCCGGACGGCCTTGGCGTCGACCCCGTGGCGCTCCGACCGGACGACCTCCGGGTAGTACATGCGATCCCAGGGCTCCAGACGCTCGGCCTCTGCGTCGTCCTGCCGCTTCCGCTCCAGCAGCTCCCCGTAGTCCTCCTGCGCCCGCTCGCCCGCCACGTCGGCTACACGGTCGACAAAGGCCCTCGCGGCTCCGGCGCTGCCGATCATCTTGTCCTCCGTGACGTAGTCGGCGTACGTGGGGTAGTCCAGCGTCCGGGCCAGGTCGTGGCGGAGCTCCAGCAGCCGCCGGAGGACCTCCAAGTTCTGGGGGTGGCCCCGGTTGAGGTACTCCTTGTAGAGGCGACATCGCAGGTCCTCCCGCCGGGCGTACTTCAGGACGGGAAAGAGGTCGGGGTAGTTCGTGGTCAGGAAAACCTTGCCGTCCTCCTCCGGCGCGTGCGCCTCCACGAAGTCCTGGGGGAGCCCGTCCAGCTCCTCTGGCTCCACCCGGAGGGAGCGGACGTCCTCCCTGATGTTCCGTTCGAACTCCTGCCCTACGGCGACGATGGCGTCCCGAAGCTCCCTGATCCGCCCTCGCGTGGCCTTGTCTCGGTCCACGCCTGCACGGCGGAAGTCCCGGAGGATTTTGAAGACAGCGTAGCGCGTCTCTTCGTCCTCCCCCTCTACGTCGAGACCGGCGAAGGCCTCGTACAGATCACGGTTGAGGGCGAGTTCCGTCTGCAGGGCCTCGGCGGCCTGGTGGGCCCGCTCCCCCGCCTCACGCATGCCCTTCTCTGGGTGGAGGTTGGAGAGGTCATCCCCCTGGTCCGAGACCTCCGCCACCTCCCGTCGCAGCGCGTCGTAGGGTGCCAGGGTGTTCTCCAGGGTTCGGGGCCCGCCCTCCCCCAGGATCTCCGCGAAGAGTTCTCGGGCGCGGGCAAGCCCCTCCTCGGATTGACGGTCCACCTCGTCGGGGTCCGACGCGAGCAGAAGCCTCGGCGTGGTTATCGGCACGGCGGTCATCCACGTCCCTCCCAGCTAGAATCTGAAGGAGAAGAGGTCCTTCCGCAATCTAAGGCTTTCCCCGCCCAGCGGCCTGGGGGACCTGGGATGGCCACACGCCGGGCCTGCGCTGCCCGGGATGGACTCTCCCTCAGACGGGAAGGCGACCGTGGAAGACCTTCGGCGGCGCCCGACGCGTCAGCTCCATCCACTTGGCTGGCAGGGGACGTCCACCCTCGTCTCGCCGGTAATAGTCCACTACCCGGGGAACCTGCAGGTCCCTCCCCCGCAGCTCCACGACAAGGGAGTTCCGGACCCGAGCCGCCCGGTCCGCCTCCTCCTCATCCTGGAAGCGGGCCACAAAGGGGGTCTGGTCGAGCCACCAGAAGACCAGGAACAACCTCTCCTCCCCTCCCTTCGCACTGGACGAGGCGTCGAGTGGAGCGTGCGTCTGGGCCATGGGTGGCCTCCCCCTTGTCCGGATATGAAGGTGCCGGGGTTATTCTCACGAACTAGAACGAGTCGAGTTCGCCATGGGTCCCATGACCCGGGCCATGGGAGGGGGGGGGGGCGGGCCGGGGCCGCGGAGACGGCGCTCCGCTCTCCCACGGGACAAACCTTTTTCGCAGGGGGGGCGTCCGTGGGGCGTGGCGGCACGTACCTGGGCTGACACCGGCATCTACGTCCTCCTCGCTCTCGTCTGGGGGAGCACGTGGCTGGCCATCAAGATCGGGCTCGAGGGGGCCCCCCCTTTCCTTGCGGCCGCCATTCGATTCGCCATCGCCGCGGCGATCCTCGTTCCCCTCTCTCTTCTCCTGCGTGCGCCCTGGCCTCGCGGGCGGGTGGAGTGGGGCGTCGTGGCCTTCGTCGGCGTCGTCCTCTTCACCTTCGACTACGGCCTCATCTACTGGGCGGAGGCCAACGGGGTGGAGTCCGCCCTGGCCGCCGTCCTCTTCGCCACCATGCCCTTCCAGACGGCCCTCATGGCCCACGGCCTCATCCGCCAGGAGAAGCTGACCCCCCGCCGGTTGGCGGGCATCTCCTTGGGGTTCGGAGGCATCGTCCTCGTGTTCGGCGGTGAACTCGGGGGCGTGGGGTGGGCGAAGGCCCTCCCCATGGCGGCCGTTGTGGTGAGCGCCGCCTGCGCCTCCGCGGCCTCGGTAGCCATGAAGCGGTGGGGGAAGGAGGGGAGCCCCTACACGTGGAACGCCGCGGCCATGCTCATTGGGGCCACGGGCCTGTTCCTGCTCTCCCGTGGAGCGAGCGAACCCTTGGCGGCCCCGGGGTGGCCCGAAGGCATCCTCTCCATCCTCTACCTTGCCGTCTTCGGGACCGTGGTCGCCTTCGTTGGCTATCTACGCCTGCTGAAGACCGTCGCCGTGACCACCATGTCCTTCATCGCGTTCATCACGCCCATCGTGGCCCTCGTCCTGGGGTTCTTGGTGGCGGCAGAGTCGCTGGACCCCCTGGCGGGCGTTGGGGCGGCCATCACCCTGGCCGGCATCGCGGTGTACTCGTGGCGGCCGAGGGCTCCGGTGGGCGGCGTCGCCGAGGCCGCGCCCGCACCCTCCCCTACGGTGGAGAAATAGGCAGACGCAGCCCCCTCACGTAGTCCGCCCAGGCCCCCTCAGAACGGCTTGAACATCATGAGCCACAGGATCACCGGGATGCCCACGAGTCCCAGCACGGCCGCCGCCATGGGCCGCGGGCCCGCCAGGATGGGCGCCAGGTCATCCGGTGAGGGGGGCTCCGTGGGTGCCTCTACGGGCTCACGGCTGGGCGTCGGCAACTTCAGGCCCAGCATCCGCCGGGCCTGGTTGTACGGGATGGCCACCAGGGGGGTCATGGCGAAGGTGATGACGAAGAAGAGGGCCAGGGAGGCCCAGATCCAGCCCCGCCCCCACCAGCTGCCCAGGAAGCCGAGGGCGATGCCCGTGGCGAGGAGGGTGAGGAGCGTAACACTGATCCCGCGGTAGGTCGTCCGGGAGAGGTCCAGCAGGGCCCCCACCCGCTGGACGTCCCGCTCCTTTCGCAGGCGGAAGACGACAGCGGCGGAGGCGCCATGGGCCAGCATGAAGAAGAGCGCGGCCCCCACGTGCACGAAAACGATCCATCGGACGACCATGTTTGGGCTCCCCCTGGGAAGGGGCCCGATGGAGCCCCCATGCATAAAAACCTGCCCCTCTCGGGGAGTCAGGGTTGCCTGGTGGGGTCCCAACTCGTGGACAGGGCCTCGTCTAGTCCGTCCAGCGTCTCCATGTGCTCTCGAGAGAGCTCGAACCCGAAGACGTCGGCGTTCTCGTGGATCCTCGCCGGATGGGAGGACTTGGGGATCTCGACGAAGCCGTGCTGAAGGCCCCAGCGGATGAGCACCTGGGCGGGGGTCTTCCCGCAGGCGGTGGCGACGGCCTCGACCCGTGCGTCCCCAAGCCTCCGGCCCTTGGTGAGGGGGCTGTACGCTTCCACCGCGATGTCGTTCTGGCGGCACAGCTCCACGGTCGCCCTGCGGGAACGGTAGCTGAAGGGGTGGAGCTCGATCTGGTTCACAGCAGGAACCACCTCCGCGTGCGCGAGGAGCTCCTCCATGTGGTGGACCATGTAGTTGGAGACGCCGATGGAGCGGACCTCCCCCTCCTCGTGGAGGGTCTCCAGGGCCCGCCAGGAGTCCTTCCGCCTCCCCTGGACGGGCCAGTGAATCAGGTACAGGTCCACCGGCCCGAGGCCCAGTCTCTCCTGGCTCCGTCGAAAGGCACGCAGGGCAGCCTCGTACCCGTGGTCGGAGTTCCAGAGCTTGGTCGTGACAACGACCTCGCCTCGTGGGACTCCCGACTCCCGGATGGCCTGGCCCAGGGAACGCTCGTTGCGGTAGTAGCTCGCCGAGTCGAAGAGGCGATACCCGTGCTGTAAGGCGAGCCGGACGGCGTCCCGGGCCTGCTTGCCCTCCCTTAGCCTCCACATGCCCAATCCCAGGACGGGCATCTCAGAACCGTCGTTCAGTCGGGTGGCGGGGTGTGGTGTCATGTGGCGTCCCCAGGTTCAGTCGATCACGTGCGTAGGCTCGATCCGGAGCAGGACCCGGACCTGACCAGGGACTGTCCGGAAATCCCCGCCCGTGTACTTGCGGGCCAGGGCATCGATGTGAGCCCTGGCGCTCTCCCGCGTCACCTCCACCACCCGTCCACGGATGACCACGCGCTCGTAGGGATCCTTCCGGTCCGTCAGGGAGAGGGCCACCCGGGGGTCCCTCCGCACGTTGCGGGTCTTCACGCGGTCCTCCGACGTGTTCACCCGGACCACGTCTCCCTCCCGGTCCACCCAGACGGGGGTGACGTGGGGGGAGCCGTCGGGAAGGAGGGTGGCAAGGTGGGCGAAATTAGCGCCGTCCAGGAGGCGCCGGCTCTTGGACGTGAGCTGCCCAGCCATGTGTGGTTCATTCCCCGCCCCTTGGCATAAACCCTCCCCCTCCCGGTCGGGCTGTTTGCAGAAGCGATAATATCGATAGGGTTTAATAAAAGGCGAAGGGTTGCGGGGGCGCCCTTGGAGGAGGGAGATTGAGGTCCCATCGCGTCGTGTTCGTGGCAGCAGCGCTCCTGGTCCTGGTGGGCCTCCTGGCCCTGGATGCCGCCCGGACGCCGAGTTCCGCCTCTGTCCAGGGGCGGGAGACGTTCCGAATCCCCGATGGACCGGGCTGGTACTCCTTCTTCGAGCTCGAGATGTTGGCGGGGGGCCGCGTGTCCGTCAGCTTCGCGGAGAGCGCAGGCGGAGCCGTGGCCGTCTACCTCTTGCCGCAGGAGGCCTACGGAATCTACGAGACCACGGGGCTCGTGCCCGCCTCCGCGACGCGGATCAGCGGGTCGGACGCCCTGTTTGAGGCGAACATCCCGCAGGAGGGAACCTACTACCTGGTGTTTGCCCATGGCCAGGGGTACGAGGCCCTCTCCCAGGAGGTGGAGGTCCGCTACGTCTTCATGGGGATGGTGCCGACGGGCCCGGACCAGGAGCTGGCGTGGAGGGGATTCCTCGCCGTCATCGTAGGAGGGGTCCTGGCCAATGCGGGCGTACTCTTGCGCTTTCGATGGCTGCGGCGGGAGATCGGGACGGCGGCATAGAGGGCCGAGGCGATCGTGCCGGGTCCCCCGGATCCTCGGCTACCCCGAGGCTTCTTGAATGGCGGCGAGGAGGACGCGCGGGTCCGGGTAGTCCTCGCAGTACTGGTACCGGTAGGCCAACCGAAGCACGCCGGCGGGGTCCACCACGAACTCCCCGGGAGCCTGCCACGGGCTGTCCACCAGGGGCCGACCCAGCTCCCGACGTGCCGCCGCCAGGGCGACCCCCGCCTCGTACTCCTTGCGCAACAGTTCGGACGAGGCGTCGTAGAGGACCTGGGAAGGCGTGAACTCCAGGAGCCCGTAGGCCTCGTAGGTCCGGAAGTCGGGATCGCAGAGAACGGGACACGGGATTCCGTAGGTCTCCGCATATGCCAGGGCCCTGGCGGGCTCCCCCTGGCCGATAACGAGCACGTTCGCCCCGGCCGACCGATACTGCGGGAACTCCTCCTGCAGCCGCCCGGCGCGGTCCATGCCGCAGCCGCAGCCGTAGTGCCTCCAGAAGAGCAGGAGGGCGGGGCGGTCTCGCCAGAACTCGCTGAGGCGGACGCGCCTTCCCTCGGCGTCCTCCAGTTCGAGATCGGGGGCAGGATCCCCAGCCTGTGGTGGGAGGCTCGTCCATTGGAGCCGGGTCGGCCCGCGCCGCCAGAGTTCCAGCCAGCGAGCCTCCGCACCCTCGACCAGGCGTCGCAGTTCGTCGGTCATCGAATCCGCCGCGTCTCCAACGTAGACGGCTTGACCGCTACATCAACGTTCTCCCCCGGCCGCCCGCCTCGCGGTCGCCGCCCCTCAAGAGGCACCTTTGGCCTCGAGCGCCCGCACGACGGGGAGCAGGTCCTCCACCGAGGAGATCTCTGCGTGGGGACCTGCCTGCCGCAGGTCCTCCAGGTCCCCGTATCCGTAGGTCGCCGCCACCGTCCAGGCTCCCGCGCGCCGGCCTGCAAGGACGTCGACCGGGGCGTCGCCCACGACGATGCACGCGGTCGCCGGCCTCCCGACGGCGGTGGCCGCCAGGTAGACCAGTTCAGGGTGCGGCTTGGGCCGCGTCACCTGATCGCCCCCCACGACGGCGGTGAACCGAGGTTCCAAGCGGGCCCCCCTCAGCATGCGCCGGGCCACGGCCGTCCGGCGGGTGGTCATCGTGCCAATGGGTCGGTCCCCCAACGCCTCGAGCGTCTCCGGGACCCGGGGGTAGAGGGGTATCCCCTCCGCCACCCGGCGCTCGAAGTGGCGGTAGTAGGCGTCCCGGATCGCCTCCACAGAGGCGCCCTCCATGCCTCGAAGGAGGGCCATCTGGCGATGGACGGGCATCCCGATCAGGGGGCGGAGGTCCGCGGCCCGGAGGTGCGGTTCGCCGGCCTCGTCCAGCGCATCGTTCATGGCCGCCAGGATGGCGGGAAAGCTGTCGAAGAGCGTGCCGTCGACGTCCAGCAGGATGCCCCGGGGGTCTGTGCCCACACCCATGCCATGCACCCTTCCCCTTAAGGCTACGGGGGAGGCCTGTGAATTTCGACTCGCCGAAACCTTCTAATCACGATGCAGCTATATCGTAGCCATGGCCATCATGGACGGGTTCGCGGAGGAACCGCTTCCGCCCCGGTGGCAGGAGGAGGCCAACCGCTGGCAGGACACGTACTTCCCCGAGCTTCCGGAGACCCAGGACGTGCCCACGTGGCAGCGGTTCTACCCCAACCTGCTCCCCACGAACCTCTCCGTCATCCTGGCCAAGCCGGACGCCTTCGCCCAGTTCGCCAGCAGGGTCGTGGGGGCCGACGGGGGGACCGCCGACCTGACGTGGCGCGTCGCCCGGGCGGAGGAGATGAACGACGACCAGTTCGATCTCGCGTTAAGGATCATCAAGGCCCAGGCCTCCACGGAGCTGGGCAGCATCCAGCAGCACCGCATGGTGTACCGGCCCATCGACACCGGCGGGCTGCGGGGGCTGGACCGGGAGATCGTGGAGGGGATCCATGCGGTGGGGAACGGCCACGACCTCGACGCCGTCAGCTTCGCGGCGAAGCGGGTCTGCGTCGAGGAGCTCCGCCACCACTACCAGATGAGCGGCGTGCTCACCCTGGACCCGACGTGGGATCGGCGAGACGGCTGGAGGGCCGCCAGCGAGACCATGGAGGAGCTGTTCGCCATGCGGCCCGGGGAGCACGTCCTGGACGCCTTCAACATCGAGTTCAAGAGCCTCTTGGACACCGCCACTTTCCTGGCCCTCATCGACCGGGTGGGGAAGTACCAGCTCGAGATGCAGCACCACTTCCTCTACGCCCCCATGGCCCTCTCCATGCCCTTCATGCGGTGGATGGAGGAGTCGTACCACCTGGCGGCCGGGGAGCGCCTCCTCAAGGCCATGGCCGCAGCGGCCGTGCAGGACGCCTCGAACTTCGGGATGGACGCCATGCAGGAGACCGTCAACATGTGGTATCCCCGGGGGCTGGAGATGTTCGGCAGCGAGCTGAGCGGCCAGCACGTGAAGGGCATCTTCAAGACGATGGCCAACGCGGCGGCTCAGGCCCTCTACACGCGGGAGGTCAAGGGAAAGGTCCGGGACATCAACCTGGCGGCCATCCGGGCCAAGGTGGGATGCGGCCGTCCGGAGGCGGAGCGAATCCTGAGTCGAATCGAGGTCAAGGGGGAGCGCCGCCACGGCCTTGGCCCCGACGACCTCCTCCGGCTCCCCGACCGAAGGTTCTTCCGATTCCGCGGGCTGACGGAGTTCGCGGACCATCGGGAGCGAGACCCCACCACGGGACGGCTGGGGTACGTGTACCTGCCCTACGACGTGGAGGGCCACCTTCTGCTGGAAGGCGGGAAGCCCATCGAACGGGAGGCGTACGTGGAGTACCTGAAGACGGTCCTCCCCGACCGCTACATGGGGAGCCGCCACTGGCAAGACATGCGCGAGGAGTTCCTGTTCAACCCGGAGTGGGGCGACGTGAACCCCCTCCCCCGAGCCTAGCGCTTCGGCTGACAGAGATCTCCCGGGCCGCCGGCGAGGCCGCAGCCTCCGGCACGCCCAAGCTGAGCTCCCGGCTCTGCACGTCGATGCCCCGCTCCCGGCAGGCCCGGGCAACGGCCCGCGCGTAGGCCTCCATGAAGCGACGGTCCGACATCCGGAGGAGGTCTGGTGCAAGGGGGGATCCGTTGAGCCTTCGAAGGATCGCCTCGCGAACGCCCCACCGGGCGTCCAAGGGTCGAACGAACATCCGCCGCACCCCGACGGCAGCGAGCCGCTCCGCCACCCGGCGAGCCGTCCATCCGCTGGTTGGAGGGTAGGCCGGCGCGAACCCCACCGACGTGGGAACGCCCGCATCCGACAGGGCCCTGAGGCATCGGAGACGGGCAACCACCGAGGGTGCCCAGGGCTCCAGCAGGGCGCGGGCCCGGTCGTCCATCGTGGGGAGAGACATCCCAACGTCGACCTCCGAGAACTCCGCGAAGAGGTCCGCATCCCGCAACACCAGGGGGGAACGGGTGAGGACGGAGACGGGCCACCCCGCGCGGAGGAGGACCTGCAGGGCCCGCCGGGTGACGCGATATCTTCCCTCTACGTACTGGTAGGGATCCGTTGCCGTGGAGATGGCCACGAGCCCTTGGGGCAGTCGCCGCACCTCCTTCGCCAGGACGGTGGGGGCGTTGCGTTTCACGACCACGGAAGCTCCCCACGCCTCCCGCTCCATGCGGAGCAGGCGGGGGGAGTAGCAGAACACGCAACCGTGGTAGCACCCCACGTACGGGTTAAAGGAATAGGGGAGTCCGGGGAGGGGATCCCTCCGGAGGGCCTGGTCCACGTGAACCTCCCGGATGCGGAAGGTGTCGCGTGCAGGGGGGACGTGCGGTCCCTTGAGCCACTCCACATGACCGCGCAGAGAGTTCCCCGTTATGGGCCTCCCGGAGGGGGATGGCCGAAAGTGGCACGACGGAGGCTGGGGTGACACGAAACCCTCATGGGGTAGACGTGCGTAGGACGAGGGATGGCAAGGGGCGACGAGGGGGGCAGAAGCGGCTCCGTTCCCTGGAGGCCGCTGCTCCTGGCGGCCATCCTCGTCGTCGCGGGGGTGCTGGCATGGACGTTTCTTCCCCCCCTCCTGGCTGCGCCACCGACCTACGCGGTGCGCGTGACCTTCCCCTCCGAGCAATGCTGGACCGGCGGCATCACGGTGGACGGCGACGAGACCTCTCACGAAGGGTGCGGCGCCAAGGTCCTCGAGGTCGAGGCGTGCACGGACGCCATGGTCGCCATCTTCCAAAAGGGAGTGGATGGGGGAACGGGGGAGCGCTACCCCGGGACGTTGGCCGTCGCCATTCTGAGGGACGGGGAGGTCGTGGAGGAGCAGAGCACCTCCACCGCCCTGTACACGGTGGCCGTGGACTTCACGTGCTCGGGGCGGGATGTCGTGATGTAGCCCGGCCGGTTTGCCCAGGCTCCGATTCGCCCTCAATCCTCCTCGACGGCGATGGGATCTCCGACTCTTACGATGCCGCCCTCAAGGATTTGGGCGCGCAATCCTCCACGATGGACGAGGCCCGGAAGCACGTTCGCGTCGGTCAATCCCGCCAAGTGCCGGCAGGGCTCGCACAGCCGCACTCCTCGAACCAGAACCCTTCCCACGCGGAAGCCCACCCCCACCAGGTCGTTCAGGGAGACGCCCTCCGTAACGATGTTGCGCCGGGCGTCTCCCGGGGCGATGTCCGAGGCATACTCTTCGCGAAACGCCTCGATGGCCTCGAGTTCGATGAAGGTCAGCTCCCGATCGCTCCCTGCGGGTTCGGAGTAGGTCCCCGCTCCCCTGAAGTAGCGATCTCCCTCCAGGCCCCTCCCCGCGACCGCCCGGACCCGGGGCACGGAGACCGTGGGGGCGCTCGCCTTGGGGGCGATGTGGATGGAGACGACGCGGCCGGTCATCCCTCCTCCCTTCGCATGCCGTGGATCAATGTCCCGCCTGAGCAGTTGAATGGCAAATGCGCCCCCTCAAGTCTGTCTGGCAGAGCGGCGCTCCGCCGCCGTGAAGATGATGCCAACGACCAGGGCGACGAAGCCCACCACGGCGGAGAGGAAGGCGGAAAGGACCCACACCCCGGCCAGGGGGTCCAGAGGCGCCGCGAAGGTGAGGACGACCACCGCCTCCGGCCCTGTGTTCTGCACCACCACGAGGTGCTCCCCCGCAACGGTGGCCCGGTAGGTTTGGGCCAGCTCCTCCCCCCGAACCGTGGTGCGGCCCTGCGTTGCACCTTCTGGCAGGCGCAAGAAGACCGTCACCTCGTCCCCGGCCGAGTAGTTGTCGATGCCGACGAAGTAGGTGAGGGTTTCCCCCTCGCGGAGGGCGACGGTGGTGTTCGCGTACGCCCCCCGGGACACCTCCTGGATAGTCGGGACGAAGCCCCCGATGAGGCCGAAGGCGAAGCCGGCGAACAGGCCACCACCCGTCGCCAAGAGGATGACACCAGCAACGAGAAGCCAGGGGCCCTTGGACACGATGTACCCACGTGCAGAAACCGGCGGCCCCTATTTGAGTCGTCGGATGGCCTCAGCCGGGAAAGGCCTGCAGCAGGGCGAAGATCACCAGGCCCAGGGCGGAGCTGAGGAGCCACAGAGGCACCACCACCCGACCCACTCGAGGGTGCAGGGTGAGGCCCACCCTGGGCAACGTTCGGGTCATGCCCACGAGGAAGTTGTAGAGGACCGGCGGGACCGCGGCCGCGGAGATGGCGAGGTGGGGGAGGAGGAGCGGCAGGTAGAGCCAACGGTGGAGAAGGGGAGGCCCCCCGAACTCCAGGGTCCCCACCACGTATTGCCGGGTGACGTAGAGGACCAGGAAGGCGGAGATGGAGAGGAGGGCCATCTCCATCAGGAGGCGATGGCGTTCTCGACGACCGGCGCGGATGGCCACCCATCCCGCGGCCAACAGGAGGAAGGTGAGGCCGTTGGACGTGGCGGTGGCCAGAGAGAAGGGGAGGCGGAGTTCCGGGAAGGGGGCCGTGCTCCTTGGGGCCAGGAGGAGATATCCGAGGATCACGTAGATGGTCGCACTCAGGAGGGCCGCCGCCAATCCGGGCCTGCGTCCGAGGACGCCGTCGACGTTCATGGGCCGTTCCTCCCAGAGTTCCCTTTACTTCTTGAGGGCGCCCATTGCGGCCACGCCGACCCCGAGGGAAGCAACCCCGGCCCCGATAAGAATCCAGGGCGGGCCAACCATGAACGTCGTGGGGAGGTAACCCGCTCCTTGGAGGGCCCACACCAGCCCCATGAGGACGACGATGACGCCAGGAACGAACAGCACGGGCCGCATGGGGGAGGAGTGGCGCTCCTCCCTTAAGAGGGGACGGGCTGGAGACCGGATTGAGGTAGGTTTTGGGGGAACGCTTAAGGCGCCCACCCCATCTGATGGCGCCCATGGCTTCCGCCCTGCACGCCATGAGCCGATGGCTCCGCGGGCTTCCCTGGGCGCGGTTCGGCGCGGGCGTCGTGGCGGGCGCGGCCGCCTTGGCCCTCACGTATCCCTTGCGCCTCATGGGGCTGGGGATCTTCCTCCCGGAGCTCGCGGTGGACTTCGTCGTGGCCCGCATCCCTGGCTCGGCGGAGTCGTTCGCCGTCCAGGCCCTGGGCGAGGGGGCCAAGCTCCTGGGCATCGCGTTCGCCGTGTCCGTCTTCCTGGCGCTCCCGGGCGTCTACGCCCTGTTCTACCGCTGGATCCAGCCCCGTCTGCGGCACCGAGGGGCGATGTGGGTCCTCTTCGCCTTGGGACCCACGGCCGTCGCCCTGCTCCTCGAGCACGGAGTGCTGAGACATGCTGCGAAGCGTCGGAGGGGGGGTCGCGGGCCTGAACACGCTCGCCGGTCCCCTCTGGGCGGCCTTCAGCCAGCTCCTAGGATATGCTCTGTACGCCACCCTCCTAGACTACTTCTTCGTGGACGTCTCCGCGCGGTATCCAGAGGGGTTCCGCCTCTCCCGGCGCCAGTTCATGGTGGCGACCGCAGGGGCCCTGGGGGCCGTCGCCCTGGCCGTCATCGGCTTCGGGCGGCTCGTGGCCAGCCAATCGCGCGTGGTTTTTGCGACCATTCAGGAGCTGTTCGCCAAGGAGGTGTCCACCAACGAGGAGTTCTACGTCGTCTCCAAGAACGTGGTGGACCCGGCGGTGGCCGCGGGGACCTGGAGTCTGGCGGTCGGCGGATTGGTGGGAACCCCCCAGACCCACACGTACGAAGACCTCGTGCAACGGATGAACGCCGAGGAGTACGTCACGATGGAGTGCGTGAGCAACGAGGTGGGGGGCAACCTCATCGACACGGCCAAGTGGAACGGCATCCCGCTGCAGGAGGTCCTCGCGGAGGCGGAGCCCTTGGACGGCGCGGATTGGGTGGCGTTCACGTGCGTCGACGGCTACACGGTGGGCATCCCGAGGGCCAAGGCCGAGGACCCCGCCACCATGGTGGCCCTCACCATGAACGACGAGCCCCTCTCTAGGGAGCACGGCTTCCCCGCCCGCATCATCGTCCCCGGGCTCTACGGAATGTTCTCCGCCAAGTGGGTGACGCAGGTCGACCTGGTGACGGGGGAGTACCTCGGCTTCTGGCAGGAGAAGGGGTGGACGAACGAGGGGACCATCCGGACCACCGCGATCATCGCCACGCCGCCCTCGGGACGGACGGTGGAGACGCCGATCACCCTGGGCGGTATGGCCTTCGCGGGGGACCGGGGCATCTCCCGGGTGGAGGTAAGTACCGACGGCGGGGCGACCTGGCAGGAGGCCACGTTGAAGGAGCCCCCTCTGTCGGAGCTGACCTGGGTCATCTGGACGTACCGGTGGCATCCAACGGTCCGGGGGAGATATCGGATTCTCGTCCGTGCGACGGATGGCGACGGCGTCCCCCAGGAGCCCTTGCGTGAGTCCCCCTTTCCCCGGGGGGCCGCGGGCTACGATAACATCTCCCTCCAGGTCGCTCCATCCTCGCTCCTCGCACCGGCAGGAGGACGGGAGAAGGCTTAAGGGAGGCGAAGGGCCTAGACGCGAGCGATGATGGCCGGCGGCCCCCGCGACCTGCTTCTGACGCAGATCGAGGTTGGCGTCCGTTCGGCCCCCCCTGACGCCCTCGCCGACTGGCTGGAGGGGCAGGTGAGCATCGTCGACCTTCTGTTCGAGCCCAATAAGGAGTTCCTGCGACGGTACAAGACGGAGGCGTTGGAGGTCCTTCGGAGCGTCTCGGCGGGCGACATCAGGGACGCGTGCCTGAGAGGCGCCCCTCACCTGGCGGACATCTGGTACTCTCCGTCTGCAATGGCGCGCTTCGAGGGGGAAGTGGCCATCATGCATCACTTCGTGCGGGAACTGTGAGGGATCTGCGGATTCTGCCCCTCGGCCAGGGGCCAGCCTGCGAGTTCGCACGCGTGCGCCACGACGCCGTATTGCCGTTCGTTCAGGAGACGTTGCACTGTCACCGCTGCCAGCGCGTAGAGCTCCAACGAAGCGTCGCACGTCTCTGCATAGCTCTCTCCGCCTAGGCCGAGAGCCTTCGACTGCACCCTCGCCCAGGTCGTGCCCATGGCCTCGGACACCAAGTCCCAG
Source organism: uncultured Methanomassiliicoccales archaeon (assembly GCA_964348155.1). Lineage (GTDB taxonomy): Archaea > Thermoplasmatota > Thermoplasmata > RBG-16-68-12 > JAJISG01 > JAJISG01. Next base: position 68,735 of record CAYGBN010000001.1, read on the forward strand.
ATCTGGTTTTCCGAGTCGTAGATGATGCGACGGTGGACGGCCAAAATCCTCGCGAGAGAGAAGGCAAGAACGGACCGTTGGACGGCCGCCACCGTTGTTCGGCCGCGCTGCCGGTTTCCCACCAGTCGATGCACCTCCTCGGCGAGTCCCGTCACCTCCTCCGCAACCCATGCATCGCACTGGTCCGCCACCGCGTCCCAGTCCAGGTCGAGGGCTTCCCTCCGAAGGGACGACGCGACGCCCTCGGGGTCGTCCAGGATCTCCGCGTGCCTCCAGCCCCCCATGGCCCATCCGACGCCCTCGGGCGTGCGGAAGTCCTTCCGCAGCTGATCGGCCGTCTTCCATGAGATGGATGCCAGGAACCTGTCGTGACGCTTGAGGTGGGAGGACCCCTTCCCGACGGCTAGGATGTCGAGGTCAGACTCCGGGTAGGCATCCCCACGAACGAAACTGCCAAAGAGGACCACCGCCGAGGCACCCCTCCTTACGAGGTCCTGGGCAATCGCCCGGGCTGCCTGCACCGCCTCCGGAGCTGCACGTGAGGTCTTCCCTCCCATCCTGGCGGGCCATGGTTGCCTGGGCTTAAGCATGCTCCTTCCCAAGGGGAAGGGTTAACACAAGCATGCCGTTGACAACCCGTGGACGCCGTCGACCGGGAGCTCCTTCACGGCATGGTCAACTGCTTTCGCGCCTGCCGGGAGGACTTCGAGGGCACCGTGCGGATGGTCTCGCGGGCCCGAGGGATGACGCCGGAGGAGTGCAGGGCGCGGCTGCGTCGGATTCGGGAGGCATCTGGGGGGACTGAGGAGTACCGGGAGCTTCGGGCCCGCCTCCCCGAAGAGTTTCCCCTGTGAGGCAAACCCTTTACGGCGCCACGTCCTAGGCTCGACGAGGGGAGCCATGCGCTGCTTCGTCTGCGGCCACGAGACGGGGGCGGGATACCGGGAGGTGGCCGACCACCTTCTCCGTCGAGCGGCCGAGAGCGAGGCGGACCATGTCATGTGGATGAACCGAAACCTCACAAGGAGGAAGGTGGGCCCCGAGGCCCTGGCGGCGCAGATCCAGGCCTACGACGAGCGTCCGGACCGGTTGGTCCCTTGGATTAAGCGCACATTCATCGGACGGTTCCTGGGGGAGCCCCCTCACCCCTTCGTCCAGGCCCTTCAGCGTCCGACGCGGGCCGTCCTCCTGGGCTACGTGGTGGAGCACCAGCACTTCCTGCGGCAGTGGGTCCGCTCCTGCGCCAACGTCATCGCCAAGACGGACAAGCACGACGTCACCCTGTACGAAATCGACAACATTGCCACGGAGTTCGGCGGCCGGCCAGGGCAGCCCTCCCACTACGAGCTCCTCCTGAGGATGGGGGAGTCCCTGGGCCTGCCCCGGGGGGAGATTCTCTCCACCGCCCCGCTGCCGGAAACGCGGAAGGCCCTGGCCTTCTGGCGGAGACTGGCGGAGAAGGGCCACTGGGTGGACGTCATGGCGGCCATGCACAGCCTGGAGCTCATCGCAAACCGTCGCATGGTGGAGGAGGGCGCCTCCGTTACCTACTTCGACCCCGCCCTCTTTCAAGACGCCTCCATCCCTGGGGCCGTGAAGGACTTCCTGCGGGAGGGCTACGAGGCCGACGTGGGGCACTCGGAGGAGGCCCTCGCCCTGGTGGAGAAGTACGCCCAGGAGACCGGTCGGCGGGAGGATGTCCGCGAGGCCTTCCTGCAATCCATCGACGCCTTCGACCGATACCTCCAGGCGAGACTGGAGAGGGCGGAGCAGTATGAGGGTGCCTGAAAACGCCTGCGCCCTCTGCGACTCCGAGTGGGGGGATTACTGGGAGAAGGTGGACGGCCAGCGGATGTTCTTCTGCTGCTGGATCTGCGCCAGGGCCTTCGACAACATGGTGCAGGAGGTGAAGCGGCAGGCGGGATGGGAGGCGGTGGACGAGATCCAGATCGTGGGGGACTTTCGGGGGCGCGACTGCACGGCCCAGCGGGGGGAAGAGACCTACCGCTTCCACATCAGGTTCAACAACGAGACGGGCGAGATTGCCGCGTTCAGGGCGCAAGACGTTGCCTAGCGCCCTCCCCCCGAGCCCATGCAGGACCCTGCGCGCAGTGTTGGCGCCGTCGTCGAAGGGAGCCCGCCCCGGTCCCGCACGCTCTTAGAGGACGGGCCCCTTACGTCCCCACCTGCGGAAGTCCCATGCCGGAACCTCCACGCATCGAACTCGGCCGGTCCGGGGAACGCGTCTCAGCCGTCGGCATCGGCATCTGGCAATGGGGCAGTTCCTCGTGGGGATGGAACCGAGGGTACCGGCGGGCGGACGTCTTCGAGGCCTTCGACCGAGCCCTCGCGCTGGGCCTCGACTTCTTTGACACGGCGGAGGTCTACGGGGGCGGGCAATCGGAGGCCCTCCTAGGAGAGGCCCTGCAGGGGCGCCAGGAGGAGGTCTTCGTCGCCAGCAAGGTCCTGCCGTGGCGCGTGACCGACGGAGCAGTGGAGAAGGCGGCGGACCGGAGCCTGCGGCGCCTCGGGATCGACGCCCTCGACCTTTACCAGCTCCACTTCCCCAGTCCGATGGTGCCCATCGGGCGCGTCGTCCGGGCCATGGAGAAGCTCGTGGCGAAGGGGAAGGTGCGGCATCTCGGCATGTCCAACGTCGGCGTGGGCGGGCTACGACGGGCGCGCGAGGCGTTGGCCTCGGAGGACATTGTCTCCGACCAGGTCCACTACAACCTCGTTCGGAGGAAGCCGGAGAGGAGGCTGCTGGAGTACGCGGCGGAGGACGGGGTGACCCTCATCGCGTACAGCCCCCTGGAGCAAGGGCTCCTTACCGGGAAGTACGCGCGGGGGGCGGCGCCCAGAGACCTCGTTCGGAGTCTCAATTACAGGTTCTCTCCCGGAAACTTGCGTCGGGCCGAGCCCGCCCTAGAGATCTTGCGCCGTATGGCGGAGAAGCGAGGCGTGACGCCCGCCCAGGTTGCCCTGAACTGGCTCGTTTCGTCGGGCCCCGTCCTGCCCATTCCCGGGGCGAAGAACGCAGCCCATGTGGAGGATGCCGCCGCCGCCCTTGCCTGGCGCCTGACGGGAAGCGAGCGAAGGGAACTTGACGAGGCCTTTCGGTCCGTGAGGCTCTCGAGATGGCGAGGGCTTCCCTGGGCCGTGGGCCGCACGATGCGTGCCTCCCTCTTCCCCGGCAGGACCGGGACCTCGTGACAGGTCGCAGAGGCCTGGCTTATATGCCGTGACCCTCGATGACGGGTTCATGGTCGTCGTCGTCGCCAACCGCATCCCCGTGGCCGAGGGGTGGGAGGAGGACTTCGAGAAGCGCTGGCAGGATCGGGATTGGTCCATCACGGGGCTCCCGGGGTTCATCCGAAACGAGATTCTGCGCCCCATCCAGGGGAATCACTACATCGTGAAGACCTACTGGGAGAGCATGGAGGACTTCCAGGGTTGGACGAAGAGCGAGGCCTTCGCCGAGGCCCATGCCAACCCGCCCCCGCGCGAGGCCTTTGCGGGGGAGAACGTCTTGGAGATCCACGAGGTTGTCGCCTCGGTGCAAGCTCCGGCACGGCGGGGATAGGGTCACCGTGCACCCAGACGGCCGCCCTCAGCGCGGGACGGAAATCGTCTTCAGGTCGTCGAAGAGCAGCTTCCGATCTTCCTCTTCGCGGATCTCCCGTCCCGCGGACTCTGCGTGAGCCAGGTACGCCCTCGTCCGTTCCTCGTCCCCGGCCACGGCGTGAGCCCTGGCCAGGGCTTCGTAGGCAAAGGCGAGGTCCCAGTCCCCGATCTCGTGGTTCTGACAGATGTCCAGGCATCGCTGGGCATGGTGGATGGCGGGCTCCGGCCTCTCGAGGACGGCATAGACGCGGGAGACCTGCCACTCCCCACGGGCCAGGTTCTCCGGCCCACCAACCCTCCCCCAGTGGTGCCGGGAGGCGTGGGCCGCGTGAAGCATCGCATCCTCCTCCTCGCGGCTGCGCTCCTCCTTGTCGAGGAGCGCCCAGACATGATTGAAGAGGTCCACGGCGAGCTTGCGTTCCTCTTTCTCGTTCACGAGCGCGGCTCCTTCTGACCGACTCCATATCTCACGGGCTGCAGGGCCTGTGCTGGTCGAGGGAACGGCTAGACCTACTGCACCGGAGGGGGCGCTGTCGCCATCGCGGGCTGCGGCATCTGGTCCGGGATGGAGAAGAACGCCACGATCTGCAGGATGCCCGCCACAAAGATCAGGATGGCACCGATGCCAATGATCAGGAGCGCGGCGCCGATAAGGAAGATCAGCGCGGTGGTCCTGAACGCGTTCACTCCCAGGCGATCGGCGATGGCATCGTAGCTCCTCTTCATAAAGATGGCCCCGATCAGGTAGATGATCCACGCCACGAGTGCTCCGACGATGATGCCCACGAAGAGGGCGATAAAGTCTCCCTCTGTGATGTCCGGGGGCTCCCCGATGTCAAAGCCTACGCCGGGCAGTCCGATGAAGGTGAAGACGGTCGCCAGGACGAAGAGGATCAGGACGACGAACCCGACGATGGCCATGACGACGAAGATGAGCATGTTGTTCAGGATGTTACGGTCCTGGAGGGTGTCCGCGATGTACTTGACGGCCACGAGGATCAAGACAAGGCCCGCAATGAAGACGGCGATGCCTGCATAGGGAATAAAGACAGACACCAGCAGCAAGATCGATCCTACACCTCCGTAGGTCTTTGCTTGCGCTAAGGTTGCCATGAGCCAAGGCATCACACTTGCGTAGAAAAGGGTTGTGGCCTCCGCCGCGCCTTTATAAGGGCGACATCACGCGGTGCGTCCTGGTTGATTGCCAAGAGGGGGTCCGAAGGCACCGGAATCCTCGCTGGGGAACGCGCCCCCGGGGGTGCGCGCAGCTACGCGCCTTCCATCTTCTGAAGCTTCTTGTTGTAGAGATCGGCCACGCTCCCTTCCAGGTCGAAGCCATAGTGGCTGGCCAGAAACCTCATGAGGGCGGCAAGTTCCGTGATCTCGTGAGCGGCCAGCTCCTTCTGCTCCCGCTCCACCGCGCGAGCCAGCTCGCCCACCTCCCTCACGACGTGAATGAAGGCTGCCTCCAGGTCGTCCCCGAACTTCCGTCGGTAGTAGTCCACGGCGGCGTCGGACATCATCGGCCCCCCAGACACTATTCGGCGGCGTCCTAAAGGGTTTCGTGTTGGGAGGTGTGGGAGGGGGTCGCCGGTGAGCGAGGTGGGCACGCGTGGACTGACGGAAAGGAGGTGAGGCGTCGAGGGTCGTTGTCACATTGCCAGGCCTCGCCTCGATTTGCAGGAAAGACTTAAGTGAGGATACGTCTCTCCCGCGCCCGGAGGGGACGAAATGGCGGAAGAACGTCCGACAGCTGCCTTTGTGCTCGCCCTGATTGCAGCGATCTTTCACATCATCGGTGGACTCATCGTGATCAGCTTTGGCGGCCTGTTTATTGCGCTGTTCCTGCCGGAGATAGGCATCGCCATCATCGCCTCGGCCATTGTGATCATGGCTCTGGCAATCTGGGGCGCTGTGTGGCTCTACACCACAGACCAAAAGAGGGCAACGTATGGAGGGGTAATTACCCTCGTCGTTGCGATTGTGGCACTCCCGACGGTATGGGGCGTCATCATAGGCTCCATTCTCGGCCTGATTGGCGGGATTCTGGGCATCGTCTGGAAGCCGTCCATGGCGATGCCGGCGGCTCCCATGCCTGCCGCGCCGGCCGCGCCGCCGACGCCCGCCCCGCCCGCACCCGAGCCCGAACCGCCCGCGCCAGAGCCGCCGGCGGAAGAGTCGGCTGAGGAAGAGTGAGAAGGCTCGCCGGGCTGCGGGAACCCGCCGCCCTAGGGGCCCCTTTCGGTCACTCGCTGGTTCTCCCCCCCGGCGCCCCTGAGAGAGACCCGAGGGAACGCCGGACATCTGCCCTGAGGTAGGGGGAACGAGGCCGGCTGGTCACCTCCTGCTCACTTCAGCCCGCTGAGGTCAACCCCCCTGACCACCCTCGGAAGGGTTGAGGTGAGCGAGATGGTGACGTTCCCCCTGGGCGGTGTGCGCCTGGATGTGGACCCCGTGAAGTATCCCCGAGAGCTCAGGCGCTACGCGAGGTCAGAGTATGGAGCGAATTCCGAGTCCTGGGTGCTCCGTCAGATCTTGGACGGGGCGGTTCCAGATGACAACGACCGGAA
>CAYGBN010000001.1:74938-98856 GCA_964348155.1 uncultured Methanomassiliicoccales archaeon
GTGCGCCAGCGGGGGCGCGGAGAGGAGAGCGGCGGCCTCAACCCTGCCCCTGCCTAGGCTGCAAGAAACCCAACCTGGCAGCAGCCAGGTCCTCTTTGCCGAATGCCCAACCCGAGGCCGGGCTACGGGGCGAGCGGGGACCTTCAGTCGCTCCGCGCCGCCCTCATGGCGCTCCTCAATAGCCGCATGAAGCTGAACTGGCTCTTGTACTGCGCTGTGAGCTTCCGAGCCAGGTTCGGCGCCACGCCATTCCGCTTCAGGGCTCTCCGGAAGGAGGTCGCGGCCCTTCGACTCTGGAACGCCATCCCGAAAAGGCTCCTCGCCAGCCGTCCGAGGAGCAAGGGCACCCGCGAGGCGACGGCAAGGACGACCTCGCGTCCCTCGCTCATTCTCCCTCGTCCTCGAGGTCCTGCAGCTTCTCCTTGATCCTCTCCTTCACCGCCTTCTCGACGGCACCCTCGACCTCATGGCGGCGGCCGCGCCTCCCGAAGCTGATCCCCTTCCCGCCAATGACCTCCTGGATCATCGCGGCGAAGTTCGTCCGGTCCATGAACTGCTGCGTGAGCCGGAAGGCCTGCTCATCCTCCATCCCCGCCTCCTTCAGGCGGGAGTAGAAGTCGGCCACGGCCTTGGCGTACTGCTCCGTCTGCTCCGGGTTGAAGATGGACTCGGAGATGGCGTTCAGGAGCTTGGGGATCTCCGTGGAGACCACGGAGAGAATCTCCCGCACTTCCTCGGCATCCTCGACCACGTCGTTCACCTCACCCTCGTCATCCTTGGCCCCTCCCTTAAAGGAAGTGGGCACGAGTGACCACGCGTCGCCTCGGCGGCGGTCAGGGTCCCTCCTCCCCCTCCTCCGGGGCGATGAGGCCCAGGACCTTGGACCACCGACGCACCGTCTCTTCCGTCACGTCGTATGCCGTCCCCCGGGAGCCCCCGGAGGCGTAGACGACGCCCCTTTCCCGCAGCTGCTTCAGCCGCTCCCGGACGATGCGGCGGGAAGCGGTTCCGCGCCGGGCCCGGAGGACCTCGGTGATTTGGGAGATGTTGCGCCCACCCCGTTCGAAGAGCACGTTCACGATCTCCCGGGAGATGGGATCCTTAACCTCCGGAATGGCCATGTCGGGGGAGAGGGATCCGTACTTCTGCAGGAGGTCCAGCAGGCGAAAGTAGGATCGGGAGATCTCCTGCAGCCGCCCCAGGTACCCCACCAGTTGGCCGTAGGGCTCACTGAGGCGGTCCATGGCCTTCTCCAGCTGCTCCATCCGGTCGGCCAGGGCCTCCAGGTTGACCTTCTCCTCCTTCTCGGGCACGGGACGCAACGGCGTACTACAATCTCCGTAAAGAGGTTTCCCGGACGACCGGAAGCTCAGCGTGTCTTCGGCCCGGTGCCCGTCCCCAGGCGGACGGGGGTCACCCGGGACCCCACACGACCCGCCCGGCCGAGGGCCACCACGAAGATGGCGTCCTTCCCCTCCGCGTGGGGGGCGAAGAACTCCACCACCTCGTCGTCGTAGAAGGTCAGGCCGGTTGCCCCCAGACCTTGGCCATAGGCGGCCAGGTACATCCTGCCCCCACGGATCCCCGCCTCGAGCTGGGTCGCCCTGTAGCCACGGTTCCCGAACCGCTCAAGGACGGGATTCAGGTCCGCCAGGAAGAAGCAGATCGCGCTGGCGTCCGTCGCCAGGGGCTGATCCAGGCAGAGGTGCCCCGCCGTCGCCCGGAATGCCCCCTCCTTCAGGAGCTCCAACTCCTGCGAGCGGGGCGTGTAGGCGTAGGCCCCCTGGGGGAGTCCCTCAACCTGGTTGAGGATGAGGTAGAGGTCGACCAGGGTCCGTCCGTCCGCCAGGAAGTCGGCACGAAGGTGGCCCGTGGACGCTTGGAGGATCGCCCTCAGATGGTCTGTGGTGATGGCGGCGCGTCGGAAGCGGCGCGTGGAGCCCCGAGCCAGGATGGTCTTCCCCAAAGGGCGGGACGACGGCTGGGGGTCCGCTAGGAGGAAGGTGCGGCCATGGTGAACCGGCGGTCCTTCCTCCTCCAACCCGCCCTTCCACCGCAAGACGTGGTCCACGCGCTCCAATGCGGAGGCTGCATGGAGGTTCTGAATCTCCGGATACTCCACCTCCTCTGGGGAGAGGGGCTCAACCTCTGCCTCCAGCGGGCGGACCTCCGCCACCGGGCTCGCCGACGGTTTCCCCTCCCCTAGCGGAACCACGCACAGGCTGCCTTCGCGCTCCCCGTCCGCGCCCAGGAGACGATCCACGCTCCCGTCTCGGAAGCCCGCGACGACTTGTGGCTGGAGTCCCGCTGACCCCGCCACAGCCAGCAGGTTGGCCAGGATGGTTCCGGCGTCCCAGAAGCAGTATCGGTAGGCTCGGGCCTGGTACTTCCAGGCGCTGCGCCAGAAGAGGGCCGTGAGCACGATGCCCGCGCCGGAGGAAGCGAGGGGCGGCTCCCCCGCCGCCTCCGAGAGGACCTGACGGTAGTCCCCTTGCCGTAGGGGGGTCAGGGCGTGATCCTTCGGGGCAAAGTGGTAGACCCCGGCGGGCAGGTCCTTCAAGGGTCCAGCGACAACGTAGAGTTCCACGGGGTAGAGGGCGCCCGCGCAAGCCGCCGCCCGGAAGTAGAAGGGCTCCCCGTCCGGGAGGCGAATCTCCTTCGTGACGCCCGCGGCGTAGTGGAGGGCCTGGGCCAGGCCCGCCAGGTCCAGAGTCCCGCCGGAGGGCGTGGTGGCCATCGCCCGCAAGGTGTGGTCCTGAGGCTCGGGGATGCCACGGGGAAGGGGAATGGGCTCCAGGCCGCGGTAGACCTTGAAGGGGCGGGGCTTGTTGGGCCAATCCAGGCGGTGGGTGCTCATGCGGAGGCTGAGCGGGGAGTGCTTCGTGGCCTGGTGGTACGTCCGTGCCGCCGCCGTCTCCTCGTTCCCCATGTCGCCGCCGCGGCGCTGCAAAGACGCCTGAGGGCTTAGGCTTTGTCGAGGCGCCGCAGCCCAGGTCCACCTGCGTGTCGGCATCCCCCAGCCCGCGCCCTTGTCATCGGAGTGGCTCTCACGCGAGCTCCTTGACCTCGTTCAGCAGGTCCGTCACCGCCTCCTTGGCGTGGCCGAACAGCATCATCGTCTTCTCGTCGTAGAAGAGCTCGTTGTCGATGCCGCTGAAGCCGGGGTTCATGCTCCGCTTGATGACGATGACATGCTGCGCCTCGTCCACGTTGAGGATGGGCATCCCGTAGATGGGGCTCCCGCGGTCGTGCCGCGCGGCGGGGTTCACCACGTCGTTCGCCCCCACCACCAGGGCCACCTCCGTCCGCCCGAACTCCGGGTTGATGTCGTCCATGTCGTACAGACGGTTGTAGGGGACGTTGGCCTCCGCCAGGAGGACGTTCATGTGCCCGGGCATGCGGCCCGCCACGGGGTGGATGGCGTACCGGACGTCCGCGCCGCGCACCTCCAGGAGGTCCGCCAGCTCTGCCACCGCGTGCTGCGCCTGGGCGGCGGCCATGCCGAAGCCGGGGACGATGACGACGGAGCGGGCGTACCCCAGCACCATGGCCCCCTCCTCGGCGTCGATGGAACGCACCGTTCGGTCCGCGGGGACGCCGGCGGGGCCGGCGGGGACACCTTTCGCCGCGCCGAAGGCGCCGAAGAGCACGTTGGCCAAGCTCCGGTTCATGGCCTTCGTCATGATCTGCGTCAGGATGAGGCCCGCGGCGCCCACCAGGGCCCCGGCGATGATGAGCATGTTGTTCTCCAGGATGAAGCCGGCCGTGCTGGCCGCCAGGCCGGAGAAGGAGTTTAGGAGGGAGATGACCACGGGCATGTCCGCCCCACCGATGGGGAGGACCACCAGGACCCCCAGGACCAGGGCGATGGCCACCAGGGTTAGGAACAGGGTGGTGTTCAGCTCCGCGAAGAGGAGGTAGGCGCCGCCCACGACGAAGATGAAAAGGAGGACGCCGTTGATGGGGTGCTGGAAGGGATAGGTCACGGGGGCCCCGGTGACGACGCCCTGCAGCTTCCCAAAGGCGATGAGGCTGCCCGTCAGCGTCGTCCCGCCGATGAGGATGCCGATTAGGATGACCACGGAGGTCTCCAGGCGGAATGCCTCCCCCGCCACCACGGGCCCCCAGAACGCCGCGACGGCCACTAGGGCGGAGGCCCCGCCGCCGAAGCCGTTGAAGAGGCCCACCATCTGGGGCATGGCCGTCATCTTCACTAGGCGCGCCCCGGCGGCGCCCAGGACGGAGCCGATGAGGGCGCCCACGGCAATCATCTCGTAGTTCAGGACCTGGCGGTCCAGGAGGGTGGCCACCACGGCGATGAGCATGCCGAGGGCGGCCAGGAGGTTCCCGCGCCGGCCGGTGGCGGGGGACCCCAGGTAGCGGAGCCCCAGGATGAAAAGGGCGGCCGCCACGAGGTAGGAAAGCTCGATGGCGGTGAGGAGGTTGTTGGCCACGCCTACCTCCGCTTGAACATCTGCAGCATGCGGTCCGTCACCAGGAAGCCGCCCACCACGTTGATGGTGGCCAGGACGACGGCGATGAGCCCCAAGAGGACTGCCAGGTTGCCCACCCGCGGGCCGGCCACCAGGAGGGCCCCCACGAGGACGATGCCCGAGATGGCGTTGGCCCCCGACATGAGGGGCGTGTGCAGCGTCGGCGGCACTTTGGTGATAACCTCGAACCCCACGAACATGGCCAGAACAAAGACGAAGATACCGATGATGAGCGGCTCGTGCATGGTGTTCCCTCAGTTCGCCTGGGCAATGGCCTCCCGGATTCTCTCGTGGCGCACCTTCCCCCCGTGGGTGACGCAGCTGCCGTCCACGATCTCGTCCTCGAAGTCCAGGTGAAGCTCCCCCTCGCGCAGGAGGTACTCCAGGAGGGAGGAGACGTTGCGCGCGTACATCTGACTGGCGTGGATGGGCATGGTGGAGGGGAGGTTGAGCGGCCCCAGGACGGTGACGCCACGGCGCACCACGTCCTTGCCGGGCTTCGTCAGTTCGCAATTCCCGCCCTGCTCCGCCGCCAGGTCAACGACGACGGATCCCGGCTGCATGGCCTCCGCCATCGCCTTGGTGACCAGAAGCGGGGCCCGCTTCCCCGGAACGAGGGCCGTCGTGATGACGACGTCGGCGGCGGCCACGCGCTCCGCCAGCATGGCCTGCTCCGCCTGCTGCGCCCGCTCCGAGACCTCTGCCGCATACCCTCCCTCCGCCTCCGTCTCCTCCTCCAGCTCGACCTGCAAGAACTTCGCCCCCAGGCTCTCCACCTCCTCCTTCACCGCGGGGCGAATGTCAAAGGCCTCCACCACTCCGCCCAGCCGGCGCGCCGTGGCGATGGCCTGTAGGCCGGCCACCCCAGCCCCGATAACCAGGACCTTGGAGGGACGCATGGTCCCGGCGGCCGTGGTCAGCATGGGGAAGAACTTGGCCGAGGCGGCCGCAGCCATAAGCGTCGCCTGGTAACCGGCCACGGAGGCCTGGGAGGAGAGCGCGTCCATGGACTGGGCCCGGCCGATGCGGGGGATCATTTCCAGCGCGAAGGCGGTCACGCCGTTGTCCGCCAGCCGCAGAATGCCCTTTGGATTCCCGAGGGGCTCCAGGAAGGCGACCAGGAGTTCGCCCTCATGGAGGAGGTCGCTCTCGTGGCTGCCTTCCCGTTTGGCGGGCGGTCGGACCTTGACCAGGATGTCGCTCTCCCCCCAGAGGGCGTCGGCGGACTTCACGATCTGCGCGCCCGCCTCCTTGTACGCCGCGTCAAGGAAGTGCGACCCCTTCCCCGCGCCGGCCTCCAGGAGGAGGTCGTGCCCCTCGTTCACCAATCGGCGGACGGCGTCGGGCGTGAGGGCCACCCGGCGCTCGCCGTCCACGACCTCCTTCGCGATCCCAATCTTCATGCTCGGTTCCGTCCAAATCCACTGTGAGCGCGGTGTCGAGTGGCCCAGGAGCGAGTGGATCGGCCTTCTCCCGTGAGGACCGAGCGTCTCCACCCCGGTTTCGAGGACAACAGACGGCCCCCGATACCCTCCGCGGGGCATGGTATTCGAGGCCCGCCTTTAAGGTTTGGTGTCCCGGGACGGCGATGGGTGAGAAGAGTTATCAGGCCGACGCACTTCCTCGGAAACGGGAAAGGGTGGCCCGCGGGGCTGGTCGGGATGGCCGTTGGGAGAGTGTGGATTGTGGCCCTCGTCGCCGTGGCGGTGGTGGTGGCCGTTGTAGGCACTGTCGCTGTGGTCCAGCTCGCCTCCCCTCCCCCTCCCCAGCTGCCCAAGGAATCGTCGGACTGCCCCATGTCCGACGGCCTCTGCATCGAGGGCGACGTGACACGGGTCATCGATGGCGACACGCTGGAAGTCGAGGATGATCTCCGGATCCGTCTCGTGCTCGTCGATGCCCCGGAGCTCAGCCAATCGGGGGGACCGGAAGCGCGAGACTTCCTGACGGACCTCTGCCTCGGCTTCCCAGCCCTGGTCGACGAGGACGACCTCCAGATTGGCGACGACCCGTTTGGCCGCATCCTCGCCGTCGTCCACTGCGACGGCACGAACGCGAATGCGGCGATGATCTCCTCCGGGCACGCGGAGACGTACTACGACTTCTGTGCGGAGAGCGAGTTCGAGGACGATGCATGGACGGGGTGCGACGCGCCTCCTCCGCCGCCCCCGCCACCGCCACCGCGGGAGGAGGGCTGTGACCCCGCCTATCCGACCGTGTGCATCCCGCCGCCTCCGCCGGACCTAGATTGCGGCGACATCGCCTACCGAAACTTCGAGGTGCTTGCACCGGACCCGCACCACTTCGACGGGGATGGGGATGGAGTGGGGTGCGAAACCTGAGTTCGAGTGGACCCAGCGGGATTTGAACCCGCGACCTCCGCCTTGCGAAGGCGGCGATCTTCCGCTGATCTATGGGCCCACGATCCATGCAAGGAATTGCCTCCTTAAAACCATCATTGTCGGTGGGTTGCCGCTCGCGCGCCACACCGGGAAAGCCCTCTGCGCGCCCTTTTTATCGCAGTCCTCCGCTCCGCCCCTGAGCCATGCCGGAGGACCACTACCTCGAGATCGGGGACTACGGCCTCATTGGCGACATGAACTCGGCGGCCCTGGTCTCCCGGGAGGGAAGCATCGATTGGCTCTGCTTCCCGCGGTTCGACTCCCCGAGCGTCTTCGCAGCCGTTCTCGATGCGAAGATGGGCGGACGCTTCGACGTCGCGGTCGCGGACCTGGCGGCGACGGACCAGGCGTACATGGAGGACACAAACCTCCTGCGCACCCGGCTCCGGGCGGGAGAGGGCGTCCTGGAGGTGGTGGACTACATGCCGTGCTATCTCAAGAACGGGGATTTGGAGGCCTTCCACGAGGTTCACCGGCGCCTGCGGTGCGAGGAGGGTCGGGTGACGGCCCGCGTCCGCTATGAACCCCGCTTCCGCTACGGTATGGAGCACGCCCAGCTTCACGTGGGAGACGACGGCTGTCTGGCCCGGGGTTCTCGGGAGTGGATGAGTCTGGCCACCGACATGCGCCTCGAGGCCGCCGAAGGGGTCGCCAGAGGGGAGGAGCCCCTGGAAGAGGGGGACGAGCGGTGGCTCATCCTCCGCTGGGCCGACGACTATCTCCGGCCGTGCCAGGAGTTCCGCCCGGCGGAGAAATTGGAGAAGACCCGGGCCTACTGGAAGGAGTGGATCAACCGCTGCGTCTTCCACGGCCCCTGGGCGCCCCTCGTGCGGCGGTCCCTCCTCGTGCTGAAGCTGATGATCTACGAACCCACTGGGGCCATCATCGCCGCCCCCACCACCTCCCTCCCCGAGGTCCCCGGCGGCGCCAAGAACTGGGACTATCGCTTCTCCTGGCTCCGGGACTCTGCCTACGTCCTCTCCGCCTTCCACCGTTGCGGGTACACGAAGGAGGAGCGGAGGTACCGCCACTGGCTTATCCGCAGGCTGCGGGGCCACACCCTGGACCTGGAGCAGCTCCAGATCATGTACAGCGTAGAGGGTGACGCGGAGCTCCGCGAGGAGATCCTCTCCCACCTCCGAGGCTACCGGGGGGCGAGCCCCGTCCGTGCCGGGAACGCTGCCTACGACCAGTTCCAGCTCGATGTCTACGGCTCCGTCATCGACGCCCTCCACTTCAGCTACCACACGGACGCGGACATGAACGACGACGTCTGGCGGACGGTGGAGTCCATCGCGAACTTCGTGTCCGCCAACTGGGCGCGTCCCGACAGCGGCATCTGGGAGCTCCGGGAGCACGAACGGCGGTACGTGCACTCCCACATCATGGCGTGGGTGGCCATGGACCGGGCGGTGAAGGTGGCCCGCCGCTGGGGGAACGCACGGCGGGCCGAGCAGTGGACGGAGGTGCGGGAGCGCATTCGGGAGCACGTCCTGCAGGTGGGGTTCAGCGAGGAGTTGAACGCCTTCACGCAGTACTACGGGGGGGAGGAGGTGGACGGCAGCCTGCTGGTGATTCCCCTCGTGGGGTTCCTCTCGGGGAAGGATGCCCGTTTCCAGGGGACCCTCGATCGTATACGGAGGGACCTAGGGGAGGGCCCACTCGTCCGCCGGTTCCGGGAGAAGGGCCCGCAGGAGGGGTCCTTCCTCATGCTCAGCTACTGGATGGTGGAGGGGATGGCGGACGCCGGAAGGTTGGAGGAGGCAAAGTCGATCTTCGAGAAGCTCCAGGGGTACGCGAACCACCTGGGGCTGTTCGCGGAGATGGCGGACCTGGAGACGGGGCGGCAGCTGGGGAACTTCCCGCAGGCCTTCACGCACATGGCCCTGGTCAACGCGGCCTGGAAGCTCGCGAAGGCCGAGGCGGGATCGTAGCGGGGTGCAGGAGGCACGCGGACGGGGCAGGGAAGCCCGTCGGATCAACGCGGCGTTGCGCCAATTCCCAGCTACAGGATGGATACGCCTGAGAGGAAGGCTGCCAGACTCCCCAGAACCAGGCCGTAGACGAGGTGGACGACGAGAACCATGCCCACCATGCCCATGGAGGGCATGGGAGCTCGCGCCATGGGCATGACGATGAGGACCATGATGAGGAACAGAAGGAGGCCAAAGAGCAGCCCCGTCACCAGGGGGTTCACGATCGTGAGGAGGTTCTCCGCCCCCCAGGCGAAGATGCCTCCCATGACGGTGCCGTAGATGAGGTGCATGACCAGGCCAGTCATCATGACTGGCCGCTCGGCCGGATCTCCACCCATCACCCGGGCAGCCATGGCCTGGATGACCGTAGGCCCTCGCATCATCGCTGGTGCCATGAGAAGGGTGAAGACAACGGTTGCCGCGAAGCCCGCAACGAATCCCATTCCGATGGAGATTGGCAAGATGTCCCTCCGCGAGAATTGAGCCCGCTCCTACTTAAGGCCCCTGGACCGGAAACGCCCCCTCTCCCAGGTCCAGGAGAGGGGGGAGATGGTCCCCTTGGATGCCGCCGCGCCCCGGTTGAAGCCAGGGCAAGCGTCCGCGGTTTCGCACGGAATCTCGAGTCTGGCCCGAGCCAAACCACGGACAACTGATTAAAGGGTGAACGGGGGTTCCCGTCCCGGGTCCATGCAGGCAGCCGCCATGTCTCCGCTCCTCATTCGGATTGCGCGACGCTTCAACATCTACCTGCTCCTCGGGCTTCTCATCGCCATCTCCGCCATTGGCCTGGGGGCGTGGGAGGCCTCCGCCCTCCAGACGATTCATGACCTGGAGGTGGCCGGGCAGACGGAATCGGCCGCGTACATCCAGGCAACGCAGGTGGAGAACATCCTTCGCGTGATCACTCCCACGTGGAACTTCGTCGGCCTGGGGTTGCTGACCTTCGGCATCGGCATGTCCATCGTGGTCATTATCTTCAACCTCCGAGGCGCGGGAGGGGAGGCCATGGCGGCCTATGCCCAGGCCTTCCCCGACCGCCAGGTCCCGCCGCCACCCCAGCCCCGCTACGCGGGGACCTTCCCGAAACTCCTGTTCGTCGGCCTCTCCCTGGTCATCGTGAACTTCCTCTTCGCGCTGACTGGCGGCCTGGCCGCGGCGGGCATCCTCGGCCTGAACTTCGCAGGCTTCACCACGGCCACTTGGGCCGGCTTTGTCGAGGTACTGCGGACCCCGCAGCGTCCGGGGAGCTTCTCCTTCATCATCCTGGGCATCGGCTTGAGCCTGGCCACCATCGTCTACAACCTCCGCCTCCAGGCGCGGATGCTCCCCCGCCTCATCGGCCCTTTGGCCACGGGAAAGCCCACGGAGATGGAGGAATCCCTCGTGCCGAAGCTTCCCCGGCTCCCCTTCGCTCTCCTGGGAGTGGGCTTCGTCGTTTCCCTCCTCGCCAGCTATCCGGTAGGCTTCCTCGGAGGATTGGCCCGGGCTGACTTGATCGCCAGCGGCGGGACGAACGTGGCGGCGGCACGCAGCGTGGCATGGACAACCTCCCTCTTCCCCGTCCTCGCCGTGACGGGCATCGTCATCCTGCTGGCGGGCATCGTCTACTGGCTCCTCCTCATCATTCAGGCCCTGCGGGACCAGCGCCATCTCATCCATCGAATGGGCCTCACTTTGGCGGGGGCTGAGGCGACCCCCGTGGAGCAGCCCGTCTGGCCGGAGCGCGTGGCGGGCTACCTTGCGGGCGGAGGGATCCTGACGCTTCTCCTGCTCTTCGTCCCCGCCTCCCTCCGTCTCTTCGTCTCCTGGGAGGTCATCGCCCTTCAAGGGGCCAACGGGGCGGCCTTGGTGGACCTCATCTTCCTCCGGGATCTGCTGACGAAGCTCGTGCCGGACTTCCGCTTCGTCGGCATGGCCCTCGCGTTCCTTGCCATCGGCCTGACCCTTGGCGTCATCATCATCAACCTCCGAGGCATGGGCGCCGTCCTCCTCCCCACCCTCACGGCCATCATCAAGGCCAAGGGCAAGGCCGTCTCGCCGTCGGCCCCCCCGGTGGTGGAGGAGGACGTGGGGGCGCGAGAGAAGGACGCCATGTCCCGTTTCGGCAAGAAGCTCTTCCTCCCTATCCTGGTGGGCGCCCTTATCATGGTCTCCACCACGTTCCCCCTGGTGCTGCCCATGCACGCCACCTTGCAGCTGGAGCACCGAGGCGCCCTGTTGGCCGGAGATCAGGCTGCAGCGAACGCCGTACAGTCCCGGATCGACATCCTGTCGGCGCTGCGGGAGCCGTGGAACTTCGTCGGCATGGGCCTCATCTTCTTCGGCATCGGGAGGTACTTCGGGACCATCATCGGGTTCGTGCAGGCCCGGAGGGTCGTGATCGCGGACGCATGCGGGTCGTTGGCTGCAGTCGAAGGGTAAGGTCACGCCGGGGGACCCGAGGCGCTTTGTGGGGGCGGTGGCCTCGCCCTGAAGCGGGCTTCCGCTCTTCTCTCAATGCCGACAAAAGGCTGAAGCCACCCCGCCTCCTTGGAGGCAGGGTGGCCCGCCGGTGGACAGGTCGCGCCAACTAGGCGGGTTGCTTGTAGTTGCACACGGCGCAGACGTACTTCTTGCTGAACACGCCCTTCAGGACCATGGGCTTCCCGTGGTGCTGCGGTGGTCCGCCCGCCGTTGGGGCCGTCTCGGGGGCAGTCGCCGCTGGCTTCGCCATTTGGGCCTCCATGCCCTGCTTCACGGCCTGCATGGTGGATCTGAAGTTTTCCTGCAGGTTCTCCGGCAGGTTCGGAAGGGCCTGCTCCGTGAGCTGCATGTCCGACTCGTGGACCTCCTTGGGCACTTGCATCCCGGCCTTCATGCGGCCGATCATGACGGCCTTACGTTGGTCCTCAGGAAGGGAGGCCATGATCATCGTTCTCCCCTTGATGAGCTGCTCACGCTGCTGGGGCTTAAGCTTGGCGAAGCCCTGGATGAGTTGCGCGATGGATTCCACCCGTTTCTCCTCAGGCATGGTGGCGAACATCTCCAGCCGGTCGGTCATCATCTTCTCGCGCTCCTCCTCTGGAGCGTTGGCCAACATCTTGATCATGTCTTCCATGGGATCTCCCTCTTGACCCATTCTGGGGCCTGGAGGTACTTAAGCCGCACTCGCGGAACCCCGCGACCTAAGGGAGGGTGACCGTGGAATCCACGGTCTTATAGGGTGCGAGGGCCATCTCCCCCCGTGGCGAGGGCCATGGAGGGCCTGGTGGACGGAATGAACCGGAGAATTCTGAACGTCCTTCAGCGGGACGCCAGGGCAACGGTGGCGGAGATCGCGCGACGGCTGAAGCGGTCGGAGTCCACCATCCGGGAGCGGATTCAGCGGATGGAGGACAAGGGCGTCATTCGGGGGTACTTCGCCCGGGTGGACAAGCGGGCCCTGGGCTACCGCTCCGAGGCCTTCGTGTTCTGCAACGTGGAGCCCGAGGATCGCAGCCGGGTCCTGGAGTCCCTGGTGGGCATGAAGGAGGTGACGGGGATCTTCCACGTCAGCGGGGAGCGCCGGCTTCTGGTGAAGGTGGCGGCGGAGGACAACCAGCAGCTGCGTCACATCATCCACAACCGCCTCATCCCCCTGGGGATTGCGGACGTGGAGACGCGGATCGTCATGGACATCACGGAGAAGCACCCGCCCGACGCTGTGGTGGATTGACCCCGTCGACATCCCCAAAGGGTTAAGCCCCACGGAATCGTCCTCCGGCCTCCATGGGGGACGCTCGGGTGGAGGTCATCCTGCCCCGAGCCCTGCTGGAGTACTCTGCTGGGGCGGATGCGGTGGAGCTGGCGGGCGGCACCCTATCCGAGGTCTTCGACGGGTTGGAGTCCCGCTACCCCGGCCTGAGGGAGCGGATCCTGGACGACCAGGGCCGCGTACGCAGGTTCGTGCACGTGTTCGTCAACCAGGACTCCGTGGCGCACCTGGAGCCGGAGGAGGTACGCCTGAGGGCGGGGGACCGGGTCCACATACTCCCCTCTGTGGCGGGTGGATGAGATGCCGGACGTGAAGGCGGGCGAGACCGCGGCCGTCGTGGGCACGCGCAAGGGGCTGTTCATCTTCCACTCCGCGAACCGGAGGCAGTGGAGGGTGCGAGGGCCCTACTTCGAGGGACGCACGGTGAAGCACGCGGTTCTGGACCCGCGGGATGGGAGGACGCTCTACGCCGGGGTGACCACGGGCCACTGGGGACCGGTCGTCTACCGGACGACGGACTTCGGGGACGAGTGGACGCGCGGGAAGGAGGGTCCTCACTTTCCCAAGGACTCGGGCCTCAGCGTGGACCGCATCTGGCACGTAGAGCCCGGGGCGGACGGGGACCTGTGGCTGGGCGTGGAGCCCGCCGGCCTGTTTCGAAGCGAGGACGGGGGGGACGCGTGGGCCTCCTTGGCGGGCGTCAACGACCGCGAGGACCGAGGGGATTGGCAACCGGGCGCGGGGGGCCTGTGCCTCCACACCGTCCTTCCGTATCCGGGGGACCCCAAGCGGATGGTGGTAGGGATCTCCGCCGTGGGGATTCTGGGGACCAACGATGCCGGGGCGTCCTGGCGCGTCATGAACGGGGCGATTCGGAGCGTCGGCCGACCGGAGAAGACCATGGAGGAGGACCAGATTGGCTCCTGCGTCCACAAGATCGTGCGGGACCCCACGGACCCTGCCGTGCTCTACCAGCAGAACCACGCGGGCGTCTACCGCAGGAGGCGGGGGGATTCGGGCTGGACGGCCATCGAGGAGGGGCTTCCGTCCACCTTCGGGTTTCCCATGGCAGCCCACCCCCACAAGCGAGGGACGGCGTACACGGTGCCGCTGGTGGCGGACACGAATCGGGTGACGCCGAACGCGTCCATGGCCGTCTACCGCACGTCCGACGGGGGGGCGCGGTGGGAGCGCCTGTCCCAGGGGCTGCCCCAGGAGGGGGCGTACTTCACGATTCTTCGCGAGGGGCTCTGCACGGACGACGGGGACCCGGCGGGGGTCTACGTGGGCACGAAGACGGGGCAGCTTTACGCGAGCCGGGACGAGGGGGAGCGCTGGGACACCCTGGCGCAGCTGCTCCCAACCGTGCTCTCGGTGGAGGCGACGACCGTCGGAGGGGCCTAGACGGGCCCCGTTCCTCTACCCGGGAACGTTTAAGTGGACGCCCCCCGTGATGAGGGGCGGAAGGCTCGCCCCGTGGTCTTGCGGCTCTACAACACCCGGACCCGGCGGGAGGAACCGTTTGAGCCCGCCGACGACACGGTCCGGATGTACGTCTGCGGGCCCACGGTATACGACTACGCCCACCTGGGCCACGCGAAGGCCTACGTGGCCGCGGACGTCTTTCGCCGCTACCTGGAGTTCCTGGGCCACGAGGTCCTCCACGTCCAGAACTTCACGGACATCGAGGACGCCAGCACCCAGCGGGCCCGGGAGGAAGGGGTCCCGCAGGCGGAGCTCACCGAGCGGTTCATCCAGGCCTTCCTGGAGGACATGGACCGGCTGAAGATCCAGCGGGCCCACCGCTACCCCCGGGTCACGGAGCACGTGCCGGACATCCTCGCCGCGGTCCAGGCGCTGATGGACGGCGGCCACGCCTACGTCGTGGACGGGGAGGTCTACATGCACGTCGCCGAGGGGGACTTTGGCCGACTGAGCGGCCGCTCCGTGGAGGAGATGGTCGTGGAGGACCTGGCGGAGGACGACCGGCGCCGGGGGCCCTTGGACTTCGCTCTCTGGAAGCGGCCCAAAGAGGGGGAGCTCGCCTGGGACAGCCCGTGGGGCCGCGGGCGACCAGGATGGCACGTGGAGTGCTACGCCATGGCCACGAAGTACCTGGGATTCACCTTCGACCTCCACACCGGCGGGCGGGACCTCATCTTCCCGCACCACGAGAGCGAGGAGCTCATCGCACGGGCCCTGGGGCGAGGGGAGTTCGCCCGCTACTGGCTCCACAACGGCTTCATGGCGGTGGAGGCGACGCCCATGTCCAAGTCCCTGGGGAACTTCATCACCATCCGAAAGGCATTGCAGGACGTGGACTGGGAAGTCCTCCGCTTCTTCCTCCTGAAGAGCCACTACCGGGCCACGGTGGACTACAGCGACGAGGGACTCCGCCAGGCGGAGGAGGAGCACGGAGAGATCTCCGCAGCCATTGAGAAAGTGGACACAGCCCGGGAAACGGGGGGACCGGGGGAGGACGATGCCCTATGGCGGGAAGCCGAGGCCCTGCGGAAGGCCTTCACCGAGGCCATGGATCGCGACCTTGACACCCCTGCGGCCACGTCAGCCCTTCTGGCCTTCGCCCGGAGGGTGGACGCCGCCGAGGCCGTTCCCGCCGCGACGGCGGAGCGCATTTTCCTGGAGCTCTGCCAGTACTGCTCCGTCCTGGGCCTCTGCGAGGAGCAGTTCGAGCCCCTGACGATAAGCTTTTAACAACCCCTCTCATAGAACGGGTCCAGCCATGGCCGAGTACCGCGCCGTCATCAGCGACCCCAGGACAGGGATGTCCCACAACAAGGAGGTCTCGGGCCACTACGCCGGGGCCCTCATGAGCAAGCGGATCGGGGACGAGCTGGACGGCATCTTCTTCGACCTTCCGGGGTACAAGCTCGTCCTCACCGGGGGTTCCGACAAGGACGGCGTGCCTATGCGGCCGGATCTCCCTGGCCCCCGTCGGAAGCGGGTGCTGGTGTCCGGCGGCCCCGGCTTCCGCTCGAAGAAGAGCGGCCTTCGCCGCCGCAAGACGCTCCGGGGGAACGCCGTGGGCCCGGACACGGTGCAGCTCAACCTCACCATCGTGAAGTACGGGCCCAAGTCCATCGAGGACGCCTTCAAGGAGACGGTGGCCACGGAGGAGAAGGTGGCGGAGGAGTGAAGGTCCCCGAGCAGCCCCGGGTGAACATCGGCCTCATCGGGCACGTGGACCACGGGAAGACGACCCTGGCGCAGCTGCTCACGGGGGAGTACACCGACCGCCACAGCGAGGAGATCAAGCGGGGCATCTCCATTCGCCTGGGCTACGCCGACACCTCCTTCTACAGGTGCCCGGACTGCGAGGAGCCCCAGGCCTACTCCACGGAGCCCAAGTGCCCCCACTGCGGGGCGAAGGGCGAGTTTCTCCGGGCCGTCAGCTTTGTGGACTCCCCGGGCCACGAGACCCTCATGGCGACGATGCTCTCCGGCGCCGCCCTCATGGACGGGGCCCTCCTCCTCATCGCGGCCAACGAGCGGTGCCCCCAGCCCCAGACGAAGGAGCACCTGATGGCCCTCACCATCATCGGCGTGGAGCACATTGTCGTGGTCCAGAACAAGGTCGACCTGGTGGACGAGGAGGGGGCCCGGAAGAACCACGAAGAGATCCAGGCCTTCCTCAAGGGCACCATCGCGGAGAACGCCCCCATCGTGCCCATCTCCGCCCACCACAACATCAACGTGGACTACCTCATCATGGAGATCGAGGAGCACATCCCCCTCAGGGCGTTCGACGCCAAGAAGCCCGCCCGATTGTACATCGCCCGCTCCTTCGACGTGAACACCCCCGGGCGGTCGCCCCAGGACCTGGTGGGCGGCGTCATCGGCGGGAGCCTCATCCAGGGGGGGCTGAAGGTGGGGGACGAGATCCAGGTCATCCCCGGCCGCCGCGCGGAGGCCGAGGGGCGCACGCAGTGGGAGGACGTCCGGACCACAGCCGTCTCCCTCCGAGCGGGCGGCGCCCCCCGGGAGGAGGTCGTGCCCGGCGGCCTGGTGGCCATCGGCACTCAGCTGGACCCTGCCATGACGAAGTCCGACGCCATGCTGGGGCGGGTGGCGGGCGTGCCGGACACCCTGCCCCCCGTCCGGGAGAAGATCACCCTGGAGACCCACCTCCTGGAGCGGGTCGTGGGGACGGAGGAGGAGCGGAGGGTGGAGGAGGTCCGCACGAACGAGCCCCTCATGCTGAGCGTCGGCACCGCCACCACCGTGGGCGTCGTCACCTCCGCAAGGGAAGACCTGGCGGACCTGAGCCTGAAGATCCCCGTGGCGGTTGACAAGGGGCAGCGCGCCGCCCTCTCCCGGCGCGTGGGCGGACGGTGGCACCTCATCGGGTACGGCGTGGTCCAGTGACCGCGGAAGCCACATATACGCCGCCTCGCCTTCTGCGGCCGTGAAGGTTCTCCGTCAGGACCGGCGGGCCGGCGCCATCAAGCTGCAGGCCCAGAACCTGGACGACCTCTGGCACCTGGCCAACCTGGTGGAGGAGGGCGACCTCGTGCGGGCCACGACTCTCCGACGAGAGGAGCGTCGGACCGACAAGATCAGGCCGGAGCGGGGAGAGAAGGTCCGGGTGACCCTGGCCCTCCGGGTCCAGGGGGTGGAGTTCCACAAGTTCGCCGATCGGCTCCGCATCCACGGGTTGATTGAGGAGGGGCCGATGGACGTGGGCTCCCACCACACGCTGAACGTGGGGTCGGGCGACGCGGTGGAGGTGGTGAAGGAGTGGCGGGCGCCGCACCTGCGGCGCATCCAGGAGGCCGTCAAGGCGACCGAGAGGCCTCTGGTCACGCTCCTGGCCCTGGACGACGAGGCCGCCCTGGTCGCCCGGATGCACCAGTACGGCATCCGGGAGGTGGCGGAGATCAAGGCGGCGGGCGGGGGGAAGCGGTACGAGAGCGAGTCCACGAAGGAGGCGTACCTCGCCGCCGTCCTGCAGAAGTTGCAGCAGGTCGCCCCGACGGAGGGCCTCGTAATCCTGGGTCCGGGATTCACCCGGGAGGAGTTCCTCCAGTACGGTCGGGAGCGGGACCCCGCCCTCTTCGAAGGGGTGCAGAGCGTCGCCACGGGCCAGACGGGCATGCCCGGGATCCAGGAGGCCCTGAAGGCGGGGCTGGCCTCGAAGCTCCTTGAGGACTCCCGCGTCGCCATGGAGACCCGCCTCGTGGAGCGGGTCCTGGAAGAGGTGGCACGAGAGGGGCTCTACGCCTACGGGCCGGAGGAGGTGCGGACGGCGGTCCAGGCCGGTGCCGTGGAGACGCTGTTGGTGGCGGACCAGGAGGCCCGGACCCGGGAGGCGGAGGCCCTCATGCGGGAAGTGGAGGAGCGGAAGGGGCGGGTGGTGGTCATCAGCACCCACCACGACGCGGGACGGAAGCTCCGGTCGCTGGGAGGCGTGGCCGCCCTGCTCCGGTACCCGATGCGCTAGGAGGACCCCTTGGACTCCCCCCGCCGCAGGGCGGTGGCGATGAGGTGCGCGATGCGGAGCGGCTCCGGCAGGGCGCCCCGCACGGTCCCACGCTGCAGCATGTCCGCCACCTCCTCCAGGGGGAGGCCCACGGCATGGACGAAGAGGGGCTTGTGCTGCGTCCCGACGCGGTGGAGGGTGGAGCGCGCGATGACCTCTAGCCTGGCCTCCCAGTCCGGGAACCGCGCCCGCAGCGCCTTTTCGATGGACGCCATGTCCGGCTCCTTCCTCGTCACGGTGGCCACAGGAACGGCCAGCCGCTCGTGGAGCGCCGCCACGTCTACTACGTTGAACCCCCCCAGGGCCACGCCGTCCAGGAGGAGGAGGGCCAGGCCCTCCAGGAACCGCGAGCGTGCGACCATCTCCCCGACCCGGTCCGTGGCGTCGTCGCCGTCGACCTGGACATCGGAGAGGAGGATGCCCTCCACGTATGATGGCAGGCGGACAAGGACCCCCACGATCTCCACCCGCTCGTCCTCGAAGGCGAAGGGGGCGTCGTCGATTCCCAGGACGCGGACCTGACGCTTCATCACATCAGCTTTAGCTGCCCCGTGACCTTGTCCACCTGCTCCTCGGGTCCGGGGCCGATGCCCAGGCAGGTCGTGGTTCCGGGCGGGACCTCCGTGAGCCCCGCGTCGGTGATCATCTTGGCCGTCAGTCCCAACGCCTTCGCCCGCTGGGCCAGGTCATGGAGCGCGTCCAGGTCCTCCGCCCGCAGGGCCACCTTTCGCTGCCCTTCGTCCATCCAGGCGCGGAACCACGCCTTCTGCCTCCGTCGAGCTGAAAGGGCGCATGAGACGGCGGCATGGGCAACCTGGACCGCCACCTTCCCTGGCGAGAGGGCCAGGTCCTCCCGGATCACCACGGCGAGCTTGTGCTCCATCACATCCGCTCCGTCGCTCGCTCCTCCAGGAGGCGCTTTTCCGCCGTGATCTCCTCCACGCGTCGCGCCAGGCGTTCCGCCTCCTCCCCCCGGGCCTCGCGATGGGCGCGCTCGAGCTCCTCCAGCTCCGCGGCAAGCTCCACGAGGCGATCGAGGGAGGTGTCCTCCTCCTCGCTCGGTGCCGCCTCCGGCGCGGGGAGGCCCACCCACCGGCGGAGACGCGGGTACGCGCCGCGGAGGGCCCCCAGGACGAAGAGGAGGGCCGTGAGGACGGCAAGGCCCCCCCACAGGGTCTCCGGCAGGAAGAGGACCGCCCCGCGCGCCTGGCCGGCGATGACGAGGACCGTGCCGTAGAGGATGGCAAGGGCGACGCTGGCCAGGACGCCCACGAACACGCGGTAGAGGGGGTCCAGGTCCCCCCCGAAGCTGCGGGGGCGCGGGAAGGCCGCGTTGACGAGGAAGTAGCCGGGCAGGAAGAAGAGCAGCAGCAGGAATGCCTGTTCGAGAGCCAGGGGGCCCAAAACGAGAGGCCGTGTTATGAACGTTTCGCGGCGCCCGACTACGCCCGGGCGACGGTGGTTGGGGCGGGGGTCCTCATCTCCGAGAGGACGCGATGGCGGAAGTGGCCCAGACCGGGGTAGTCCTCCACCTGGGAGGACACGACGTTGATGCACGCCAGGGCGTCGGTGTGGAAGCCGATGCCCGCCAGGACCGCGGCCTTGGT
This sequence comes from uncultured Methanomassiliicoccales archaeon, assembly GCA_964348155.1. Taxonomy (GTDB): domain Archaea; phylum Thermoplasmatota; class Thermoplasmata; order RBG-16-68-12; family JAJISG01; genus JAJISG01. The sequence goes on from CAYGBN010000001.1 coordinate 94,650, forward strand.
GAAGAGGGCGTCCGGGTCGTCCGGGTTCCTCCGAAGCGTCTTCTCGCAGAGCCGGATGAGGTCCCGTGTCTCCTCGTCGATGAACACGCCCGCCACGCGTACGTGTGCGAAAGGGTCCATAAAAACGGTTCGGGGCGATTTTCAGGGGTGATTACCAGGCGTGGGGCGCCTGGCCGTCGGAAATCTCTATATCTCGGCCCCCGGATGGGCGTGCATGGGGGACGCCGCGACGTTGCAGGAGCTGGGCGACCTGGTGGCCGATTTCGTGGCGCGCCGGGAGTGGGAGCCCTTCCACAACCCGAAGGACCTGGCCCTTGCCCTCTCTGTGGAGGCCTCGGAGCTGGTGGAGATTTTCCGCTGGAAGGGACGGCAGGAGGTGGCGGCCGCCCTCCCGGAGCTGCGGGATGCCATCGCCGACGAACTGGCCGACGTGATCATCTACGCGCTGAGCATGGCCAACGCGAGCTCCGTCGATCTGACGCAGGCCGTCCAGTCGAAACTCGAGCGGAACGAGGCACGCTTCCCCGTGGAGGAGTTCCGAGGCCGCGCCTGGTAGGGGGCGACGGCGGCCTGCAGCCTTGCATCAGGCCCTAGGCTCGAGCGCCGCGGCGGGTGCCGCCAGGTCCCGCAGCGAGTAGGTCCGGAAGCCGTGGGACAGGCAGAGGTCCCGCAGGCTGTCGTACGCCATCTCCGCCAACGTCTCCAGGTTCACCACGTCCTCCCGGTTGTACTCGATGAGGATGTCCAGGGCCTCGTCCTCCCCCCGCAGGTGGCGCTGCCACAGGTCCACCGCATCCCAGCCGCCTAGGTGGCGTGTTCGGGGGGTTCGCTCGATGCCCATCCGGCGCTCGATGGCCTTCAGCCCCCCCTTCATGCCCAGGCGGGCCAACACATGCCGCAGGTCGATGTGGATGTGGTCTTGCGGCAACGACGGAAAGGCCCGGTGCAGGAAGGGAAGGTCGAAGGAGGCCCCGTTGAACGTCACCAGCACGCGGTACCGGGCCAGGTCGTCCGGGAAGCTCTCCGTCTCCCCCGCCACGTAGGAGTGCATGCGGCCGCCGCCGTAGAGCCCGATGAGGGTGATCTCGTCCTCCTCGGACGCCATTCCCGTGGTCTCGATGTCCAGGTAGGCGGCGGCGTCTCGGAACTCCCCGAAGGCTCGCCAGGCCTCTCGGGCAGGCAGGCCGCGCCGGAAGAAGCGGTGGTCCTCCTCCTGCAGGGCGTCCAGGGAGGCCTGCAGCCCCTCCTCCAGGCGCCGGGTGCGTGCCGGGCCCAAGGGTGCCTCCTCCCGCGCGAGGAACTCCTCCCAGCGGGTGATGCCCATGTCCCAGAGTCGCCGCTCGGTGACATAGCCAATGCCTCGCACGTGGACGAAGCTGTTCCGCAACACGCGCCTCGCCCCGCCACGCCCCCCTGGCCTTAAAAGCCAACCAGGGGGGGTCCCCGAAAGTAGATAAGGCCACGGCCGGGTGCGTCCCGGGCATGTTTGAGATGCGGGAGCGGGCGGGACTGGGACGCATCGGGCGCCTGGAAACCCCCCACGGGGTGGTGGAGACGCCGGCCCTGATGCCCGTGGTGAACCCCTCCCGCCTCACCATCCCTCCTCGCCGCCTGCGGGAGGCCTTCGGCGTAGAGGTTCTCATGACCAACGCCTACATCCTGCACCGGGGAGACCTGCGGGAGCGGGCCGTGGAGGAGGGGATTCACAAGCTCCTGGACTTCCCCGGCCCCGTCGTGACGGACTCCGGAGCCTTCCAGCAGCACGTGTACGGCCGGGTGGATGTCTCCAACAAGGAGATCGTTCGGTTCCAGGTCGAAATCGGCAGCGACCTGGGGACGGCCCTGGACGTCTTCTCGGAGCCGGAGGACCCGCGGGAGGCCTGCGAGGAGGCCGTGCAGACGACGCTGGTGCGGTGCCGGGAGGCCGCCGGATGGCGCGGGGAGATGGGCCTTGTAGGCACCGTCCAGGGCGGCCTGTTTCCGGACCTCCGCCAGGAGAGCGCCCAAGGCTTGTCCGAGCTTCCCGTCCAGGTCCACGCCATCGGGGGCGTGGTCCCTCTGATGGAGGCGTATCGGTTTCGAGATCTCGTCGAGGTTATCGTGGCCAGCCGGAAGGGGCTCCGGCCCGACCGCCCCGTCCACCTCTTTGGCGGGGGGCATCCCCTGGTCTTCGGCCTGGCCGTGCTCCTCGGATGCGACCTGTTCGACTCCGCGTCCTACGCCAAGTACGCCCAGGACGGGCGGATGATCACGGCGCGGGGGACGACGCACGTGGCGGACCTCCGTTACCTCGCCTGCGACTGTCCTGCGTGCCACGGGGCGACGCCGAGGGACCTGCGGGAGGACCAGCAGCGCCTGGCAGAGCACAACCTCCACGCAAGCCTCCGGGAGTTGCGGGAGGTGCGGGAGGCCATCCACGAGGACCGGCTGTGGGAGCACGTGGAGGGGCGTTGCCGGGCCCACCCCAGCCTCCTGGATGCGCTCAAGACCCTGCGGGGGCACGTCGAGTTCCTGGAGCGTTTCGAGAAGGCGACGGGCCGGCACGTGTTCTACACGGGTCCCGAGACCATCTGGCGCCCGGTGGCGTGGCGGTTCCGGCGCCGGGTGTTGGAGCGGTACCGGCCGCCGAAGGCCGAGGGGATCCTCATCCTCCCTGAGGCGGCCCGGCCCTACTCCCGCACGTACGCGCCCGTCCTTCGACGCCTCTTCCGGCGCGCCAGCGCCCATGCCCTGGTGAAGTCTGTCTTCGGCCCGGTGCCCGTGGAGCTGGACGGCGTCTTCCCCGTTGGGCAGTCCGTCGTGCCTAGGGAGCTGGACGTGGAGGCCCTGGAGGCGTCGGAAGCCTTCCTCCAGGCCTTCCTCCGAAAGGGCCACTTCGCCTTCGGCCTTCTGTGGGAGGGCAAGGAGAGCCTGGAGGAGATCGCCGCCAAAGCTCCGGGAGAAGCGCCGGTTGACATGGACCTGGCCCGTGCACGCGCCCTGGCGGATCACCAGTTCGGGCCGCGGGCGGCGGATGCCCTTCTTGCGGGGGAGGTGACGTTCGTGAAGTCCAAGCGGACCGCAAAGGTGCGCAACATCCTCGCCGACGGAAAGCACGCCCTCTCGTTGCGGGCCCGGGACGGCCTGTACACCCTGAAGCTCGCCGGCGGGCGCCGCCTGCACGGGGCCTTCCAGGCGCCCCGCCTCCGCGTGGTGGTGGTGGAGGAGTCGGCCCCTTTCAACCGGGAGGGCAAGAACGTCTTCGCCAAGTTTGTCGTCTCCGCCGACGAGGCCATTCGACCCTGGGACGAGGTTCTCGTGGTGGACCAGGAGGACGCTCTCCTGGCGGTAGGACGGGCCCTGATGAACCGGGATGAGATGCTGGCCTTTGGGCAGGGCGTCGCAGTGAAGGTGCGAGAGGGACTAGCGGCCGTCTAGCATCTTCTCCGCCACGGAGACGTTTGCCAGGTAGTCCTCCAAGGTGTGGAGGAGGCTCTTGAGGGAGTCGGCGAAGGCCTCTGAGAGGAGGGTCTTCCCTTCGCGCCGCGCCCGGATGTAGGGGCGGTTCTCGAGTTCCACGGCCCGCAGCACCTTCTCCGCGACCTCCTCGCTGGGATAGGCGAACTCCAGCCGACACTCCACGACCGCCATGCACCCCCTCCATCCGGCCCCAAACTATAGGCCTTTAGGCGATTGGGGGAGGCGTGAAGGCGGATCCGAGGGCCATCCTTCTGGGCTTGCTGTGGGGGGCGGGCGCCGCCGCCACGATGATCCTCATGGCCCTCACCCTGCCCTGGGAGGGCTTTCTCACCCTCCTGTTCCCGGCCACCCTGCTGTGGCTCATCGTGCCCTTCCTCCTCTTGGGCCTCTGGAGGCGCCTCTCCCGGAGGGCGGAAGGATAGCCCCGGGGGCATATAGGTTGGGGTTGGAATATCACCAATGGCATGCCTCATTCGGTAGCCTGGGCCAGAACGAGGATGGCCTGTCCAGCACGAGACTGTAGCGGAAGCTATCGAGGCGTATCGCTCTCGCATCCTCGGGCTTGCAGAAGCGTCGAAGTCACACGCTAAAGGGGGCAGGAAGTGGGAGAGTCTCCATGGGTTGAGAGAGGCGTTAGAGCTGTGGGGCATTCTACGGGATTTGAGGCAGCAGCATGGCTAACAAAGAGAGGCGCCGATTGAGCCTGCCCCTCTTCAGCCCCTATGATATCAGCCGTGAGGACTCTTGG
>CAYGBN010000002.1:0-82194 GCA_964348155.1 uncultured Methanomassiliicoccales archaeon
GGCCACTCCGGGGGCTTGTAGGGGAGGAGCTTCCGGGGCATGATCTTCTCCACCAGCTCTACGCTCCCGGTCTCCAGGCCCGACTGGATGCCGATCCAGTTGTCGCTGCGCGCCCGAAGGATCTGGGACAGGTCCGCGATGAGCTCGGGGTCCGCCGCCACGGAGGCCAGGGTACCGTGGGTCGGGTTCCCGGAGGCGATGCCCTTCACGTCCATGGCCGCCTGGAAGATCTCCTTGATGGCGTCGGCGTTGGGCTGCATCGTCTTGTAGTCCTCCACCTTGTAGAGGAAGATGTCGTCGGAGTGGAGCCAGGCGTTGGAGTGGCCCGTCTTGGCGTTGATGGAGAGCTCGTGCTGGATGTACTCCGTGGAGAAGTAGCGCAGCCGCCGGAGGGTGACCTCGCAGAACTGGCAGCCCCGGCCGCATCCTCGCATGACCTCCACCATGCCGTGCATGCTGGGGGCTACAATGGGCGGGATCTCCTCCAGCTTGGGGGGGTTCAGGGGCTCTGGGATCTTCTCCGGGGCCGTCCCGTCCATGATGTCCTGGAAGATCTGGCCGGCCAGGTGGTCCACCTCCCCGGCCACCAGGTGGTCGATGCCCAGCCGCTCTTTCTCCTCGGGGCGGAAGTCGAAGTGCCAGACGCCGGCACCGCCCAAGACGGTCTTGAACGTTCGGTTCCCGTTGGGCAGGTTCAGGCAGAGCTCCTCGAAGCTGGCGCGGGTGTACGGGGTCAGGGTGCCGCCGTTGGTGAAGGTCATGCTCACGGGTCCGAGGCCCAGGGGGTCCATGCTGTGGAGGCCCACGACCTCCGTGTCGGCGCCGATGAAACGGTTCACATAGCGGGGGTGCGTGACCACCACCTCGTCTCGGCGGTACGTCTGGAGAAGGGCGGCCTCGAGCTTCCGAAGGCCGTAGGGCGCGAAGACGGCCTCGCCCCGACGGTGCGGGGGGTTGGGGGCCAGCACCCGGAAGGCGAAGCGGGAGGCCCAGAAGTCCGTGGGAATGCAGCTGAAGAAGGTCGCCAGGGGCAGCTCTCGGAAGTCCGTCATGAGGGTGTAGTCCGCCGTCAGGACGATGCGGGTCACGCCATGACCTCCCTTCCGTCAGCCACCAGGATCTTCGCCCACCGCACGCGCTACGGCCAGGCGAACCCTCGCCTTCGTCTCGCCCCCGTGGCAACCTCCCATGCTTCTAACCCTTCCCTACGAGCGGGGGAGCCTGGTTCCTGCGTTCAAGGTTGGCGTTGATTTAAACCTTTTCCTGTACGGTCTCGGCGGGGCCGGGAGGCCGGATCGCCCGACGCGGGGCCAAAGTAGAAATACGCTGCGGAGGTAGCCGCACGGTGGGCTGGCCCTACACCTCGTCCCCCGTCCGACGCATCCGCTTCTCCGGCACCGAAGTCCGGCACATCCTTCTGGCCGTCCTCGTTCTGGTCTTCGCCTTCGCCCTCTGGCAGGCAGGCGGCCTGGGCGCCTCGGCGACGCGGCTCCTCTCCAGCCTCATCGTCGCGACCATCGCCGTGCCCACGGGCTTCCTCCTGCACGAGTTCGGCCACAAGCTGGTGGCCCAGAGCTACGGGCACTGGGCGGAGTTCCGGGCCTACACGTACGGCCTGATCCTCGCCGTGGTGACCGCCCTCCTCGGCTTCCTCTTCGCCGCTCCCGGGGCCGTGAGAATCGCCGGCCCGGTGACCCGCCGGGAGTCGGGGCGGATCAGCTTGGCGGGCCCCCTGGTCAACCTCGTCATCGGTGCGGTCTTCTTGGCCGGGGCCTTCGTCCTCCAGGGAGCGGGCATCAACCCCGTCGTCCTGGGGGGCCTCGGGGCCCGCACGCTACTGGAGGGAGTCGCCCTCATCAATCTCCTCCTGGGCGCCTTCAACATGATCCCCTTTCCCCCTCTGGATGGGTCGAAGGTCGTGCGTTGGGACCTGCGGGCTTACGGCGTCACCCTGGCCGCCCTCGTCGGACTGCTGGTCCTCCTGTTTCTCCCGGGGATCCCCTGACGAGGCCTAGCCCACCTTCTCCCACTTCTCCAGCTCCAAAACGCTGGAGAGCGTGCCGCCCCGTTTGATCTCCTCCCGGATGCGGTTCTCCCGCTCCAGCACGTCCAGGGCGCGATTCGCCATCTCCACGGCCGCCTCCTGGGGGATGACCACCACGCCGCTCTCGTCCCCCACGATCCAGTCGCCCGTCCGGACGCGCTGCCCCCCGCACACAATCTCCGGGCCGATCTCCCCATGCCCCTTGGGCTCCCCAGCGTGGGGGACCACCCACCGCGAGAAGACGGGGAACCCGATGTCCAGGATGGTGTCGATGTCCCGGGCGGCCCCGTCGATGACGACGCCCGCGACCTCCTTCACCTTGCAGCTCCAGGAGGCCAGCTCCCCCCAGACGGCGGTGCTCCCGCCGCCCACGTCGATGACGATGACGTCGCCCTTCCCGGCTTGGTCGATGGCCTCCACGGGCTTGGCCCAGTCCCCGTCCGCCGTCTTCACCGTCAGGGCGCGTCCCACCATCTTCGTGCCCCGGTTGACCCGGGGGAGGATGCCCTCCAGGGGTCCGCGCTTCTGCATGGCGTCGGCCAGGTTGGGGGTGGAGACCTTGGCGAAGGCCTCAAAGAGCTCGTCCTGGCGGTACTTCTTGTAGAGCCCCGTGGGGACGGCCGTCCCCTTCCGCATGGCCTCCTTGATGGTGGCCGTGGCCTTGGCCACCTGGGGCTCCTTGATGATGGCGCCCCCCACGATGAGGATGCTGGCCCCCACCTCCAGGGCCTGGGCCACGGTCTCCGAGTTCAGCCCCCCCGCCACGGCGATGGGGACGGAGGACGCCTCGGAGAGCGCCTTCAGCTCCTCCAACGGGGTGCGGGCAATCATCTGCTCGTCGATGCTCACGTGGTGGCAGAGGTACGCCACGCCCAGGGCCTCCACCTCCTTCGCCCGGGCCACCTTGTCCTCCACCCGCATGAGGTCACCCATGATCTGCGCCCCGTAGCGACGGGCCGCCTTCACGGCCTCCAGGACCGTGGCGTCGTCCGTGACGGCCATGACCGTCACCACGTCGGCCCCGGCCTTGGCTGCGATCTCCACCTCGAAGGCCCCCGTGTCCATGGTCTTCAGGTCGGCCACGACCACGCGGTCGGGGAAGGCCCGCTTCAGGGCCCGGACCGCCTCCACCCCCTCGCCTTTGATGAGGGGCGTCCCGGCCTCCACCCAGTCCGCCCCCCCCTCCACGGCCTCCCGGGCGGCCTGCAGGGCCCGCTTGAGGTGCATGAAGTCCAGGGCCACCTGGAGGACGGGCCAGTCCGTCATGTGCTTTCATAGGAGGGACGGGGTTAAAGCTTTGTTCAGCCCCCCCGTGGCCCCCGCGAACCCTGGAATCTCGTCTGATAACGATGAGAAAACCATGATAAGCGGAGGGTCGGCTAGGTTCCGCTGGGTCCGCCACCATGGAGGATTCTGACCGGGCACGCTGCGTTACGGGGGTCGACGGCCTCGACAACATCCTGAACGGAGGCATCCCGGCGGGGAACACGACCCTGGTGACGGGCACCTGCGGGACCGGGAAGACCTCCCTGAGCCTCGAGTTCATCCTTCACGGGGCGGAGGCGGGGGACGTGGGCCTCTACATCTCGGCCACCGAGACCCCCGAGAAGCTCCTGGAGAGCATGATCCCCTACGACTTCTTTCACAAGAAGCTCCTGGACGAGGGGAAGGTGGAGTTCATCGGGCTACCCGAGATCTACAAGGCGGCCAAGGTCGAGGGGCCGGAGATCGACGCCAAGGCGGCGGAGGCCCTTCTGAAGGCCGTGGTGGCCGCCGTGAAGAAGCGGAAGGCGAAGCGCCTGGTCATCGACTCCGTCACCTCCGTGTGCGCCCGTCTCGGCACGACGGACCGCATTCGGGAGTTCATCACCGCCCTGAGCCACGCCCTGGCCCAGGAGGGATGCACAGCGCTCCTGGTGTCGGAGGTGGCCGCCGGCGACGAGCGCTACTCCCCCTACGGGGTGGAGGAGGCCGTGGCGGACGGGGTCATCCTCCTGGGGAACCGGGAGCGACGCGGCGACCTCCTGCGAACCCTGCAAATCGTGAAGATGCGGGGGACGTCCCACTCGCGGGCGCGTTACATCCTCGACCTCACCTCCAGCGGGGTGCTGCTGGCGCCCCTCCTCAAGGGGGGCGGGTAGGTTGGCCACCTCCCTGGAAAGCCTGGGAAGGCTGCAGGAGCTCCCCCCGGGGTCCGCCGTCGCCCTGCAGACGGGGGCGGAGCACTACTTCGACGCCATCCAGGCCCTCCTGGACGCCTTCGCGCCCCAGAAGGGGCTCCAGGCCGTCTACGTCACGAGCACCATCCCCTCTAAGTCCATCATCCAGGCCCTGGAGGTGCTGGAGGTGGACATGGCGAACATCTACTTCGTGGACTGCGTCAGCAGCATGATGATGGGGTTCAGCGAGAAGCACCCCCACGCGGTGTACGTGGAGAGCCCCACGATGCTGGAGAACACCCTGCTGAAGGTGGAGTTCCTCATCCGCAGGCTGGATGGCGCGGACACCGTCGTCATCGTGGACTCCATCAACTCGCTGGCCATCCACAACAGCATGAAGATCCTCTCCGAGTTCCTCCACATCCTCATCACCCACCTGCGGTCCCGCAACGCCTACACCGTCATTCTGTCGATGGAGGAGTACGCCACGGAGGAGGTGGAGAGCGTCCTCAGCCTGGTGTGCGACGAGACCGTGATTTTCAGCCTGGGTTGAGAACCACGGGTGAGAATGGCGGGAAAGCCTTTATCCCGCCCTTCGCGGGAGGTCTCCTTCGTAGGGAAACCTACAGGAGGACAGAACCTGAGAACGTATACGGCGATCCGAAGGGACCGGAAGGCCGTGTCGCCGGTGATCGCGACCATCCTTATGGTGGCGATTACCGTCGTCCTGGCTGCCGTCCTGTACGTGATGGTATCAGGACTGGTCGGGAACCCCGGACAGACGCCGAGAGCCATCGGAGTGGCCGTTAGCAAGACGGGCGACGGGTCCAACTGGGCCCTCACCCTCAGCGACGTACAGGTCAGCAAGGCCCCGTCGGCCATCTACCTGACCGTGTTCGCCGCCGACGGCAGCGTTTCCCTGACCCGGACCGCATTCGCGTCCCTCAGCGGCAACGAGACCTACGTGCAAGTCGGCAGCGGCAACGTCGCAGCGGGTGACAAGATTCTACTCGACGTCACCACGTACCCGGCCGGCTCCGAGTTCCAGATCTCGGACGACGACGGGATCCTAGCCCAGGGCACCCTGCAGTAGGCAGGGAGGCGCACCCGCCTCCCCCTTCTCCCTTTTTTTCTCTCTTCCTCTCTCTCCCCTTCCCATTCTCCGCGGTCCAGGCCTCGCCACGGCAAACGGAAGGGCCACTCAGATCGCCCATCACTCATCACCATCAGCGGTGAGGATGTCATCACAGTGGCCTCACACTTATGTGAGGCCCGCCGCTTATGCGTTGTGGCGACGAGGCTTTGACAATCCGGATCGTGGCCTACCACGACGAGCGGTGCGACCCCAAGCGGTGCACATCGAAGAAGCTCGCCCGCCACGGCCTCCTGCGGCTGGTGCGTCGCCGCCGCCAGGTGCCCCGGGGGTCCATCCTCCTCCACCCGGAATCGGAGGTGGCTCTCTCCCCGGCGGACGCTCCGGCCGCGCAACGCCACGGTCTCGCTGTGCTGGACACCTCGTGGAAGACCGGGCGTTTTCCCCGGGTTTCGGGCACAAGTCACCGGGCTTTGCCCTTCCTCGTGGCGGCGAATCCCGTGAACTACGGCCGCCCGCAGGTTCTCTCCAGCGTGGAGGCCCTGGCGGCCGCCCTCGTCATCCTGGGGGAGGGGGACCAGGCCCAGGCTCTCCTGGCCAAGTTCAAGTGGGGTCCCACATTCCTGACGCTCAACGCGGAGCCCCTCCGGGCATACCGGGACGCGTCGAACAGCCGCCAGGTGGTCCTCGCCCAGGCGGACTTCACCGGAGGTCCGGGGGAAGGAGGTTCGGAATCCCGTCGGTGATCTCGTAGACCTCGTCGCAGGCAGGACAGAAGAGTTCCCCCTCCATAATCTCGTCCTCCTCCACAGCGACGCGGAGCTCCAGGTCCCCCTTGCACACGGGGCAGCAGAGGATGTCCATGAGATCCCGCTTCATGCGGGAGGGGACACCCGGGGGCGTCGCATAAACCCTTCGCTGGGGTCCCAGAAGCGCTGGGAAAACCGATATATAGCCGGCCCATGTCGTTAGCCGAGCCAGGTGGGGGCGTGACCGACGAGGAAACCTTCCAGAAACGTCTGAACTTCGCCCTCGTTCTGGGGGGGATCTTCGCCCTGGCCCTCTTCATCCGGTCATTCTTCGTCTACGACCTGGCCCTGCGGGACTTCCTTCTGTCGGGGGGATCGGACGCCTTCTACTACCGCTGGACCATCGACCACATCGTCACCACGGGGACCCACCTCCTCCGTGACGGGATGCTCAACTACCCCCTGGGCATGAACAACCCGCGTCCGCCGGTGTACGGGTGGAGCGTCTCCATCGTTGGCATGATGCTGGGCTACCTGCAAGGCTCCCTGGAGCTGGGGATCGCCCAGAGCTTCCTCTTCTCCACGGCCGTGTGGGGAGCCCTGACGATCTTTCCAACCTACTTCCTGGGGCGCGACATCTTCGGGCGGCGTGCGGGCCTGGTGGGAGCTTTCTTCCTGGCGCTGATGCCGGCCCACATCCAGCGCTCCCCCCTGAGCAACGGCGACCACGACGCCCTGGTCCTCTTCTTCGTGGTGACGGCCTTCTACTTCTTCCTCCGGGCCCTCCGGGAGCTGAGACAGGAGGAGTGGGTCACTCGATGGACGAGCCCTCGCGCCGTCGTGCGGGGACTTCGCCAGCTCCTCCTGGGGAACCGAAGGACGATCCTCTTCTCCGTCATGGCGGGGACGGCCGTGGCCGCCGTGGCCCTGACCTGGCAGGGCTGGGCCTACGTCCCCGTGGTCATCATGGCCTACTTCATCGTTCAGCTCCTCGTCCACCAGGTCCGGAACGAGGACCCCCTGGGCGTGCTGCTGGCCTTCACCGTCACCCTGGGAACCGGGGTGCTCCTGGCGGCCCCCTACTACGTGGCCACGGGCTTCGTTCGCACCTGGTTCGACATTCCCCTGATCCTGTTCGTCGCCTCCATCGGGCTGGGGTTGCTGTTCACCGTTTTCCATCGGCTCCCGTGGGTCCTGGTCATTCCCCCGGTGCTCCTGGGGTTCACCGGCGGCCTGGCCATCGCCTCGTTCTACAGTCCGGCCGTGGCCAACGCCCTAACCTCCGGCTTCGGCTACTTCGCCCCCAACAAGGTCTTCGAGACCATCGCAGAGGCGCAGCCGCCGGAGCTCAGCCAGGCCATCCTCTCCTTCGGCGCCGTCGCCTACTACCTGGCCATCTTCGGCATCGGCTGGATGGCCATCCAGTTCGTGCGGCGGCCGCGGGCGGACTACCTGTTCGCCCTGGCCTGGAGCGCGGCCGCCATCTTCATGGCCATGTCCGCCGTCCGCTTCATCTTCAACGCCTCCCCCGCCTTCGCCCTCACCTCCGCGTGGATCACGGTCCTCCTGGTGGAGCGGCTGGGATTCGAGCAGCTTCGCCGGACGGTCACCGCCTCCGGGGGTAGCCGGCTCACGGCCCTCCGAAAGGGGGTGAAGGCCCGCCACGTGGCGGGGGCGGCCTTCGTCGCCCTCCTCCTCGTCCTCCCCAACGTGTGGTACGGCGTGGACGCCGCCATCCCCTTCGAACGGAAGGCCGAGCTGGACCAGCAGGTGTACAACGCGATTCCCGCCCCCCTCCAGCCGGGGGGCTACCAGGAGGGGAGCCTCTTCTACTTCGGGGCCTTCGGCTACAACCTTCCCATGAAGAACACCTACTTCCCCCAGGCGTGGGAGTGGTTCCGAACCCAGGACGCGGAGGTCTTCCCCCTCACGGACCGTCCCGCCTTCCTGAGCTGGTGGGACTACGGCTTCGAGGCCATCGAGGAAGGGCGCCACCCCACGGTGGCCGACAACTTCCAGAACGGGTTCGAGTACGCGGGCCACTTCTTGCTGGCCCAGAGCGAGAACGAGGGAATCGCTGTCCTGAACGTCCGTCTTCTCCACGGCGACCTGGTGGAGCATGGCGGCGCCCTCGGCAGCGACGTCCAGGCGATCCTGCTGGCCCACGGCCTGGAGCCGGACCTTGTCCGCGACGTCCTGGAGCGGCCCACGATCTACATCCCCATCATCAAGGCGGATCCCGACCGCTTCGGCCAGTGGGACGCCCAGATCTCCCGCCGAAACGCCCGCGTCATCTACCTGAAGGCCCTCCTCACGGAGACCCTGGACCTGGACCTCCAGGCGGCGCTCTACCGGCAGCTGCGCATGGCCACGGGCCACAGCGTGGACTACTTCGCGGTGGACTCCCGCCTGGTGCCCTTCTCCGGCTCGAACACCGGGATCTTCTACGCCCCCGTGAAGCTGACGGACCACCGCACGGCGGAGCTGGCGGGGCTCCGGAGCGTCCCGGTGGACTTCTACCGCCTCCTGGCGGAGACCACGGACGGGCGGACGTTCGAACTCCAGGACGTGCCCCCCGCCGCCCAGATTGCCAACGTCCGCATCGTATACACGGAGATGTTCTACAACAGCATGCTCTACCGCATCTTCTTCGGGCAGAAGGGGAGCGACGTGGGGCTGGAGGACGAGGGGCTCCCCGCCATCGCGCCCCCCCTGGACGGACAGACCCCGCTCCACGGTTACATGCTGAAGCACTTCCAGCTGGCGTACCGGACGGCGTACTACAACCCCCACCCCCCGCAGGAGGTCCTCAACTTCACGGAGGAGTGGACGGCGGTGGGCCTGTTCGAGGCCCAGGACCTCCAGGAGCAGATCGCCGCGGGGGAGGCGGTGGGGACGGTGGACGTCTCCCCGTCCGTGGCCCTCCGACAGGGCATCGTCGTGCTGCGCTTCTACGACGGGGCGATCCTTCAGGGCCGCGTCACTGCGGAGGACGGGCGTCCCCTGGAGGGCGTCCGCATCACCGTCCTGGACGAGGAAGGGATCCCCCACGACACGGAGTTCACCGACGCCCAAGGGGACTACCAGGTGCTCATGCCCTCGGGCGAGGTTCGCGTGGTGGCTTCCACGGGAGACCTTATCGGGCAGTCCCGGACGGGCAGCACTCTCCTAGGGGATGTGACCCTTTTCGTCCGGAAGGACCAGGCGGCCCGCGTGCCGCAGGACCGGGACGGGGACGGCCGCCTGGACTACCAGGTCCGTCAGGATTTCACGGTCCCCGCCTCCACCCTCCGCGGGGTCGTCTTCGCGGACGGAAACCGGAACGCGGGGAGGGAGGGGGGGGAGGGGGGGCGGGGGGGCCTCGGGGGGGAGGTGCGGGATGGCGACGGGAACGTCGCGGGGGCGGGGATTACGGGGGCGGACGGAGTTTACGAGATCGCGGGACTCCTTCCCGGGGACTACAGCGTCGTCCTCCTGCGGGACGACAGCCAGCTGGAGGAGGAGGACGTAACCCTCATCTTGGGCCAGGCGACGACCCACGACCTGGACCTTCCGGCCGGGCACCTCTTGGGGACCCTGCGCGATGAGTACGGGCTCCCCGCGGTCGGGGGCGTGGTCGACATCGTGGAGGACGCCACGGGGCGACGTTGGACCGTGCCGGTGGACGAGGAGGGGGCCTTCGACGCGGCGGGGCTTGTGGAGGGCAACTACACGATACAGGGCTTTCTGGGGGCGCGGGAGTCCCTTCCCGAGCGCGTGCGGATCCCACGAGGACTGAACGCCTCCCGGGACCTGGTTGCGAAGCCCCTTGGTGCGGTCGAGGGCCGCATCTTCGTGGCCTTCCAGCCCGCCCCCCACGCGAGCGTGTGGCTGCAGCCCCGAAAAATCCCCACGCCCGTGGCTCTCCAAGCCGACGCCGAGGGCCGATTCCAGGCGTCCCTCCCCGTTGGAACCTACGACGCCTACGCCCTCCACTACCGGGCTGCTGAGCCCCACAGCTTCCTGGGCGTCCTCACGGTGGCGGAGGGCGCCGTTCAGACCTGGGACATCTTCCTGCAGCCCGCGGTTCACGTGTCCGGCCGGGTGACCCTGGCGGACGCCGGGGAGCCCGGCGTGTCCGTCACCTTCGCCCAGGGTGAGGCCTCCCGCACGGCCACCACGGGCGACACGGGCGACTACGCCCTCCACCTGCCCAAGGGGCTCTACCGGGTGTGGGCCCTGCACCCCGAGGGGCAGTACGTCGCCAGCCACAGCCTCGGCGGGACCGCCCGGCTGGACCTCCGCCTGGCGGAGGCCGACTCTGCGGAGGGGCGGGTCTTCTACGACCGCAACGGCAACGGCACCTGGGACCCCGGGGAGGGAGTGGAGGGAGTGCGCCTCCAGTTCGTGGAGGAGGGCGGAGTCGCCTTCCGTCTCGACGCCGGGGCGGAGGGGACGTACATGGTGTCCCTCCTCCCCGGGACGTCGTACACGCTGAAGGTGGAGGAGGCCGGCTTCCTTCCCCTCTCCCTGGGCCCCTTCACGTCCGTCACCTTCCTCCCCCAGACCAATCTGGAGCTTCGACCGGAGCCCGTGGACGTGGACGGCACCCTGGTCCCCCTGGACGCCCTGGACCTGGAGGGGACGCCCGTCGCCTTTGCCCCCCTGGGGGACGGGGCGGAGGCAGCGGAGGCGACGGCGGACGCGAGCGGCGCCTTCGTCGTGGACCTGCTGCCGGGGCTGTACGCCGTGGAGGTAGACGCCCCCGAGGACGGGGACGAGGCCGTCCGGATCCAGCTCCCGGAAGTGCGGACCCTGCGCATTCCCGTGGGGAAGGGGAACACGACCCTGGCCGTCGAGGTCGTGAAGCGCGTGCAGCTCAACGGCAGCCTGGAGGTGGCCGGAGGTCCAATGCAGGGGGCCCTGCTCCTCCAGGGGCCCGAGGAGCTCGAGGTGAGCGTGGACGGGAACTACACCGTCCTCCTGCGACCGGGCAACTACACCCTGTTCGGCGGCGCCTTCGCCGGCGGGTTGCCGTATGTCCTGCTGGAGCGCCTCAGCGTCACCGCCCCGACCACGTTCAACGCCTCCCTCACGCCCGCGGCCCAGGTGGACGGCCGCGTGACCGTGGAAGGGCAGGCCCCCCCCGCGGCCATGGATCTCACCTTCCTCCGGACGGACGGCGCGAGTCTGACCCTGCGGACGGACGCTCAGGGCGGCTACGAGGCGATCCTGGCCCCGGGCAACTACACCGTCTCCCTCGCCTGGCAGGGAGTGGACGGCGTGGACGGGCCCCTCCGGTTCGTGCGCTACAGCCTGAGCCAGGAGGTCGCCTTAGAGGCGGAAGAGGTCCGGACCCTAGACCTTCCCGTGGTCCGCACGCTCGAAAACGCCACCCTGGAGGGGCGCGTCCTCCTGGGCGGGATGCCGGCGTCCGCCCAGGTCACCTTCGAGGCCGCCAACGCCACGGCCATGGACGCGTCCCTGGTCACCGGCGGCACCTTCACAGTCGCCCTCGCCCCCGGCCGGTACAACGTCTACGTCTTCCGGGAGACGGGGAAGACGGTCAGCCTCTCGTCGCTTCTCGTCCAGCCGGGAACGAGCAACGAGGTGACGCTCCTCCTGGAGTCGGGCTACCGCGTGGCCGGCATCGTGTCCCTCCCCGACGGGAGCCGAACGACCACGACCCTCACCTTCGCCGCGGAGGCGAGCGTGAACGTCACCACGGACGCCGCGGGGGTCTACGAGGCCTATCTCCCGGCGGGGACGTACGCTCTAGCGGCCCGGGTCCAGCGCACGGAGCGCGGCGTTCCCGTGGAGTACAGCCTGGAGGAGGAGTTCGTCCTCGTCGCGAGCACGACCCGTAACCTGCAGCTGGCGCGGCGCGACGACCCCGCCGTCACCCTGGCGTGGGACGTCCAGCAGCGGGCGACGGTGTCCGCGGGGAGCGTCGTGGACTACACCCTAACCCTCCGGAACACAGGGAACGTGGACGACCGCTACGGGATGACGGCCTCCGTCCCGGGTTGGACCTTCGACTTCAAGCCACGTAGGGTGACCCTACCCTTCGGCCAGGACAACGAGGCCGTCGTGGAGGTGCGCATCACCACGCCTCCCGACGCTCTGGTGGAGCATCCCTCCCTGGTGGTGGAGGCCGCCTCCCTCCTGGGGACGGGGTCGCGGGACCTCCTCTCGGTGGACGTGGACATCCTCCAGGTTCGGCGCATCGACCTCCGTTTGGCCGCCCAACCCCCCACCCTCTCTCCCGAAGCCCTGGAGCTCCCCGTGGAGCTGGTCAATCCCGGGAACGGCCCGGACGTCTACAACGTGATCCTCACGAACCCGCAGACCCTGGAGACCCAGGGTTGGCGAGCCGAGCTCCAGGTGGACGCCGAGGGGAGGGGGACCGCCGCGGAGGGACTGGCGGTCGCGGCCAGCGAGACGCGTGTCGTCACCCTCCGGCTGGAGGTCGTGGGGGCCGTGGGGCCCACCCGGGCCCTCCTGCGGGCCTTCTCCCAGGACGACTCCAGGGTGGAGACGTTGCTGGAGGTCCCCGTGGTCTTCCCGTCCCTCTCCATCCCCGTGGAGGACGTGGTCCTGGACGGCCCCAACGTCCGTTTGGGGGCCCCTTCCTTCCCCGTGTTCCTCTACGGGTCCCTGGCCGCCGCGGCCGCCCTCGTGGCCATCCTCCTCCTCACACGCCGCCGGAGGTCGCGTCGATGAAAGCACGCGCTCTCGTCCCGCTGCTCCTCCTTCTCCCCCTCCTCCCCTGGGGAGTGCAGGGCCAGGGGCCCGTCGCCGTCTTCATCACCGCGCCGGACGCCGCGGGGACGGGGGACACCATCGTGGTCAACGTGACGGCGGCCGGAGGGCCTGCGGAGGAGGGGGGGACCTACGAGCTGCGGGCCTTCCTCCGGGGGCCCGGCGACCTGACGGGGGCCTCCCCGGTGGAGGAGGGCCCGCTCCAGGAGAGCTCGGAGAACAACACGTTCTCCTTCAACGTGACCATGCCCCTGGAGGAGCAGGAGGTGGAGCTCGTGGTGGTGGTCAATTCCACGAAGGATGACACGTGGGTGGAGGGCGAGGCCACGAAGCGCATCAGGGCCCTGGTCCCCCTGCGCATCTCCGCGCGGGTGGTGAACACGGGCTCCGTGGAGGTGCGGAATGTGCCCGTGTACCTCTACCTGGACGGGACGCTGGTGGACGAGACCGCCCTCGTCGTTCTGGGACCCTCGTCGTCGGTGACGGTGAGCTTCCGCTACCTTCCTGTGAACCTCGCGCCGGGGTCCCACACCCTGGAGATCCGCGTGGACATCAACGGGGACGGCGTGGTGGACCCGGCCCTGGGAGAGGTGTTGCGGCGGGTGACCTTCGTAAGGGAGGCGGAGCCCATCAATCCCCTGTGGATCATCCTGGGGGCGGTGGGGGCCTTCGTGGCGGCCCTCTTCGTCGGGGGCTACATCCGGCAGCGGCGGCGCGGGCGCTAGTCCTCGCCCAGCTTCTCCAAGCGCCGCTCCAGCTCGTAGCTCCGAAGGGCCACGGCCACCTCTCCCCTGGTCTTCTCCAGGAGGCCGCGAGCGATGTCCTGCTTCCGCTTGACGGCCACCAGCGCCGTGGGGTGGTGGAAGCGCATGAGGCCGTCGTAGAGGACCTCCATCGCCTCCAAGGCCTCCATCGCCCGAGGCACCTCGCCCTCCTTCAGGCACTCCAGGGCGTGCCGTCGCAACTCCCCCACCAC
This sequence comes from uncultured Methanomassiliicoccales archaeon, assembly GCA_964348155.1. Lineage (GTDB taxonomy): Archaea > Thermoplasmatota > Thermoplasmata > RBG-16-68-12 > JAJISG01 > JAJISG01. The sequence goes on from CAYGBN010000002.1 coordinate 13,763, forward strand.
ATCCCCCAGCCCCAGAAGGTAGGCGTTGGGGGTGACGGCTAGGTCTCGGGGGGTGGGGAGGGGGGTCCCGTGGATGAGGCTCTGGGCCACGGCCGCCTCCGTCATGTCCTGCTGGGCGTTCTCCACGAAGCCCGCGTGGTAGATGTCCGGGTGGTCCTTCAGCAGGCTCCGGAGCCTGAGGGCCTCCTCCCGGGCCTTCTCTAGGGGCCCGCCGACGTCGCCGTCGCCGTGGAGGGCCCCTAGGGCGCCCACGGACAGGCGGGCCACCGCCCGACTGGACTTCAGGGCGAGCTCCCGCACGGTGTCCTTCTCCTCCAGCACCGCCTCGACCTCGTCCAGAATCGCCTGCAGTTCCCTCCTCCGCTTCTCGTCCAGCAGGGGCACGCTACTCCCCCCGGAGCGCCCGCATCCGCTCCACCTTCCTCTCCACCGACCACGCCTTCCCGATGTCGTGGCGCATGGTGACGCGCCCCTGCACGTGGGTGAGCCCCTTCTCGGCCAGGGCCTCTGCCTCGGGGAGGTCCTCCGCCACACCCACCACGGCCAGGGTCCGAGACGTGGTGGTGAACAGCCCCCCGTTCCTCTCGTCGACGGCGGCGTAGTACAGGCGGGCGCCCCCCTCCCGCACCGCCGCCTCGTTGACGTGGACCTCCTGGTCCGCCAGGGACTTCGTCCCGTATCCTTCGGGGACAACGTACTTGCACACCGTGGCCCGGGGACGGAAAGCGACGCGCTCTCCCAGTCGGCCGTCCACGATGGCCATGCACACCTCCACGAAGTCCTCCGTCAGGATGGGGAGGACGTTCATGGCCTCCGGATCGCCGAAGCGGGCGTTGAACTCCAAGACCTTGGGCCCCTCGGGGGTGAGGATGAAGCCGCCGTAGAGCACGCCCTTGTAGGGACGCCCCTCGGCGCGCAGGGCCTCCACCACGTTCCGCATGATGGCCACGGCGGCGTCGTAGTCCCTCCGGGGGAGGAAGGGAAGCAGCCCGTCGGCGGCGGAGATGGAGCCCATGCCGCCCGTGTTCGGCCCTTCGTCCCCCTCCCGGGCGCGCTTGTAGTCCTGGACGGCGGGCATGGGGGCGACGTGCTGTCCGTCGGTGAAGGCCTGCAAGGAGAACTCCTCCCCCTCCTCCCGCCGCTCAATGAGGACGCGGGCCTCGCCGCCAATGCGCTTCTCCAGAACCTCCTGGACGTACGCCAGCGCCTCCTCCCGCGTGTGGAAGTGGTCCCCCATGACCCGAACCCCCTTTCCCCCCGTGAGGCCGATGGGCTTCACGACGACGGGGGTCTCGGTCTCCTTGAGGTGCTGCTTCGCCGCCTCGATGTCGCCAAAGGCGCGGTACGCCACCTGGCCGGGGACGCCGTGATGCCGCATGAGGTCCCGGGCGAACTCCTTGGAGAGCTCGATCTGGGCCGCCTTCCGCGAGGGGCCCACGGTGGGGATCCCGGCGGCCTCCAGGCGGTCCACGAGGCCGTAGCCCAGCGGGGCCTCGGGTCCCACGACGGCCAGGTCCACGTCCATGGCCTCCCCCCACGCCACGACCTTCGCCACGTCGTTCTCATCGTGCAGGCGCACCTCCTCCGCCTCCCGCGCGATCCCCGGGTTGCGGTTCTTCATGACGGCGTAGACGCGGGCGTCGCTCCGCCGAAGGGCCTCCACGATGGCGTGCTCCCTTCCTCCCCCGCCAATGGCCAGGACCTTCAAGGGACCACGGCTCCCCAACCCAGGGGCACGTTAAAACGTTTAGGGGGGGCCCTGTCCGGCGGCCACCGTGTTCTTCAGGAGCATGGCCACGGTCATGGGCCCCACGCCTCCGGGGACGGGGGTGATGGCCCCCGCCACCCGGGACACCGCGTCGAAATCCACGTCCCCCACGATGCGGTACCCCCGGGGGGCCTCCGGGTCGGGCACCCGGTTGATGCCGACGTCCACCACCACGGCTCCCGCCTGGACCATCTCCGCCCCGACCAGCCCCGGGCGCCCCGCGGCCACCACCAGGATCTCCGCCCGTCGCGCGTGGTCCTCCAGCCGCGCCGTGTGCGAGTGGCACACCGTCACCGTGGCGTTTCCTCCCTCCGCCTTCTGCATGAGAAGCGCCGCCAGGGGCTTGCCCACCAGGCCGCTTCGCCCGACGATGACCACGTCCTTCCCTTCGGGGGGATGGCCCGAACGAAGGAGGAGCGTCTGGATGCCCAGGGGAGTCGCCGGGACGAAGGTGGGACTGCCCGCCAGCAGCCGCCCCATGCTGACCGGGTGAAAGCCGTCCACGTCCTTCGCGGGGGCCACGGCTCCCAGGGCCGCTTGCTCGGACAGGTGGGGCGGAAGGGGCCGCTGGACCAAGATGCCGTGCACGGAGGGGTCCTCGTTCAGGCCGTCGATGCGGGCCTGCAGCTCCCGCTGGGATGCATCCGCCGGCAGCCGCTCCACGCGGGATGTGATGCCCACCTCCCGGCTCGCCCTCCGCTTGGTCTCGACGTAGATCCGGGAGGCAGGGTCATCGCCCACCAGGACGGCAGCCAGTCCCAGGACCACGCCCTCCCGCCCGAGGCCCGCCACCTCCTCCTTCACCTCCTGGCGGATGCGGCGGGCTAGGGCCCTCCCGTCGATGATCTCGGCCATGGATCTCACGACGAAACCGCGGCCTTCGGTTAAGGCTTCCCTCGACGGAGCGGAGGGAGCGGCGGAAAAAGGTGCCAAATGGGTGGGGTTTCAAGGAGGGGGGAGGTTGCCCATTTGACACCCGTCAGTATTCTACCGGACGCCTGGATATAAAGCTTTGTCCACTTGTCCGGGACGGCGTTCGACCGAGCCGGGGCGAAGGCGGTTATAGCCCGTGGCCCTTCGGCACCCCGTGCGGGATCCTGCGGAGGGTCCGGGCTGAGTCGCCTCCAAGACCTCCTTCGGGCCGGCCACTTCGTAGTCACGGCGGAGGTGAACCCCCCAGCCTCCGCGTCCCTGGCGGACCTTCGAAAGGCGACGGCGGCCATGCGGGGGACCGCGGACGCCTACAACGTGACGGACAACATCCGGGCCTACGTCCGGATGGCCAGCTGGGCGGGGGCGCTCCTCCTCCTTCGAGAGGGGATGGAGCCCATCCTGCAGATGGTGACTCGGGATCGGAACCGCATCGCCCTGCAGTCCGACCTGCTGGGGGCGGCGGCCCACGGGGTGCGCAACGTGCTGTGCCTGGGCGGGGACGACCCGAGGAGGGGAGGAGAGCCCAGCGCAAGGGCGGCGGAGGACCTTACCCCGGAGGACCTGCTGGCGGCCTTCCGTCGGCTTCGGGATGAGGGGGTGCTCCGGGGGGGCGAACGCGTGGAGACCTGGCCGGACGTCTTCCTGGGAGCCGTCTCCAATCCCTTCGGCGGGAGCTACGCCGTGGGCGCGGACATCCTGGAGCGGCGGGTGGAGGCGGGGGCAGAGTTCGTGCAGACCCAGGCGGTGTTCGACGTGGAGGGGTTGGAGGCCTACCTGCACGAGGTGCGGGCCCGAAACCTCCACCGGAGGGTGGCCCTCTTGGGCGGCGTGATCCCCTTGAAGTCGGCCAAGATGGCCCGCTTCCTTGAGGCGAGGGTGGCGGGCATCCGGATGCCCTCCCACGTGGTGGAGCGGATGGAGGGGGCGAGCGACCCGGCGGCGGAGGGGGTCCGGATCTGCCTCGAGACCCTGGATGCGGTGCAGGGGCTGGAGGGGCTGGCGGGGGTCCACCTCATGCCCGTGGGATGGGGGGCCCAGGTCGCGGCCATCGTGGATCGGGCGGGACTTCTTCCCCGTCCAGACCCCGTTGAAAAGGCTTAACTAAGCCTTCGCCATAGGGAGGTGGTAATAGGCATGGTCGCTTCGCGTTGGGCCCTCCTCAGCGCCTACGACAAGGAGGGCATCGACGACCTCGCCCGGGAGCTTTTGCACTGGGACTACCGCCTCCTGGCCAGCGCGGGGACGGCCCGCCACCTGAAGGCGCAGGGCCTCGCCGTGGAGACGGTGGAGGAGCTGACGGGCTGGGGGGAGATGCTCCAGGGGAGGGTGAAGACCCTCCATCCCAAGGTCATGGCGGGGATCCTGGCCCGACGGGGCGTAGCGGACGATCGGCGGGCCGTGGAGGAGGCGGGGGCGCCCCTCATTGACGCGGTGGCCGTGAACCTCTATCCCTTCGAGGAGGCGGTCGCCCGCCGTGCCACCCCCGAGGAGGCCCTGGAGATGGTGGATGTGGGGGGGCTGACGCTGCTGCGCGCGGCGGCAAAGAACTGGCCCCACGTCACGGTCCTCGCTCACCCCGCCCAGTACCCCTCCCTGGTGGAGGCGCTGCGCCGCGGGAAGGGGGAGATTGGGCCCGAGATGCGGCGACGCTACGCCGTTGAGGCCTTCGCCGTGACGAGCCGGTACGAGACGTCCGTCTACAACTACCTGGCCTCCTCCGCGGAGGAGGGGAGCCTGCCGCCGGAGTTGCGCCTCGCCTATCCCCAGGCGTGGAGCCTACGCTACGGGGAGAACCCCTATCAGCAGGCGGCCTTCTACCGGGACCCGCGCTACCTCGGGACCTCCGTCGCCTCCTCGGAGGAGCTCTTCCGCCGCGGGCTCTCCTTCAACAACATCCTCGACCTGGACGCGGCCCTGGAACTCGTGATGAAGTTCGACCGTCCCACCGCGGCCATCATCAAGCACACGAACGCCTCCGGCGTGGCCAGCTCCGACGACCTGGCGGAGGCCTACCGACGCGCCCGGGCCTGCGACCCCAAGTCGGCGTACGGCTGCGTCGTGGGCTTCAACCGCGAGGTGACCCAGGATGTTGCCGAGGCCATGCGCACGCACTTCGTGGAGGCCATCATTGCCCCCGACTACGCGGAGCGGACGGTGGAGATCCTGAAGCGAAAGAAGAAGCTCCGCGCCCTGCGGACGGGGGGGCCCATCCGCTGGGAGCCCTCGCGGCAGGTCCTGGGGGTCCGTGGGGGCGTCCTGCTCCAGACACGGGAGCGGGTCGTTTTGGCGCCGGGCGACCTGAAGCCCGTCACCCGCGTGAAGCCCACCGAGGCCCAGGTGTCGTCCATGCTCTTCGCGTACCGCGTCCTGGGCCACGTGAAGTCCAACGCCATCGTCCTCGCTGCGGACGAGCGGACGGTGGGCATCGGCAGCGGGCAGATGAGTCGCGTGGACGCCGTCGTCGTGGCATGCATGAAGGCGGGAGCGGCCGCCAAGGGGAGCGTCCTGGCCAGCGACGCCTTCTTCCCCTTCCGTGACGGCGTCGACGAGGCCGCCGCAGGGGGGGTGGAGGCCATCATCCAGCCCGGCGGATCCATTCGAGACCAGCAGGTCATCGACGCCGCCGACGAGCACGGCCTGGCCATGGTCTTCACCGGCGCGCGGGTGTTCCGACACTGAGGGGGGACGATGGCGGAGTTTCGGGTCGGAATCCTGGCCTCGGGGCGGGGAACCGACTTCCAGTCCCTGGTGGATGCCGTGGAGCGTGGGGACTTGGCCGTCCGCCTGGCCATCCTCGTCTGCAACAACGAGGACGCCATGGCCATCGAGCGGGCGAAGAAGCACGGCATCCCCTGGCGCTTCATCGACCATCGGGGGAAGACCCGCCAGACGTTCGAGACGGAGGTGGCCATGACGCTGAAGGAGCACCGAGTGGACCTGGTGGTCTTCGCCGGGTTCATGCGCATCGTCACGGGCCACCTCATCAATCAGTTCCCCGACCGCATCATCAACATCCACCCCTCTCTGCTCCCCTCCTTCCCGGGGATCCACGCCCAGCGGGACGCCCTCGCCTACGGGGTGCGAGTCAGCGGCTGCACGGTGCACATCGTGGACGAGAGCGTGGATGGCGGGCCCGTGGTCTTCCAGAAGGCGGTCCCCGTCTACCCCGAAGACACCCCCGAGATCCTAGCGGACCGCATCCTGGAGGTGGAGCACCAGGTCCTGCCCTACGTCGTCCGCATGTTCGCCGAGGGGCGGGTCCATCGGACGGGGCGGACGGTGTCCATCCGCGACGAGGGGCGGGAGGGGTTCCCGCCGGTCTAGGCTCAGCGATGTCCGTGCGGCCCTACGTGGAGGCCGGGCCTTCCCGAGGGGAGAGTTCCAGGCCCAGCGCGTCGGCGATGCTCGTATAACGTACGCGCACCGTAACCTCGGACACCCCCGCGGCCTCGCCGATCCGCTCCTGAGACAGCCGGTGGCCCTTCTCCAGGGAGGCCAGGTAGATGCACGCCGCCACGGTGCCCACGGGGGACTTCGTGGAGAACTCCTCCACCTTCTCGGTCTCTCGTATGAGAGCGAGGGCGCGGGCCTGAACCTTCATGGGCAGGCGGAGGCGGCTGGCGATGCGTCCCAGGTACTCCTCCGCGCGGGGAGGGGAGAGCCCAAGCTGGAGCCCTCGTGCCAGAGCCTTGTAGGAGAGGCGTACTTCGCGGCGGTCCACCCCCAAGCCGTCCGCCACCTCGTCGAGGGTCCGTGGTGCCCGGAGGACACGGCAGGCGACGTAGAGGGAGGCCGCGGCCATGCCGCGGATCGTGCGTCCCCGGACAAGGCCCTGGGCCGCCGCCCTCCGGTAGAGGAGGGCCGCCTCCCGCTTGAACTCCGGCGGGAGGCCCAGGACGGAGGCCATGCGGTCGAGCTTCATGAGGGCCTCTGCCAGGCTCTTCTCCCCCGCCCGGGAGTACCGCATCCGCTTCTGCAGTGTCCGGAGGCGGCGCATGCGGAGGCGCTCCTCCCCCTGGAGGGGCGTCCCCTGGGCGTCGCGAAGGCCCGGAGAGATGTCCGTGGTGAGTCCCCGATCGTGGACCACGACGCTCGAGGGGGACCCCCGCTGGAGTCTGGGCCCGGTGCCGTCGTCCCGCCCCCACACGGGGGACTTGTCGATGAAGTTCTCCCGGACCACAAGGCCGCAGACACCGCAGACGATCTCCCCTCGTACCTCGTCCTTCACGAGGTAGCCGTTGCGACACTCGGGGCAGGTCTCCTCACCGGCGGCCTCCTCCTCAAGGGTTGCTTCCATTCGTGATCACCCGTCGCCGCCCGCCACCAAGGCGGGCGCGCTTGGATCTACGGGCGGGGGGGAACTAAAGATGAGCTTTGAAGGTTGTAGTACCCCTTGAACAAAGCCCCTAGCCCCAGCTGATGTACAGGAGGACCCCGAAGGCCGCGGCCTCCACCACGTTCAGGTAGAGCATGGGAAGGGCCGCCTCGGAGCCAATCCCGTGGGCATCCATCTGCAGGTAGGTGACGATTCCCACCACGTTCTCCACGAGGAAGAGGAGGGCGAAGAGGACGAGGCCCACGGCGAAGGGGGAGCGCAGCTGCCGCAGGTTCCGCCCGTAGATCACCAGGAGGATGCTCAGGAAGACCACGCTCACGCTCCCGACCAAGATGTCCAGAAGCCAGAGCGTTCCTACCATGGCCACCCTCCGTCCACACGACGCCGCTGCATTTCAAGCACCTCCACATCTACTTTTTCCCAAGACTCCCGCGAACCTCCTCGAACTCCTCCCAGAACCGGAGGATGGTGGGGCTCAGGGCGTACAGGGTGCCGTACGCCTCTTCCGACGCCATCACCAGGTCGTTCCTCCGAAGGACCTTCAGGTGGTGCCGGATGGTCTTGTAGTCCAGCCCCAATTCCCCCGCCAGCTCGTTGGCGTTCCGGGGGCGCTCCTTCAGGCGGACCAGAATGCGGGCGCGGTTCACGCCGCCACGGGTGCCCGCCACCAGGTGCCACAGGAGCTTCCGCACGGGAACCGCCCGAGGATGGGAGGGGGGCTATATACCGCTACGGGATGGTGGAGTGTTGGACTTCCGATTGCAGGATTCAAACCGTTCTTATATCGCTGCATCCTAGAGGTAAACATGCCCCCCAAGATTCTGCAGATCGCCACCCTCGGGGACGAGGAGGACCCCATCTACGTCGGCATCCGCGAGTACCCCGTCAGCAAGCTGGTGCTGCTCCACGAGCCGGAGGATCGGTTTCGCGCGGCGGACATGGGGCGCAAGCTGGAGGACCTGCGCATCCCCGTGGAGCGCGTGGAGATGGCCAACCCCGCCCGGGACATGTACGAGATCGTGGCCAACATCGTCCAGCGGCAGCGGGAGAAGTACGACGACATCCTCATCAACGTCTCCAGCGGGCGAAAGCTGGTGACTTGCTCCGCCATCAGCGCCGCCTTCGTCAACGGGTTGAAGGCCTTCCACGTGGAGGAGGACACCCCCATGATGCTCCCCGTCCTGAAGTTCAGCTACAGCGAGGTCATCTCCCCCAGCAAGATCCGGGTCCTGCGCGGGCTGGCGGATCTCGGAGGCGAGGTGGAGTCCCTCAACGAGTTCAGCCAGGCCACGGGCCTGGAGAAGTCCCTTCTCAGCTACCACCTCCGTGGGGGGCGAGATTCCAAGGGCCTGGAGGAGCTTGGCCTCGTGGAGATCGACCGAGCGACCCAAGGGCGGCTCCTCATCCGGCTGACAGAGATGGGGCGCCTCCTCCTCATCGGGAAGGAGGACGGGGAGGAGGCCTAGGAGCGCGTCCGCTGGGCCATGGCAACTCTGGGGTAGGCCAAAGAAAAGGCGCTACTCTTCCTCTTCCTCCACGACTTCCCCGAAGGCCATTCTCCGCAGGACGCGGGTGATGCGTATCTTCACCCGGTCCCCAATCTTCGTTCCCGGGACGAAGACGACGAAGTTCTCGATGCGGGCGAGGCCGTCGCCTTCCCGACCCAGGTCCTCAATGGTGGCCTCGTAGACCTTGCCCTCCTCCACGGGGGCGGAGTAAGATCCGGGCCCAAATCCTCGATTCAATGCCTCAACTCCTGCGACCGCAGTCGCGCGGCGACCATTTCGGCCTCTCTATTTAAGGCCTTTGCGGTGGTTCCCCGGGGTGAAGCCAAGCGTGCCTCGTCGGGGTCGGCCGCCGCCGTGGCTGTACATTTAAATGGCATCCGTCGCTACGATGGGCGATGGGCAAGGTCCTTATCGGGGTGGCCTGGCCCTACGCCAACGCCCCCCGCCACATCGGCCACGCCGCGGGCGCCTACATCCCCGCGGACATCTTCGCCCGCTACCAGCGCATGGCGGGCAACGACGTCCTCATGGTCAGCGGCAGCGACATGCACGGGACCCCCACCACCGTACGGGCGGAGGAGGAGGGGGTTCCTCCGCAGGAGGTGGCGGAGCGGTACCACGCCATTCACGTCCAGAGCTTCGAGGACCTGGCCATCTCCTACGACCTCTACTGGAAGACCTCGGATCCCCACCACATGGCCGTGGCGCAGGACGTCCTCCGCACCCTCCGGGAGAAGGGCCACGTGTACGAGGAGGAGATGGAGGCCTCGTGGTGTCCCCAGTGCGAGAAGTTCCGGCCCGATCGGTACGTCGAGGGGGAGTGTCCTCACTGCGGCTTCGCCAAGGCCCGAGGCGACCAGTGCGAGCAGTGCGGCCGGATGCTAGATCCCTTCGACCTGCACGATCCCCACTGCCAGGTCTGCGGGACGGGCATCGAACGAAAACGCACGCGCCACTTCTTCTTCCGTCTGAGCGGCTTCCAGGAGGCCCTGGAGGACTGGTTGAAGACAAAGGGCCACTGGCGGACGCACGTGCTCAACTTCGCCCTGGCCTGGTTGAAGGAGGGCCTGCGGGACCGTCCCGTCACCCGGGACATCGATTGGGGCATCCCCCTCCCATGGGCCGGATACGAGGACAAGCGCATCTACGTGTGGTTTGAGGCCTTCATCGGCTACCTCTCCGCGAGCATCGAGTGGGCCCGGAGGGGGGGAGAGCTGGACAGTTGGAGGGATTGGTGGTACGACCCGGAGGCACGCCACTACTACTTCGTTGGGAAGGACAACGTCGTCTTCCACACGCTCTTCTGGCCCGCCGTGCTGATGGGGTACGACGAGGAACTGGACCTGCCCTACGACGTGCCCGCCAACCAGTACATGAACTTCGGCGGGGAGAAGATGTCCGCCGGACGCGGCGTAGGCGTCTGGCTCCCCGATCTCCTGGAGGCGTACGACCCGGACGCCCTTCGCTACTACGTGGCGGCGGCCATGCCGGAGAACAAGGACACGGAGTTCACCTTCCAAGAGCTCGCGCGGCGTGTGAACACGGAGCTGCTGGCCATCTACGGCAACTTCGTCCACCGCGTCCTCACCTTCACCCACAAGGAGTTCGAGAAAGTTCCCCCGGCCGGTTCCTTGACCCCTGAGGACGAGACGCTCCTCCGGGAGATGGAGGAGGGGTGGAGGCGGGCGGGCCAGAACCTGGCCTATTGCCACTTCAAGGACGGGTTGCGGGAGATCATGGCCCTCGCCCGGAAGGGGAACCAGTACTTCGACGCCAGGGCCCCGTGGGACCTGGCCAAGGGAGACCGCGATGCCTTGGGCACCAGCCTGCGGGTCTCCCTGCGCCTCGTGAAGGCCCTGGCCATCCTCACGGCCCCCTACCTCCCCTTCTCCGCCGATCGGCTCTGGCGCATGCTGGGGTACGAGGGGAGCGTCCACGCGGCCTCGTGGGAGGAGGCGCTGGAGGACCTCCCCCAAGGGCAGGCGCTGCCCGACCCGCAACCCCTTTTCGAGAAGGTCGCCGTGCCACCGGAGCGAGAGGAGGAGGCGGCCCGACTCGACGTCCGGGTTGGCCGCGTCGTGAAGGTCGAGGACCACCCGCGGGCCGACAAGCTGTACCTGGTCGACGTGGACCTGGGCACGGAGCGTCGACGTCTGGTTGCCGGACTCCGGCAGGAGTACGAGGCCGAAGAGATGGAGGGCCGGCACATCGTGGTCCTCTGCAACCTGAAGCCCGCCACCCTCCGCGGCATCACCTCCGACGGCATGCTGCTGGCGGCGGTGGACGGCGATGAGGTCTCCCTCCTCCTGGCGGGGGAGGCACCCCCGGGGACCCAGGTCCTGGGCCGCCCTGACCTGCCGCAGCTCTCCTTCGAGGAGTTTCGGGCCTTGAAGATGCTGGTCGATGAGGAGGGCCGGGTGGCCTTTGTGGGCTCGGGCGAGGGGGAGGGCGTCCTCCTGCAGGCCGGGGACCATCCCGTCACCGTCGACCGGCCCATCCGCGCCGGGGCCGAGGTGACCTAGACGCTCCGCCTGGACCTCCACACCCACAGCCGGTACTCGCCGGACAGCGTGCTGGAGGTGCGATCCATGCTGCAAGTGGCCAGGGCCCGGGGCCTCCACGGTCTGGCGGTGACGGACCACAACTCCCTGGGCGGGAGCCAGGAGGCTCTCGAGCTGGCCCGGGGTTCGGATCTCGTCGTCGTCCGCGGGATGGAGATCTCCTCCCGGGACGGGCACATCCTGGCGTACGGGGTGGACGAGGAGGTGCCGCGGGGGCTCAACGCCGCGGAGACCGTGCAGCGGATCGAGGATCTGGGGGGCCTCGCCGTGGCCGCCCACCCCTACCGATTCTGGTCGGGGTTGCGGGAGGAGGACGTCCGCGCCGCGCGCTTCCAGGCCGTGGAAGCCCTCAACTCCCGCTCCGTGACGCGGCACAACCGGAGGGCCGGCGCCCTGGGCCGGGAGCTGCAGCTCCCCGTTACGGGAGGCAGCGACGCCCACCGGCTCGCGGACATCGGTCGGGCCCTCGTCACGATTCCGAAGGGTGCGGAGAGCGAGGAGGAGGTCCTGCAGGCCCTGCGGAGGGGGGAGGGGCGCCTGGCAGGTTCCAGTCGCACCTTCGGCCGCACGCTCCGTTACGTCGGGAAGTCCGTCAGCGAGTGGATCTTCAGGGGCTTCCGCAAGATCTAGGGGGGGCTACCCCACGCAGCACCGCGGGCTCTCCCAGTAGTCCAGTCCCAGCTGGATGAGGGTCTCGTCGGTGGAGGTGATGGCGTACGTGGCCCCCTTCGGGGTCTCGTTGACGGTGATGATCTGCTGCCCATCCACCACCAGAATCATGCAGGTGCACACGATGGCCCGCACCTCCGCCAGGCGGCCAAGCTCCTTCCCCAAGTCCAGGTCGGGAAGGGCGAGGCCGATCCTGACGCCCCTGCGGGCCGCCTTCGTCAGGCCCTCCTCCAGCTGCCGGAAGAACGCCTCCTCGGACGACAGCAGGATGACCTCTCGACGCGCGGAGCTCACCATGGCCGAAGCCCGAGACAGTACGTTGGACCATCCCTTCACCACGTACGCGAGGTCCATGGCGGGCGACTCGGCCCCCGCGTGGACGCCGTCCAAGAGGGAGGTCACACGGGTGACGTGGTCCCGCTCTCGCTCGTACTTCGCCCGAAGCATCTCCTGAAGCCGCGCCTCGACCTCGGCGGGGGAGACGGTGCGGTACATCCGGGGCTTTCCCTCCTGGACCTCCACAAGGCCCATCTCCGCAAGTTCGCGCAGGGCGTAGTAGATCTTGGAGTCGGGGATGCCGGTGGCCAAGATGAGGTCGCCCGCTGTGGCCTCCGTCACGCGGGCCAGCGTGAAGAGGGTGAGGGACGCATGACCCCCCAGGCCCAGCTCCCGCAGCATGGCGACGAGGTCGCCCCTGGCGTCCTTGGCGGCCTCCTCGAGGAGGCGATTCGCGCGGGCGGTGACTTCTGACATCTACTCAGCAAAGGGAAGGGAGGTTACTTAATGTTTACTACTATTGAGTAGTAGTAGGTAGAAATCATGACAACCCAAGAACGTCGGGCTCGCGTTCGAAGGCACTACGAGGAGGTCTCCCGGTCCGAAACCTCCCCATCCGCATGCTGCGATGCCGACTACTCGGAGGCTGAGCTGGCGGCGGTGCCCCCGGCCTCCGTCCTTGGCCAGGGCAGCGGAAACCCCGTGCGTCACGCCAACCCGCAGGAGGGGGAGGTCGTGGTGGACCTCGGAAGCGGGGCCGGGATCGACGTCTTCCTCGCCGCGTCGCGGGTGGGTCGCGGGGGGCGGTCCATCGGCGTCGACATGACCGAGGGGATGGTGGAGAGGGGGCGGGCGATCGCGAAACAGTCGGGCGCCGAGAATGTGGAGTTCCGCCAGGCCTACATTGAGGAGCTGCCCCTGGAGGACGCCACGGCGGACGTCGTCGTGAGCAACTGCGTAATCAACCTCAGCCCCGATAAGGCGACCGTCTTCCGCGAGGCGTATCGGATCCTGAAGCCCGGTGGGCGGCTCGTGATCTCTGACATCGTGCAGGAGCGCCCTCTAGACCTGGAAGCGGGCTGCGACTGTGTCTCCACGGCCATGCTTCGGGCGGACTACTTCGAGACCATCGGGGATGCCGGGTTCACACAGCTGGAGGTCCTGGAGGACCGGCCGTGGGTTCAGGGCGCCCAGGGCGTGGAAGCGTCGGCGATTACCCTGCGGGCGTACAAGGCCCAGCATGAGGTGGAGGCCTGAGGCACGGACCTGCGGGGCGGACGGACCCCATGTGAAGCCCATTCCCGCGGGTTGCCTCTGCTCCACCTGAGCCGGCACGGGTCACAGGGGGCCTAGAGGGCCTCCTCGAGGGCGGCGTGGTAGCGGCGCAACGTCTCTTTCAGCCGGCGCACCCGGACCTCGTTGGCCACACGCAGCACAAAGATGGCCTTGGGCCCATCGGGGATCACCACCATCTTGGAACGATCCAGGTTCACCACCACGCTGGAGAGGTTCTCGTCCAGCTCGGAGGTGGCGGTGTCCGCCGCCCCCAGGAGGACGGCGAACATGCTGGAGTAGGTCTCCGGGTGGACGCTGGAGGGGAGCTTGCCGGCGATGAACATCCCGGAGCGAGAGACCAGGATGGCCTCGCCGATCCCCTCGAGGGCCTCGATCTTCTGGAGGACCTTCTCAATCTTGGGGATGTCGGCCATGGAACCGCCCGCTCCTCCCGGGACCTTCCCGTGTATGGAGGGGGCGCTATAACCTTTTGTCCCGGCTTCAGCCGCTGGCCTGCCGGACGGCCTTCAGCAGCTTCACCACCGCCTCCACCGCCTCCCGGGCCTTCTCCACCCGCGCCATGGCCTGAAGCTTCGACTCCCCATGGCCAGAGATGCCCAGCCCGATGGGCTTCTCGTACTCCAGCGCCAGGTCCATGATCTTCCGGGCGGCGTGCTGCATGACGACCTCATCGTGGGCCGTCTCCCCCTGGATGACGGCTCCCAGCGCCACCACGGCGTCGATGTCCTTTCGCTGGACGAGCGTCTTCAGGACCAGAGGCATGTCGTACACCCCGGGGACCTTCACGACCTCCTTCACCGTCAGCCCCAGGAAGGCGGCCTGATCCCGGGCCCGCTCCAGCATGACGGTCGTCACGTCCGCGTTGAACTCGCTTACCACGATTCCCAGGTTGGGCATGGCATCACCTAGTGCTTCGAGGCCCGAAGGGGCCCCGCGTCCTCAAACCCCTCCCGCTGGCCCGTGCCGGCGTCTCGCCGCAGCACCTCCGGCCGGAAGAGGAGATTGTAGGCGTTCCGGGCGTGCTCCCGGGACCGGCGATCCGCCAGCCAGGAGAGCTCCGCCTCGTCTTCCGCCTCGTCCTCGTAGACGAAGACCCCCAAGATGGGGGCCCCCGTCAGCACCTGCACCTGCTGCATCCCCAGGTCCGCCACCAGGGCGCTCTGCTTGTCCACGGGGAGGGGGCCCGGCATCCCCGTGGCCAGGACGATGTCGCACCCCTCCTGGATGAGAGCCTTGCACGCCACGGCCAGGTCCTTGATGCCGGGGACCGTCCTCCGCAAGATGCGGAAGCCCGTGCCCAGGGCGTGGAGCTCCTCGTCCACCGCGCCCCCCATGTCGTAGCGGGCGAAGGTCGTGTCCACAATGCCGATGGTGCGCACCCTTACTCCTCCGGAGGCCGGCCCTCGATGCGCTCCAGGTTCTTCTGCAGTGACCAGAGGCTCAGCACCTTGTTGATGATCTTCGTCGTTCCGTCCAGGTCGCCGTGCAGGCGCTCCAGCCGCACGACCTCCGCCGGAACCCCGCGGCGTCGGCACTCCGCCTCCACGTCCGCGGCGTCGAAGGTCTGATCCCAGCCCAGGGCGATGACGTCGGGCCGCACCTCCTCCACCGTCCGGTAGATGTCCCCCTCGTGGCCGAGGAGGGCGCGGTCCACGGGCTTCAGGGCGGCCACCAGCTCCCGCCGCATCTCCTCCGGGGTCACGGGCTCGTGCTTCATCCGGCGCACCGTCGCGTCCCGGGCCACCACAACCACGAGTTCATCCCCCAACTTCTTCGCCTGTCGCAGATAGTGGAGATGGCCTAGGTGGAGGATGTCAAAGACGCCGGTAGCCATGACCCGGACCATCGTCGCCACGCCCGGAGGACCTCCTCCCCCTCAACGAACGGAAGAGCACGGTCTCTCGCATAGTTCTTTGCCTCCGCCTTGGAGAGGGCGTCGCCCCCGTCCCCCATCATCTCGCAGAGCGCCACGCTGGGCACGACGCCCGCCAGGAGGGCCAGGCCCGTGGCCAGCTCCGTGTGGCCGCGCCGTCCCTCCAGCAGGGGCTCCTCCGCGATGAGGAGGGGCACGTGGCCGGGGGAGCGGAACTCCGTCGCAAAGGCCTGTCGGGCCCATCCGTCCCCCCGCGCCAGGGCCTCCCGCGTGACCCGCGCCAGGGCGACGATGGTGCGCGCCCGATCCCGGTCCGTGACCCCCGTGTACGTCTCCCGGTGGTTCACGGAGATGCTGAAGGCCGATCGGGCGTCGTAGGGGAGGCGCTCCTCCAAGAGCTCCCCCAGGAGGGGGTAGTGGGGAGCGAGCCTCTCCAGCGCCTCCTCCATGCGGGGCAGCCCCAGGGTGGCGGCCACGCGGTGGGGGAGGGTAACGCAGATGAGGCCCCCTGCCTCCCGACGCAGGATGCGCACAACGGAGGGGGTCACTGCCGCCGAAGCGACGACCAGATCCGTCTCCTCCTCCCGTCCGTCCGCGTCGTACACGAGGACGGGGCTCCCCGCCCGGAGGGCCCCCAGGGCCTCCTCCCAGGCTTCCATGGTGGATTCCACCGGCCCTCCATTAATAATCTTTTTGTAAATACCAATATTATGGTTTCGTACAGGCGCAACGCTTCTACCCCCTCGTCGCATCTCCCTGGAGCGTGCTGGACGACCCTGAACGGCGCAGGGCCGTGGATCCCCAGGGGACGCTGGGCATTGTGGCGTCCCTCCCCGAGCAGCTGGAGGAGGGGCTCCGCCTCGGCCGCGCCCTGAAGGTCCGGGCACCGGCGGACGGGGGCCTCGTGGTCGTGGGCATGGGGGGCTCCGCCATCGCCGGCGACCTGGCGGGCGCCGTGGCTCGACGGGAGGGCTACCCCCTGCGGGTCGTCCGGGACGTTCGGCTCCCTCCCTCCCTCGGCGGAAACGCGCTCCACGTCTTCATCAGCTACTCCGGGAACACGTGGGAGACGCTGGCCTGCTACCGGGAGGCCCTCCGCCGCGGCCTGCCCTCCCTCACGATCAGCGCCGGTGGCGAGCTCCAGGAGACGTCCGCCGCCAGTGGCACGCCCCACCTAAGGATCCCCTCGGGCCTCCCCCCGCGGGGGGCCCTGGGGTATCTGTTGGCCCCCCTCCTGGCCCTCCTGGAGGACCCCCTGCCAAAGCTTAGGGAAGCGGTCCCCACGGGCATCGAATTCCTGGCGGGGCTGCGGGCGCGGTGGGCCCCCACCGTCCCCACGGTGGAGAACGAGGCCAAGGCCCTGGCCCTGGCGTTGCGCGGGAAGGTGCCCGTTGTCTACGCCCCGCCCTCCTTCCAGGGGGTGGCCCGTCGGTGGAGGACGGAGCTGAACGAAATGGCCAAGGTCCTGGCGTGGAGCGGCGTCCTGCCGGAGATGGATCACAACGAGCTCGTGGGGTGGATGGAGGATCCTGAGGCCTCCCGCTTCGCCCCTGTCTTCCTGGTGGCGCTGGAGGACCCGCGCCTCGACGCGCAGGTGGCGGTGACCCTGGAGATGCTGGAGGAAAGGGTCCCCGTCCAGGTGGTGCGGCCCAGCGACCCCGCCTTCCTCCACCAGCTGCTGGAGCTGGTGCACCTTGGGGACATGGTCAGTGTCTACCTCGCCATCGCTCGCGGCGTGGACCCGTACCCTGTTGCGGCCATCGCCCGCTTGAAGGAGGAGGTGCGGAACCGGCAGGAGGAGTAGCGCCGAGGGGGAGATTTGAACTCCCGAGGCGGTTGCCCGCCACGAGCTGCCGAGGAGCCCCTGGGGCTCTCTCCAGGCTCGCGCCCTACCGGACTAGGCGACCTCGGCCTGCGCACCAACGGTGCCCGGCGCCATAAAGGTACTGCGGCGCCTCCGCCCTCGCTTACTTCCAGACGCGGGGATAGGTCCCCGGCTTCATGAGGACGCGCGATGGGTTGGCGGCGATGCCGCGGCCCGCGGAGACCATCCGCTCGGAGCCCATGGCGGCGACCCCTACGGCCACGGCCTCGCCCTGACGGGTGAGGATCCGGACGACCGTGCCCTCCACGATGCCCCGATCCACTCGCAACAGGCCCGGCGCCGCCAGGGGTGCGCCGTGGCAGAGGGCGTCCACGGCCGTGTCCTTCACCACGACCTGCGGCAGGTGGGTGAGCATGTGCTCCACGGGATGGAGGAGCGTCGGGAGCTCCCCCTTCCCCTCCTCCCGCCATCGGACCAGGGCGTCCCGCAGGTGAACGAGGGGAACCGCCTGGTCCTCGGCGAGGTCCGCCGTCCGCGTCCTCCGCAGGTCTTGGAGGTGGGCTCCCACGCCCAGCGCCTCCCCCACGTCCACGCAGAGGGTGCGCACGTACGTGCCCGCCTCGCACCGCGCGCGGAAGAGGTGGTCTCGCCCCCGCCGTTCCAGGATCTCCAGCGCGTGGACTCGCCGCACGCGGAGCTCCCGCTTCACGGCGGCCCGGACCGGCGGCGTCTGGTAGATCTCCCCCACGAACTCCCGCAGGACGTCCCGCACGCTCTCCTCGGGCACGTCCTGGTGGAGCCGAAGGACGCCCACGTACTCCTTGTCCCCTGCGTGGAGGGCGTCCACCGCCCGAACGGCCTCGTTGAGGGCCACAGGAAGGACGCCCGTGACCCGGGGATCGAGGGTCCCGCCGTGGGCCGTCTTCCCCACGTCCAGCATGTCCCGCACCCAAGCGGAGACCTGGTGGGACGTGGGGCCCTGGGGCTTGTCCACCACCACCACGCCTGCCCGGAGGATTTCCTCCACGGTTCGCTCCTGGGGGGGCTTCCCGTAGCGGGTGGGGCTCAGGTCCTCCACGCGCTCGAGGGCGCTCACAGGCCCGTCTCCTGGAGGAGGAGGTCCACCACCTCCGCGGGGGTCCGGTCCGAGGTGTCCAGCACCACGTCGTAGATGCTGCGGTCCGCCAGGTCGATGCCGTAGATCTCCCGGTACCGGCGGGCCTCCAGGGACTCCCTCTCCTGCACCTCCCGGGAGGCCACCTCCTCCGCCTTGGACTCACGGCCGGAGATCCGCTTCACGCGGACCTTCAGGGGGGCGTCCAGCCACACCTTGATGGCGGGCACGTCCTCGCGCGCCAGCATGTGGGCCGGGAGGCGACCCTCCACGACCAGGTCCTCCCCCCGGGCGGCCCGGGCCCTCACCTGGGCCACCACCTCCTCGTCCAGGGTTCGGTCGATGGCGTGGTCTTCCGCGGCCAGCTGGCCAAAGGCCTCGAGGCTCAGCCCCCGCTCCCGGGCCATCCTCCGGAAGCGTCGGCCAGCGGACACCAGAGCAAAGCCGCAACGCTTGGCGAGGAGCTCCGCCACCGTGGTCTTGCCGCTGCCCGGGGGGCCGGCGATGGCGACGACCGTGGCCATGGCGGCGGCTAGCCCTCCCCCATCTCTTGGAGGCGCCGGCGGAAGCTGAAGAACTTCAGAACCCGCGGGAGGACGAGGCTCAGGGGGAGGGTGATGAGGAAGTAGAGGAGGGTCCAGTGGGGGAACACGGTGGCCCCCCGGATGTCGGCGCTGAAGGACCAGGGGACGGCCACCGTGGGGGGCACGGTGGCGCCGTACACGAAGATGCTGAGCCAGGAGAAGACGGCGATGAAGAGGAACATCGTGACCACCGTGGGCCGCATCTGAGCCATCTGGACGGGCATGAACTCCCGCATGACCTCCATGCGGGTCTCCTGGAGCTTCTTCACCTTGGCCATGTTGCGGTTGGACATGGCCTCCCGGACCTCCTTCCCCAGGGCCCGGTTGACCTCCGTCATGCGCCCCATGGTGATCCAGTCCACCATGAAGTGGCGGAGGAGAATGGAGATGATGAGGGGGATGGCCCCCGCCAGGAGGATCGTGGCCACGGGGAAGTTGCCCCCGAACCCGATGGCGGGCTCCAGCAGGAAGCCGATGGCGCTTCCCAGGGCGATCCGGATGTTGGGGATGAAGAGGATGATCATGCCCATGAACAGGACCAGGAGCATCATGGTCGACTGGGAGGCTTGGGGGGGCCTTGCAGGGGGTTCTGCCATCCGATCTCCTCCTCGTTCTCCTCCGATGCCTACCCGGCCCCCGTGACCCCGGAACCGCCAAGGGCCTGGGAGATCTGCTGCTGCATGCGCTCGTACCGCTCGGCCATGGTCTTCTCCTGCTTCTCCAGGGTCTTCACCCGGATGGCGAGGGTCTCCTTCTGGTCCTCCAGCTCCTTCTTGACCTCCGCCCGGTCCTCGGCGCGGAGGAGGAGGCTGCCAACGCTCTTGTAGATGGGGACGCCCTCGCCCGCCTTCTCCAGCTCCTCCAGGGTGACCTCCACCTCCTTCAACCGCGTCTCCAGCTGGACGCGCTGGGCCGTCACCACCTGCATCTGCTGCTGCAACTGGCGGAACTGGTTGATCTGGTTCTGCAGCTGGGGGGAGATCTCCCTCACGTCGCCTCCTCCACCATCTCCAAGGCGGTGGCCGTCCACCGAAGGTAGGAGTTCAGGGCCGCGCGCAGGGCGGGAGTGTCCTGGGCGGAGATCTCCAGACGGAACACGTGCTCCGCCGCCTCCAGGGTCACGCGGGTCCGAGGCGTGGGGCGAGCGACCTCCGGCTGGAGGGCGGCCAGAAGCTTGTCTGCCTGGGCCGTCTGCACCCGTATCGTCGCCGTCCGCACGCTACCGCACCTTCGAGATCTTCTTGACGTTCGGTCGCTCCTTGTAGAACACCTTGGAGCCGCAGTGCTCGCACTGGATGCCCACCGTGTTGATGTTGGCCCGGACGGGCTCCTTGCACACCGCGCACTTGTACACCGTCACTCCTCCACGCCTTCGGGTACCTCCACCTCTTCTCCCGTCTTCCGGGCCACCTGCCGGGCGACGGAGGTCGTGACCACGGGGCGGTAGGCCCCGCCGGCGAAGGTGTACTCGCACCGACGGCAACGCCAGATGCCCGAGGCCACCCGCTTCACGGAGGCGTGGTTGCAGCGAGGGCAGACGTGCCAGCGGGACTTGGTCTCTACGATCTCCCGGACCCGCCGGCGCACGCGAACGCCGTAGCGCGGGCCCAGGGGCCCCGCGGCCCCGGTCTTCCTCGTCTTGCGAGCCACCCTCCCTACGCCTCCAGAATGGTCTTTCGCACCCCCTTCCCGACTTGCTGGGAGAGGGCGATGACCCGATGCACCTCGTCCACGGTGAAGCTGCCGTTTAAGCCTTTCTGCATGGCGCGCACGTCGCCGTTCTCGTCCGTGGTCACCGTCAACCGGGCGTCTGCGATGCGCTCCTCATCCAGAGAGGGATCGACGAAGAGAACGTCCTCGATCTTGGCCGTGGTGACGGAGACCGGGTGGTGGTGGACCTCCAGGGGGACGTCCTTCCCCTCCCCCAGCTTCGACTCCATGGGAACCACGGTGTTCGTCAGGGCGGCCAAGGCGGCGTAATTGCAGGCGTCGAAGAGGTTCCCGTCGTAGTCCAGCACGTGGAGGTCCAGGAAGAGAAGCCACACCTTCTCCCCCGCCTCGATGCCCAGGGCGTCGAAGTCCACCGTTTTCGTCTCGCGGATGCCGCGATCCACCACCCGGGCCAGCTCCACGGCCGCAGGCTTGGGGGGCCCCGCCTCAAACTCGGGGCTGGCCATGGGAATGAGCTCCGCGTTCGTGATTAGCACGCCGCTCTCGGGGCGGTCGGAGTAGGGCTGGCCCACCTCCATCTTCACCCCCACCAGGACGTCGGTGTTTCCCAACCACACGCGGGCGCTCCCCTCGGCGGAGGCCACGAAGCCCTTCTGCACGCGCAGCGGGCGGTGCTCCTCCAGGCCGCGACCGTCCACCCTCTTTCCGGCGGCGGCAAGCTTCTGGATGTGCGTTCGGGTCAGCTGATGCACGACGCTGGACATCTCAGGCCTCCTCCTGGATGGGCTCCTCCTCCATCTCCTCGGCGTCTACGGCGTAGCGGCTCTTCAGGGCCTCCTTCTGCATCTCGTAGATCTGCTTGCAGGCGTCGACGCCCATCTTGAACCCTTTCTCGAACTCCTTCACCGTCAGGTGGCCGTCCATCTGCAGCAGGACGACCTCCTCCGTGCGGGGGATGATGGCCATGGGCACGTCGGCCTCGCCGTAGTTGTCCTCCTCCTTGCCGAGGTCCAGCACGACGCTCCCGCCGATCTTCCCGAAGGCGCAGGAAGCCACCAGGTCCCGCATGGGGATGCCCGCGTCCGCCAGCGCAACGGTCGCCGCCGTGAGCCCCGCACACCGGGTGCCGGCATCCGCCTGGAGAATCTCAATGAAGACGTCGATGCTGGCGCGGGGGAACTGCTCCACGAAGACCACGGAGGTGAACGCCTCCGAAATGACCTTGGAGATCTCCGTGGAGCGGCGGTCCGGTCCTGGTCGCTTTCGTTCCCCCACGGAGAACGAGGCCATGTTGTACCGGCACCGCACCAAGGCCCGGGCCGGGTCCTGCAGGTGGCGGGGGTGGCACTCCCGGGGGCCGTAGACGGCGGCCATGACCCGGTTGTTCCCCCACTCCAGGTAGGCCGATCCGTCGGCCCGCTTCAATACGTTCGCTTCCAGCTTGATGGGGCGGAGCTCGTTGGCTTTCCGCCCGTCCAATCGCTTTCCCTTTGAGTCTATGAGCTTTGGCTTCTCCTCTGCCACAACAATCACCGCCAGCTAGTCGCGCTTGCCGTACACACCTTCCAAGTGGGACCGCACGGCCTCCGTCAGGCCTATCGCTTGGGCCTGCTCCTCGATCATGTGAACGGCGGCGATGGCGTTCACGATGTCATCGACCTCGCCATCGATCCAAATCCGACCGTTCTGGCCCACGAACATCCGGGTGCCGGTGTAGTTCTTAATCAGGTTGATCATGCTTCCCTTCCGCCCGATGATGCGGGGCACTTTCGCGTGGGAGACCTCCACGATCTGACCTCCCGTCAGCTTCCGGGAGGTGTGGTTCTTCATGGTCAGGCTGACGCGTCGGGTCTCATCCACGCTCTGGACCTTCGCCAGGATGGCGTCCTCCACGTCCAGGTAGCGGGCCGTGTCGCCGTACTCCACCCGCCACGGGACCTCGTTGACGTGGAGGGGGGCGGGGTACGGAGAGTTCAGGTCCACCAGCCAGAAGGAGGACCCCACGTCCACAATCTTGCCGACGATGGCGTCGCCCGGGTGGGGGATGTAGACCCCGCTGAGGGGGATTACGTCCACGTGTCCCGACCGCTCGGAGCGGATTCCCAACTGGGAGGCGTAGATGTGGCCCCCCTCGCTGAAGGTCCCGGAGCCCGGCTTCAGGCCCTTGCCGTCGAGCACGTCCCCTGGGACGACAACCTCGCGCTTGATGGAAGGACTCATAACGGTACCACGTTTCGCGAAGATAGAGAGGGGGCTTTACTTAAGAATTGTCGTCTCGGCGTTTCCCTGGGTCCGCTCGTTCAGGCGATCCAGAAACTCCCCCTGGAGGCCCGCGGGGAGCTCCACCACGCCTATCCAGGAGCCGTCGGGCTGCCACTCCTCCTGGAGGAGGGTGCCGTAGGAGCGGATCTCCCCGTAGGCCCGTCCGGCGTCGGAGGGGAGGAGCTTCACGGCAATCTTCGTCCGCTCGATGCTGAGGGGAAGCAGCGGGCGGAGGGCGTCCAGGATGGGCCCCACCTGCTCCTCGACGGACTTGAAGGGGTCCACGTGGACCTTCGCCTCCTGGAGGGCCGTCTCCAGCCGCCGGGGAGGGTGGGGGGTCCCCGTCTGGGGGTTGACGGCGTTGGCGGCGATGTAGGAGATGATGCGCTTCCGCTTGTGCTCCAGGAGGGCCCGGCGCTGCTCCGTGGTGAGGTGAATCTCCCCCTTCTTGATGATGCGTTTGGCCACCTGGAGGGCGTCCTCGGTGCCAAAGAGCTCCTTCATCTTCTCCTCCGATGCCCGCAGGCCCTTCTTCACGTCCTTGAAGACCGTGTCGATGGCCAGGCTCTCCACGAGGTCCACATCCTCCCCGGCGCGGATCCTCTCCACGGCCTCGGGCTGCACCAGGACCTCGAAGGTCTCGCCGCCCCGCACGAGGCGGGCCGTTACCATCTCGTCAAAAATCTCCCCGTGACCGGTGCGAAGCTCCTTGGGCATGGCCGAACCTAGGTCTCCTGGAGGCGGCGCAGGTAGGCGCCCACCTCGTCCAAGGTGAGCATGCGGAACCGCTCCCCCTCCTCCATGACGCCGACCTCCACGGCGTCGGGCTTCAGATCCTCGTCCGCGGCGCTCTGGAGGGCCTCCAGGCCGAGGACAACAGCGGCATCCCGGTCCATCTCTTCCTGGTACTTCTCCTCGAAGACCTCGCGAACGGCGTTGCTCCCGGAGCCGATGCTCCCCGCCTTGTAGGAGACGAGGGCCCCGCTGGGGTCCGTCTCGTAGAGGTGGATGCCCTGGTCGTCCACGCCTCCGATGAGGAGGGCGGTGCCGAAGGGGCGGACGCCCCCGTACTGGGTGTAGTTCTGCTTGTAGTCGCACACCCGCTTCACGAGCATGTCCACGGAGATGGGCTCCTTATAGGTGACCTTGTTGATCTGGGCAGCCACTCGGGCGTAGTCCACCAGGACCCGAGCGTCCGCCACCAGGCCGGAGGTGGCGCAGCCGATGTGCTGGTCGATCTGGAAGATCTTCTCGATGGAGGAGGGCTCCATGAGGCGGGTGCTGACGCCCTTCCCCGCCAGGAGCACAACGCCATCCTTGAACTTGAGTCCCGCGGTGGTCGCGCCCCGGGTTACCGCCACCCGGGCGTACTCGACTTGGAAGAGGCGACCGTCGGGGGAGAAGACGGTGATGGCGCGGTCGTATGCCATTTGGCCTGGTTGCACAAACTCACCTGGAGGCGACTAAAGGCCTCGAATCTATAAACCTTCTCCCGTGGCTGGAACGGGCTGATAACCACCCTCTGGCGGACCCTCATCAACCCTGGGATGGGTCCATGTACTTCCGCCGCGCCCGGCGGATGGTCCCGGAGGTTCCCAGGGTGCGGACGCGCACGGGGGCGCCACCCACCCGGCGGATGCCCTGCAGCATGCGAATGGCCTCCTCCTTCGCCGTGTGGGGGCAGCGCACGATGCCCTGCCCCCCCTCCAGGGCGACGAGCCAGGGGCGGGAGGCCTCGGGCAGGCCGAGGGAGGCTTCCCGAAGGGCCTGGAGGAAAGCGGCCCGCTCCACCTCCCCTCCTTCCACCCGGAAGGCGACGTAGCGATGCCGGCCCGTCCGATCCTTCACCACCGTGGGGATCCCTGGGTCCCAAAGGGGCTCAGCTGATAAGGTCTAGCTCCCCCTCCACCACGTAGGCGGTCTCCTTTCCCAGGAGGTTCTCTCCGTGGACCCCCGTCAGCACGACCAGAACCTGGACCTCCTCGTGGAGGTCGGGGTCCACGGAGCAACCCCAGATGAGTCGGGCCATGGGGTTGATGGTGTCCCCCACAAGCTCCGCCGCCAACTCCGCCTCCGAAACGGTGAGGTCGGCGCCCCCGACGACGCGAATCAGGGCTCCGCCCACCTGGCTCAGGTCCACCGCCCCGAGGAGCGGCGACTCCAGGGCCTCCGCCACGGCCACCTCGATGCGGTCCCGCTCCCGGGATCCCTCGCCCAGGCCGATCATGGCCGTTCCTCCCTCCTCGATGATCGTCAGGAGGTCGCTGAAGTCGATGTTCACCAGGCCGGGTCGGGTGACGATCTCCGTCATCCCCTTGATGCTCTGGGTCAGAATCTCGTCCGCCACCTTGAAGGCGTGGTCCAGCGGAAGGTCCGGGACGAGCTCCAGGAGCTTGTCGTTCGCGATGACGGCGGTGGTGTCGCAGTAGCGACGGAGCTTCGCCAGGCCGCCCTCGGCGTTCTCCCGTCGCATCCCTCCCTCCGCCGTGAAGGGCATCGTGATGACCCCCATGACCAGGGCGCCCGTGTCCTTGGCCAGGCGGGCCACCATGGGGGCGACGCCGGTCCCGGTGCCTCCGCCGAGACCCGCCGTAACGAAGACCACGTTGGCCCCCTGAAGCAGGGCCCGGAGCTCCCCCTGAGACTCCGTGGCCGCCCTCTCGCCCACCTCCGGCAGGGCCCCCGCCCCCAGGCCGCGGGTGACCCGCTTCCCCAGGAGGACCTTCTTGGGGGACCGGATGTGGAGGAGGTGCTTGGCGTCGGTGTTGATGGCCACGAGCTGCGCTCCCAGGACCCCCGTCTCCGTTAGCCGGCTGATGGTGTTGGACCCTCCCCCGCCGCATCCCACGATCTTGATGCTCACGTCCAGGGCGTTCACGATGCGCCGGAGCTCCGCATCCTCCTCCGGCGACTCGTACGCGGGGACCTCCGCCTCCCCGGCGGGGGCCGAACGAATTCGCTCAATGGCCTGGTTGACAATGGACCGCATGCCGCATCCCATCCCTTGGGTGGCCGGCATCCCCTCCAGGCTATTTAAGCCTGACCCGCAGGCCCGGGCCAACGGCCTAGGTCTCCGCCGCGTGGACCACCAGGCCCCCCGTCCGGATCTCCATGGGCACGATGTACTCCAGGTGGGGGGACCCCTTGTACTTCTCGATGGAGATGAAGCGCTTGATGCCGTCCTCCTGGCGGAAGCGGTGCAGCCGGACCTCCCCCCGGGCCAGGAAGGTCTCCAGGTTGGATCCCGTGTTGTCCGGGGTCTCCACCGTCATGAGGGCCGTCTTCCCCGCCTCCGTGAGGAAGCGGATGAAGGATTGCGTGCTGAGGTTCTCCTCGAAGTCCCGCATGCAGAACATGCGCAGGGCCGTCAGGCTGTCGATGACCACCCGGGCGTACTTCTTCCGGGTGAAGAGGTTCTTCAGCGCCTGCTGGAGAGAGTGGACCGTGACCTCCCGGGACTCCCCCTCGGGCGTCTTGCGGATCTTGAAGGGGATGGTCTTCATGGGGACGGCGCCGATCTCCGAGGAGATCTCCAGGATGGGCTTGGGCTCGAACCGGCGGATGTCGGAATTGGCGTCCAGGATGTCCACGTCCCCCACCTTCCACTCGTGGGACTCCATGTTGTACCGGATCTCGTTGGGGGGCTCCTCCAGGGCGACGAAGAGGACCTGCTCCCCCGTCTTCATCCCCTCCAGGAGGAACTGCGTGCAGAGGGTCGTCTTCCCGCTCCCGGGAGGGCCGGCGACGATGTAGGGGCGGCCGGGGATGAGGCCGCCGTCCAGCATGACGTCCAGCCCCTCCACGCCGGTCCGGATCTTCTCCACCATGGGCTAGCCCCCCGCGGTCACGGGCACCGAGGCGCGCTCCTTCCGTCTTCGCAGGGCCTTCAGCAGGGGCACGCACTGCCGCAGGACGTCGTCGTGGCGTCCCAACTGGAGGTGGACCATGACCCGGTAGATGCGGGGCTTCAGATCCTGGATGCTCACCCCCTTGGCCTCCAGGTCCTCCCAGAGGAGGATGATCTCCTCCAGGACCTCGAAGGCCTCGTCGGCCATGATGTCGTGGACGAAGCGCTTCAGCACCCCGTCCGTGCGCTTCCCGTGGAGGGCGACCTCCCCGCCGCCCTGGACGAAGAGGCCCTCCTTGCCGATGACCATGGGCCGGTAGTGCTCGTCGAAGGGGGAGCCTCGCATCTTCTCGATGGAGATGGCCCGCCGGACGGCGTTGGACTCGAACCACTTCTGGATGCGGATTTCCCCGCGGGCCAGCAGAAACTCCGTAAGGAGCTCGCCGGGCTCGGGGATCTCCGCGACGATGAGGCTGGTGGCCTCGAGCTCTGCGAGGAACCGCATGAAGGACTGGATGAGGATGCGCCGGTCCTCTCCCTTCATGCCGAACATCTTCAGGCTGGTCATGGAGTCGATGACGACCCGGGTGTAGCGCTTCCCCGTGGCCTTGAAATGGGCCTGGAACTCCTGCTTGAGCATCTTCTGGACGGAGTGGATGGAAACCTCCATGCTGCGCATCTTCTGGCTCTTCCGCATCTCGTTGACCTGCTCCATGTCCCGGATGTCCAGGGTCGTCCCCACGTCGATGATGGACTTGCTCTTGCTGTGGGGCCGGATGTCCGGGGTGGCGTCCAGGATGCGGAGGCGGTCCAGGTTCCAGCCGAAGTGGGCCAGGTTGTCCTTGATCTCGTTGGGGGGCTCGTCCACGGCCACGAGGATGACGCTCTCCCCGTTCTGGATCCCCGCCAGGAGGAACTGCACCCCGAGGATGCTCTTCCCGCTCCCCGGAGGGCCGGAGACGATGTAGGGGCGACCCGGGATGAGGCCGCCGTCGAGCATCTCGTCCAATCCCTCCACGCCCGTGGAGATCCGATTCATGGTCCGCAGCCCGGGCCTCCCCTCGGCCGCGAGAGTGATAAGCCTATCCGTACGATTCTTACAGGCGATAAGGTGGCTGCCGGGGGATAGCGGGGCCTGGACGCTCCGTCCGAGGCTCACGGCACGTGCCGCCCTCGGACCTTTGAACCAGGGATCTCCGGGTTATGAGCCCGGCGGGATTTTAGGCGCTGTTCACCGGAAAGGACCGGGATCCAGGGTTTCCTAGCTACCCCACCCCGCTTCCCCTCTCCCACCGACGCGGGGAATATTAAGGTATCGGGGCCACCCTATGACAGCAGCTTCCGGAAGCGGAGGGTGTCCTCGAGGGACGCCTTCACCCTGAGCTTTCCCGTGGCCAGAGCCTTGAAGGGGGCGATCTCCCGGGCGATGACGCCCCGGAGAACCTCCTCGTCGGCGGTGATGGTCAGATCGGCGTCGCCCTGCGCCTGGCCCTCCTCCAAGTCCACGATCTGGCCCTCCTCCAGCCGCATGTTATACGTGGCCCTGTCCGTCACCACCTGAATGCGCTTCACCATGCCCGCCAGCTCCTCTTGCATGCGAGGGTTCGTTCGGGCCCGCTCGTTGAAGCGCCGGATGAGGTCCTCCAGAAGGTCGCGCACGCTACCACTCCGTGAGCTTTCGCAGCTTGGCCCGGGCCAGCAGGCGCTGGGAGGTTCTCCACGCCCGCCGGGCGTGGGGGGGCACGTCCCCTTGCTCCCGCACCCATGCCCGCAGGAAGGCCACGGTCTGGGGGTCGTGGGCGTAGCCGCTCCCCACGGGCTGCCCAAGCTCCGCACCGATGCGCTCCATCTCCTCGTCCCGCCGAACCTTCGCCACGATGGAGGCGGCAGAGACCACCGGGTGCCGTTCGTCCGCCCCATGCTCCGACCGCAGCGGGAGGTCGTAGCCCACGCCCCGGAGGATCTGGCGTCGAAATCGGGCCTCGGAGGTGTCGCAGCAATCCACCACGACCTCGTCAGGGGCCAGGGCCCGAATGACGTCCGCGAAGAGGGTCGCCTCCAAGAGGTTGAGGGAGGTCGCGTCCATCCCTCGGTCCAACTCCGCCGCGGAGACCACGCGAACCTGGCACTCCGCCACCGCCTGGACCTCCTGGGCCAGGCCTCGTCTTCGCTGGGGAGTCAACCGCTTGGAGTCCCGAACGCCCAGAGACCGCAGGGAGCCGGGGTCCGTGGTCAGGACTCCCGCCACGACCAAGGGCCCCAGGACGGGGCCGCGTCCCGCCTCGTCGACGCCCAGAACCCTCAGGGGGCCACCTCCCGACGCAGGCCCTCCACATCCTCCCGCAGGGCCGCGACGTCGACTCCGGTGAGTGCGCCGTTCTCCACCACGATCCGCCCCTCCACGACGACGTCCCTCACCTGACCTCCCTCCGCCAGATACACCAGGTAGGATAAGACCTCCGACGGATCGCGGGGGGGCCGCCGGCCCCGGAGATCGAGGACGACCACATCGGCGACGGTGCCCGCCTGGAGGGATCCCCCCTCCAACCCCAGGACCTTCGCCCCGCCCCGGGTGCAGAGGTCCAGCACGAGGGAAGCCGTGGCGGCCCCCGGGTCCCACCGCGCGGCCTTGTGCTGGCCTGCGCAACCCCGCATGTGCTGGAAGAGGTCCAGGGTGCCGACCTGGGCGGGGGAGGCCGTGCCCAGGGCGACGGAGACGCCCTCCGCCCGCACCTCCGGCAGGGCCAGGCTGCCTCCCGTTCCACCCATGGCGTCGGCCAGGGGGCAGTGGACGACCTGCGCCCCGGATCGGCCGAGGGCGCGAATCTCGTTCAAGGTGAGCCAGACGGCGTGAAGGGCCAGGAGACGGGGGGAAAGGAGGCCGCGGGCCTCCAGCCAGGCTCCGGGCCGGTCGCCCGTGGCACGCTGGAAGCGGTAGACCTCGCGGCGGGTGCGGGCCAGGGGCAGGCACCATCGCAGGCCCCGATCCTCCGCGAAGGCCGCCACCTCCTCCAAGAGGGCAGGGTCCTCCGGGTTCGCGACCCCCACCGAGGGTTCCACACGGTCCCACGCCTGTACGCGGGCAAGCCCCTTGGCGCACCCCTCCAGCTCTTCGGGGGAGGCCACCTCCCAGCAGGGGAAGCCTCGGCTCCCCACCTGCGTCACGGCGCGGGCCAGCTCCTCCGCCCCTGGGAAGAGGTCGAGAAAGGACGTCGTTCCCCCAAGGAGCATCTCCGCAGCGGCCGCGGCCGCGGCGAGCTCCACGTCCCGACGGGTGAGGTTCTCCCGCAGAAGGCGGCGGCGCTCGCGCAGGTCCTCCGGAGGAAGGTCGCGGGGCGGGCCCAGCAGGAGGTCGACGGCCCGCGTGTAGGCGTTGACGAGCCCCGGGAGCACGAGGCATCCCGCGGCGTCCAGGACGTGGTCCGCGCCCTGGTCCGCGCCCCGTTCGGGTCCGGCGACCTCCGCCACGCGCCCGCCCTCCACGTAGAGGTTGCCCTCCACCACCCGGCGGCCGTCGTCCTGGGTGACCAGAAGGCCCCCCTTCACCAGGAGGGACACGCCCGGAGCCATCCCCGCCTCTCTATTTGAAGGCCGGGCCCGGGCAAGGTTTAACTCCGCCGGCCTTTGGGTGCGCGTGGACTTTCTCCGGGAGGTGCGCGCCCTCCTGCGGCAGGTCCCGCGGGGACGCGTGACGAGCTTCAAGGCCGTGGCCGAAGCGCTGGGAGATGTCCGGGCCGCGAAGGCGGTCCGACAGGTCCTCCGCGAGGCGCGTCCCGAGGGGTGGCACCGCGTCGTGCGGGCCGACGGCGGCCTCTCCTTCCCGGAGGCCCGCGCGCCCCTCCAGGAGGAGGGGGTGCCCGTGACCGACGGGCGGGTGGAGGGCTTCACGGCACGGAAGCTAGACGCCCTCGCCTCCACGCACCCCCTCCGGGCCCTCCGGGAGGAGCAGCGCAACCTGGCTCGTCGCGTCCGCCTGGAGGACGCCCCCGAGGAGGGGGGAACGGTGGCGGGGTTCGACGTCGCCTACGAGGGGGAGCGGGCCTACGCTGCGGCGGTTGTCGTGGCCCCGGACAGCCTGGAGGTGCTTCAGCAAGTCGCCCTCACCACCCCGGTCACCTTCCCCTACGTGCCCACATACCTGGCCCATCGCGAGTGGGGGCCCCTCGCCCGCTGCTACGAGCGCCTTGAGGATCCCCTGGCCCTCCTCCTGGTTGACGGCAACGGAATCCTCCATCCGGCGCGCTTCGGCATCGCCTGTCTCGTGGGCGTCCGCACGGGACGTCCCACCGTGGGGGTGGCCAAGAGCCTCCTCCTGGGGGAGGTGGCAGGGGCTCCGGGGCCCGGGGAGGCGGCGGAGGTGCGGCACCAAGAGGACATCCTGGGCTACGCCTTTCGGCCGGCCGAGGGAAAGCCCATCTACATCTCCCCCGGCCACCGCATTAGCCTGGCCACGGCTCTGGAGCGCGTCCGAGGGCTCTGTCGCCAGCGCATCCCGGAGCCCCTCCGCCTGGCCCACCGCGCCTGCAGCCAGCTGCGCCGCGAGGGGGCGCAGGGGTCTTAAGGGCGCTGGCTCCATGGCCCTCCGTGCGCTTCCTGGTCTTTGGGGCCGGGGCCCTGGGGAGCCTCTTGGGCGGCCTCCTCTCCCGGAGGCACGAGGTGGTGCTCGTCGCCCGGGGGCCTCACGCAGAGGCCGTTCGTCGACGAGGGCTCCGCATCTCGGGGAAGACCGAAACGGTGGCCCGTCCGCGGGCCGTCTACACCGTGGAAGGAGAGGAGCCGCCGGACGTGGTCGTTCTGGCCGTCAAGGCCTACGACACCGCTGAGGCCGTGGAGGCGCTGCGCCCGTACTGGGACACCTCCGCCTTCCTCTCCCTCCAGAACGGGCTGGGGAACGAGGACCTCTTGGCGGAGAGGACGGAGCGGGTTCTGGGAGGCGTCACGAGCCAGGGCGTCACGTTCGTCAGGCCGGGGGAGATCTTCCACGCGGGGGTGGGGGCCACCGTCATCGGCCCGTACCGAGACGCCGCCGCGTCGGACGCCCCCGCCGTCGTCCAGGCGTTCCAGGAGAGCGACCTTCCCTGCCGCCTGGCAGAGGACATCCGGACGGAGCTGTGGCGCAAAGCCCTGGTGAACGCCTCCATCAACCCCCTCACGGCCCTCCTTCGGGTGCGCAACGGGGAGGTGGCCCGGAGCGAGGCCCTCCGGGGGATCGTGAAGGAGGTGGTGGACGAAGGCGTGCGGACGGCCGGCGCCCACGGCGTCCGCCTGGAGGTGGGGGAGGTGTTGGCGCAGGTGTGGAAGACCGCGAAGGCCACGGCGGAGAACCGCTCCAGCATGCTCCAGGACTTGGAAGCAGGCCGGCGGACGGAGATCGCGGCCATCAACGGCGCGCTGGTGGAACGTGGAAGCCGCGTGGGCATCCCGTGCCCGGCCAACGCGACCCTCATGCGCCTCGTCCAAGCCGCGGAAGCGGCGGGGCGGGAGGCCCTCCTACGGGCCCGCGAGGCTCCTCCCTGACAAAGCATTTATAAGCGCCCTTTAAATACTGGTGAACCAGCGGGAAGCTCTTTTTCCGCGTGGGAGGAAGTGCGTTGGCAAAGATTAAAATCGAAAACGTCGTGGCATCGACCTCCTTGGGGGGGGAGCTGGACCTCCAGGCCATCGCCCTGGCCCTGGGCGGGGCGGAGTACGAGCCGGAGCAGTTCCCCGGTCTCATCTACCGATTGAAGGAGCCCAAGACGGCGACCCTCCTCTTCCGCAGCGGCAAGGTCGTGTGTACCGGCGCCAAGAGCCTGGAAGACGTCCGGACGGCGATCCGGACGGTGGCGGGCCAGATTGAGGCCGCCGGCATCGACATCGACAAGGACCCCGAGATCGAGGTTCAGAACATCGTGGCCTCGTCGGACCTGGGGCAGGAGATCAACCTCAACGCCATCGCCATCAGCCTGGGGCTGGAGCGGGTGGAGTACGAGCCGGAGCAATTTCCCGGCCTCGTGTATCGTCTGGACGACCCGAAGGTCGTGGTCCTCCTGTTCGGCAGCGGGAAGCTGGTCTGCACCGGCGCCCGGAAGCCGAACGACGTGGAGCGCGCCGTGGAGCGCATCACGGAGGAGCTCCAGGCGGCAGGCCTTCTGCGTTAGGCCCCTTGAGGACGCGTGGCGACGTCAGGGGACCTCCTCCAGGGCATCCCCGTCACGGACGATCACGTCCACTTCCGACCCGGAGGGCGGATGGAGGCTGCCCTGCGGGGCTTCCGCCGTCATGGGGGCCGTCGCATCCTCTTGGTCCACGCGCCTTACGAGGAGTGGCCCGTCGTCCGCGTGGACTTCGAGAAGGCCTACGGGGTGACGCTGGGCCTAGCGCGGAGCGCGCGCCACCTGGGCGTGGAGGTCCAGGTGGCCCTCGGCCCCCACCCCGTGGAGCTTCTGGCCCTGGAAAAGGCCCGAGGACTTCCCGCGGCCGTGGAGGCGATGAGATCCGGGATGGAGGCTGCCGTCGCCCACGTGGAGGAGGGGGAGGCCGTGGCCTTGGGGGAGATCGGCCGTCCCCACTTCCCGGTGGGCGAGGTCCAGTGGGAGGCCTCCAACGACCTCATGGCCTACGGGATGGAGCTCGCTCGGCAGGTCGGGTGTCCCGTGATCCTCCACACCGAGGAGGCCACGCCGGAGGTGTACCAGGACCTGGCGGCCCGGGCGGCGAAGGTCGGGCTGCCCCCGGAGCGGGTGGTGAAGCACCACGCCGGCCCCCAGGTGCGTCCCGAGGAGACCCATGGCCTCTTCCCCTCCGTGGTGGCCAAGCGGCGCCACCTCGAGGAGGCGGCCAGCAAGGGGCTCCGCTTCCTCATGGAGACGGACTACCTCGACGACCCCCAGCGTCCGGGGGCCGTCCTGGGACTCAACACCGTGCCGCGGCGATGCGCGCGCCTGCTGCAGGACGGCGTCCTCACCCGCGAGGGGCTCTTTCGCATCCACGAAGAGAACGTCCGTCGCGTCTACGGGGTGTAGCCTACCGCCGGACGACGAAGCCCTCAAAGGCCCCTCTCGGCTCCTCCCACGCCACCTTCGTCTCCGTCACCCTGGCGCGAGGCTGGTCGTGCTGGCACCACGCGATGAGGGCCTCCACTCGCTCTCGGGACCCCTCCATGACGGCCTCAACGGAGCCGTCGGGAAGGTTGCGCACCCATCCCTCCACGCCCAGCTCCCGGGCCTTCCGCCGGGCGTTGTCCCGGAAGAAGACGCCTTGGACCCGTCCGAAGAAGAGCACGTGGGCCCGGGCCTCCATGGAGGGGCATGCGGGGGGCGGCTTATGATGCCTTCGTGCAGTACCCTCTTATAGGCAGCCCTCCTTGAAAGGCCCTCCCGACGTGATGGAATGGCGCAGGCCACGCTCCTGGACCTCCGGGTGAAGGACCTCATGTCCAGGAATCCCATGACGTCGTCCCCCGACGAGGAGGTCTCCAAGGTTCTCGGGATGATGCGACAGCACGACATCCACGAGGTGCCCGTGGTTCGGGGGGAGACCTTTCTGGGCATGGTCTCGTACGCCACCGTCCTCCAGCGTCGCAACCTCCCCATGACGACGCGGATCGAGAGCCTGCTCGTCCGCCCCCCCGCCATCCACGAGGAGGACGTCCTGCCCCCGGTGGCGGAGATCCTCATGTCCTCGGGGTTCCGGGCCCTCCCCGTGCTCGAGGGGGAGCGCCTGGTGGGGCTGGTCTCGCGCACCGACCTCGCCCGGGCCATCGCCGAGGCGCCGGACCTCGCGGACCTGCCCATCCCGCGGGTCATGACGCCGGATCCCCACGTGGTCCAGGAGGAGGAGACGGTGCGCAGGGCGCGGGATCTGATGCGGGAGCTGGACGAGCGGGCCCTGCCCGTGGTGGACGCCAAGGGGAAGGTGACGGGTGTCGTGGGGCTCAAGGACCTCGTGGAGGTGTTCGCGCGGCCGCGAGAGAGGGCGACCCGCGGGGACGTGGGCGGTGAGCGGACGCCGGTGGACGTGGAGGTCAAGGGGGTCATGAGCACGCCGCCGGTGACCGTGGGGGTGGAGCAGAGCGCCGCCGAGGCCGCCCGCCTCATGGACGAATTCGGGATCTCCAGCGTCGTGGTCGTGGACGGGGGCCGCCCCATCGGCATCGTCACCCAGGTCGACCTCTTGGAGCAGCTCGCCTCCCTCCAGACCCGGGAGGAGGCCTTCGTCCAGATCAGCGGCCTGGACAACGAGGACTGGTGGACGTACGAGATTCTCTACGCCGCCATCGGACGGGGGCTGCGCCGCATCGCCAACATCGTCCACCCCCGGATCCTCAACGTGCACGTGGTCACCCACCGGACCGGCGGGGACACGAACAAGTACTCCATCCGGGCCCGCCTGACGACGACGGACGGGCTCTACGTCGCCCGCGACTACGACTGGGACCCCTGGATGGCCATGCAAAAGGTCATGGAGCAGTTCGAGCGGCGGATCAAGAAGGAGAAGGAGCAGAGCGTGGACCGCCGCAAGCGGCCGCGGCGGCCGGGCTAGCTCAGATCTGGCGGAACTCCCGGGTCAGAAGGGCCCGCTGCCGCTCCACCAGGCTGAGCAGGTCGATGGGAAGGAGGAGCTTCCCCCCGTGGGAGGGCATGGCGTCCTTCAGGTCCTGGAGGAGCTTCATAACCTCCGTGAAGCTGTTCTGCACGAAGAGGTATTCCACCCCATCCAGGAGGATCACGCCCTTCTCCTCGGCGTCCTCCGTCAGGAAGCGCTCCACGTGTTGGGAGAGATCCTCCAACGTGGCGAGGGCGCCCTCCTCCGCGGTGTGGCCGTTGGCCAGCCAGTAAAGGTCCGCCCCCTCCAGGTCCCAGCTCTCTTGGAGCTTCGCAGGGAAGGTGCGGCTAATGCAGAGACCCCGGTGGCCCTCCTTCAACTCCCGACGAAAGACCTTCAGCGCCTTCTGCTGCCCCTGGCTCACCATGTACGCCTCTACCCCCTCCAGCTCCGGGTGGCGCTCCACCTTCGGGGCCTCGGAGCGCAGCTCGCCCCAGAAGCGGCTCCGGCTGCGCTTCAGGTGCCGCACGGCCATGTAGAGGCCCACGAGGGTCGTCATGAAGAGGACCAGGAACATGGTGACGGCCCGCTCGGGGGACTGCATGACCGAGTCTGTGGGCAGCTCCGCAAGGGGGAGGAGACCTGCGAGTGGCAGGATGACAGGGCGCCTCGTCATCGACTGGACGTTCCAGGGGGTGCTGGCCTTAAATGGATGCTGGGGCCATTTTCGCGTTTGATTCCCGGACGCGATAAGCGGACGCGGGCCGAGAGGTTACCGCGCAGGGTTTATCCGTCCCCGGCCCTTGCCCTCGACGACCTCGATGCCCAAGTGCTACGAGTGCGGCACCAACGTCCGGGAGCCCGTGGACTTCTACTATTGCCCCACGTGCGGCGACTCCCTCTGCCCGACCTGCCGGCGGGACCACACCCACTCCGACTAGATCTCCAGCAGTTCCCTCGTAGCGGGGGTGAGGACCTCCACCCCTTCCGCCGTCACCAGGACGTCGTCCTCAATGCGGACGCCCCCGTATCCCGGGAGGTAGACCCCGGGCTCCACCGTGAGGGCCATGCCCTCCTCCAGGGGGAGGCTCACGGACGCCCGCATGGCCACCCCGTCGTGGACCGCCAGGCCGATGCTGTGGCCCAGGCCGTGGGTGAAGCGGTCCTTGAACTCCGTGGCGTCGATCACCCGCTGGGCCGCCAGATGGACCTCCCGGCCGTCCACCCCCGGCTTCATGGCGGCGAGGGCGGCCTGCTGGGCGTCCAAGACGACCTCGTGGATCCTCCGCTGCTTGCGACCCGCGCGACCCACCACCACCGTCCGGGTCACGTCCGAGGCATATCCCCGGTACAAGGCGCCGAAGTCCATGAGGAGGAAGTCCCCGTCCTGCACGCGGCGATCCGCCGTCTCGTAGTGCGGCAGGGCGGAGTTGGGCCCAGAGGCGACGATGGAGCGGAAGGAGGGACCCGAGGCGCCCTTCTGCTGCATGAGGTAGCTCAGCTCGGCGGCGATCTCCGACTCGGACCGGCCCACCTGGATGTAGGGGAGGAGCTCCTCCCAGGCCTCCACGGCGATGGCGCAGGCCCGTCGGAGGGTCTCCACCTCCTTCGCGTCCTTCACCTGCCGCGCCTGCACGACGGCCTCGGAGACGTCGACGATCTCCGCCTCGGGGCACGCGGCCCGGAGGTCCTGGAAGCCGGCGTAGGTGAGCTCCCGGCCGTTGATGCCCAGGCTCAGGACGCTGTCGAGGTGCGCCTGGAGGGCTGCCTGCCTCTCCTCCTTCGTGGCGAAGACCTCCACGGGGTTGCCGAAGGCCTGGGCGATGTCCGCCTCCAGGCGTGAGGTGAGGACGTGGCACCCTCCGTCGGGTCGCAGCAGGGCCGCGCAGCCTTCGAACAGCCCCCCATGGATCCCCGTGGCGTAGAAGAACGTGTGATCCAGGTGGGGCTCCGTCCCGTTGAGGAGGGCGATGGCATCGGGGGCCTCCTCCAGGAAGCGAAAGATGCGCCGGACCCGGGCCTCCATGGGCCGACGTAGGCGAGGGGTAAGGATAAAGGTTGGGAGCCCCTGGTCCACGAGATGCCCCGCCGACGGAGGGGGCTGGAGAGGCGGATCGCCCGGGAGCGCATGGAGCTCCTCTTCGAGCTTGCGGAGGAGGAAGGGTTGCGCGGGCGGAAGGCCCGGGCCGACCGGTACGCCCGGCGGGCCCGACGCATCGGGATGCGGTACAACGTTCCCCTCCCCAAGCCCCTTCGGCTCCGCCTCTGTCGCCGCTGCGGGAGCCACCTCCTTCCCGGGGAGACGGCGACCGTCCGCCTGCGGCCATCCCGGGTGGTGGTCACGTGCCAGGCGTGCGGAACGGTGTACCGCCACCCGTTCCTGCGGGAGGCCAAGGCGCGCCGGGCGTCTAGTACGCCGTAGTCATGTCGATCTTTCCCTTCTTCCTGGCTAGATGCTCGGCCAGGTGGAAGACCCCCAGGGAGAGGAGGAAGAAGACGGCCGTCGATCCCGCGAGGATGAGAAAGATGACCGCGTCGGGCATGGACAGGAGATAGGGGTCGCCGAAGGTCAGCGGGGGCAGCACGGCGCGGCGCAGGCCCTCGAACCAGTACGTGAGGGGGATGTAGCGGCCGAAGGTCTGCGCCCAGGACGGGAGGATTGACAGCGGGAAGATCACGCCGGAGAAGATGTAGAAGACGCCGGCCACCCCCTCGCTGATCCCCATGCCGTGCCGGGCGGTGAAGAAGGTGATGCCGGCGATGGAGATGCCAATGGCCACCGTGACCAGGGCCCCCAGGAGGAGAATGCCCAGGAAGAAAGGCATCTTCCCGAGGGTGAGTCCCAGCGTCACCCCCGGGATGACGAAGTGGCCGAAGAGGAGGACGATGGCCACCCCGAACCCCGCCACCATCATCTGCGTGGCCCCCCGGCCGGCGACGTAGGCGTAGTAGCTGATGGGGGAGATGTAGACGTAAGTGATCGTGCGGAACCACTCCCGATCCCCTTGAATGACCTCCAAGAGCCCCCAGAAGGCCTGGAAGACGAACATGTAGAAGGCCGCTCCCACGTAGATGAAGGAGAGCATCTCGGGCTGAGAGGCGCCCCCGGCCAAGGCGGCCACGAAGAAGACGAAGACCAGGATGAGGCTGCCGGAGATGGGCTTGATGACGGAGTAGATCACGAAGAGCCAGGGCTCCGTCCAGTTGGAGCTGTACTGCCAGCCCAACCACGCTCCCGTCTTCACGGCCCTCCAGTGCTGGTCTATTGATGGCGTAGGGTCAACCTCCCTTGCTCCTTGCCCAGCCGCTCCAGATAGGCCAGGGAGGCCCTCGCCAGGAGCAGAAAGATGGGCGTCAAGATGAGGAGGATGAGGAATTCCACGCCCGCCGGGAGGAGGGCGAACTCCAAGAGGTCGGGGAAGAGGAGCTGGCGAATGGCGTCCAGGCCCAGGGTCATGGGGATGATCGAGGCGCCCGCAGCCACCCAGAAGCCCCCGGGCCCCAGGGCTTGGACGAAGATGCGAATGGGGAAGAACAGGCCGGAGGCCAGGAAGACGGGCTCCTGCATGAGGGCGGCGGCGTTCCATGCCTCCCGGCCGTACAGCAGATAGACGGAAGCGAACAGCATCCCCAGGCCGTACAGCGCGACCAGCGTCACGAGGAAGATGGCCGTCAGCAAGAGGGGATCCAGCACCACCAGGTTGACCCGGAAGATCACGATGCCGATGACGAGGGTGGCGGCCGCCCGCGTGGAGGTCATCACGGCTCCCCCAACCGCCATGCCTCCCAGGAGGGCCATGCGCGACATGGGGGCCATCATGTACAGGCTGAGGTTGCCGATCTGCTTCTCCCAGTAGAGCTGGGCCGCCATGCTCCAGAGGACGTTCATCCAGAACGCCACCATGGTGCCCCCGAGGATGACGAAGCCGGCGAACATCCCCACCCCTAGGGATTCGTAAATCAGGACGTACGCGGAGACGGTGAGGAGGGGGAGCACCGTCTCGAAGAAGATCCAGCTGGGCTCCCGCTGGGCCCCGATGACACGGGGGTACGCCCGGCCGACCAGGGCCTTCAGGTTCAGCCTCGCGTTCACCCTCACTCCAACCCCCTCCCCACCAGGCTGATGAAGACCTCCTCCAGGGTGGGCTCCGCCTTTCGGAGGGAGTGGACCCTCCCGCCCTGGCGGATGATCTCCGACATGATGTCGGCAATGGGGGCGTCGTCCTCCAGGATGAAGGTCACTGTCATCTGCCCCATCGAGGCATCCCCCGCGACGGCGAAGTTCTTCACGCCCCCGATTCGGCGGAAGACCTCGGTCTCCTTCAACGGATCCGTCTCCACCTTCAGGGTCACGTCTTGCTTGACCATCCGCTTCAGCCGGTCGGGGGTGTCGCAGGCCAGGATGCGGCCGTGGTCGATGATGGCGATGCGGTCGCAGAGCTCGTCCGCCTCCGCCATGTAGTGGGTCGTCAGCAGGACCGTCCGCCCGGTGTCGTCCTGAATCCACTCCTGCACGAAGCGTCGAATGGAGCGGGCCGCCTGGACGTCCAGGCCCAGGGTGGGCTCGTCGAGAAACACGATGCTGGGCTTCGTGATGAAGCCCCGGATCATGTTCATCTTCTGGCGCTCCCCCGTGGAGAGGGTTCGGACCTTGGCGTTCACGCGGTCCGTCAGGTCGAACTCCCCCGCCAGACGGTCGATCTCCTCGTTCACCCAGCGGGAGGGCATGCCGTAGAACTGGGAGAACATCCAGATGTTCTCCCGGGCCGTGAGAAGGCCGTAGCCCGTGGTCTCCCCTCCAGACACCATGTTGATGCGCTGGCGGATGGGGAAGGGATCCTTCGAGACGTCAAACCCTGCGACGAAGGCCTGGCCCGACGTAGGCAGGAGGAGGGTCGACAGGATCTTCAGGAGGGTGGTCTTCCCGGCGCCGTTGGGCCCCAAGAGGCCGAAGAGCTCACCCTCGGCGATGCGCAGGTCGACCTTGTCCAAGGCCACGACCTCCTTCTCCCCGTCTTCCTGGGATCGCTTCCGCTGGCGGCGGCGTCTCCGGCGGCCGAAGACCCTTGTCAGCTCCTCGGTGACGACGGCGTCTTGCATGGACTCGCCCAGAACACCCGGGGGTCAGGCGGGACCTCACGTCTCTTGCGCCTTCTTCAACCGGGTGACGTACCCTGCGATTCGGTTGCGCATCTTGGCGGTGGTTACGTCCGTCAACTCCCCCACGCGCTCCTTGTTGTGCTGGAAGTCCTCGTTGAACTGCTCCGGATAGAGCCTCGTGAGCTCCAGCGCGACGCGCTTGATGTACGTGGGTCGGATGCTGCCCATGGGGTGCTCTCCGTGGATGGGAGACGTACGCTCACGCCACCCCACGTGATAAAGGTTACTGGCCCTCGGCCGATTCCGTCCACGTAGGATGAAAGGGGCACCCGTTTTCGGGGAACAACCCTCGACTTTTCCGCGTCTTTTTCCTTCTGGACAACCAGTCCGCAACGCTTAAGTAACCCTCTCGTTTGACCTAGCGAAGGTGCAGCCATTGAGCGTGGAGGAGTCCCTATGCAACGTGGAGTTTCTTAAGAGCTCCAACACCTACGTTGCGAGGGTCCAGAGCGAGTTGGGCGGCCTCCGCGAGTACCGCAGCTCCACCTTCGAGGAGGTCCTGGAACAGGTCATCATCGACCTGCAGGAGGAGTTCGAGAGCACCTCCTGATCACTCGCCTCGAAAGGCGGGCTTCCGCTTCTCGGTGAAGGCCTTCAAC
This sequence comes from uncultured Methanomassiliicoccales archaeon, assembly GCA_964348155.1. GTDB lineage: Archaea > Thermoplasmatota > Thermoplasmata > RBG-16-68-12 > JAJISG01 > JAJISG01. The sequence continues at coordinate 54,571 of CAYGBN010000002.1, forward strand.
CCCTCGACCTTGTCCTCCGTGGAGAAGATCAGGCTGAAGGCCTCCCGTTCGTAGGAGAGGCCGGAGGAGAGGCCCACCTCCTGCGACTGCTGGACGGCGCTCTTCGCCATCTTCAGGGCCAAGGGTCCGCGCTCCAGCATGCGGCGGGCCAGCCGCCGGGCCTCCTCCATCAGCTCCCCGTGGGGTACGACCCGGTTCACCAGACCAATGCGGGCCGCCTCCTCGGCGTCCACCGGATCCCCCGTGAAGATGAGCTCCGACGCCCTCCCCCGCCCCACCAGGCGGGTGAGGCGCTGCGTCCCGCCGAACCCCGGGAAGATGCCCAGGCCGACCTCCGGGAGGCCCAGCGTTGCCCGGTCGGAGGCCAGCCGCAGGTCGCAGGCCAGGGCGAGCTCGCACCCGCCCCCCAGGGCGTAGCCGTTGACGGCGGCGACGACGGGCTTCTCCATCCGCTCCAGGAGGCGTGTGATCTCGTGCCCCAAGGCAGCAAACCTTCGGGTCTCCAGGGGCCTCATGGGGAGCATCTCCCGGATGTCCGCCCCCGCCACGAAGGCCTTGTCCCCCGCTCCCGTCAGGATGACGGCTCGGACGTCCTCCCGCCCCTCGACCTCCCGGAGGACGTCCCGCAGCTCCCGCAGGACCTCCAGGTTCAGGGCGTTCAGCGCCTCCGGCCGGTTTACCGTCACCTCGGCGAGGCCGTCCTCCACCTGGAGGCGCACGTGCCCCGCCGGCATCTACCCGCCTCGGTAGTCGTACACTCCGCGGCCCGCCTTGCGGCCCACGCGGCCCGCCCGGACGTACTGCCGCAGGAGGGGGGAGGGGCGGAACCGGGGATCCCCGGTCTCCCGGTGCAGCACCTCCATGACCGCCAGGCCGACGTCCAGGCCCGTGAAGTCCGCGAGCTCGAAGGGACCCATGGGCATGTTCGTCCCCAGCTTCATGGCCTTGTCGATGTCCTCCGGCGTGGCCACCCCCTCTTGGAGGAGGTTGAAGGCCTCGTTCATCATGGGCACCAGGAGCCGGTTCACCACGAAACCGGCGGACTCCACTACCTCCACGGGCTCCTTTCCCAGCCGTTCGCTGAGGGCCCGTCCCAGGGCCATGGTCTCGTCGGAGGTCTCGGAGCCCCGGATGAGCTCGACGAGCCTCATGACGGGGGCGGGGTTGAAGAAGTGCATCCCCAGGAACCGATCCGGTCGGGCGGTGACGGCGGCCATCTCCGTCACGCTGAGGGACGAGGTGTTGGAGGCGAAGACCACCTCCGGGCGGCAGGCCGCGTCGACGGCCCCGTAGACCTCCTTCTTCACCGCCATGTCCTCGAAGACGGCCTCGATGACAAAGTCAGCGTCCTTCGCCGTCGCCTTTAGGTCCGTGGAACCCTGAATGCGGTCGAGGATCTCCTCCACCTCCTCCTGGGCCATCTTCCCCTTGGCGACGCGCTTCTCCAGGGGCGTCCGAATCCTGCCGAAGCCTCCCTCCACGAACTCGTCCGTCAGGTCCATCATGGTGACCCGGAAGCCCGCCTGGCTGCAGGTCTGGGCGATGCCCGCACCCATGGTTCCGGCCCCCAGGACGGCGATCCGCTTGATGTCCTCGACCTTCATGTTCCTCCCTGCTGAAGCCAACCGCCGGGCCGTATAACTAGCTTTGTCACGGGCGCTGGCGAGGCTGCAATCCCAGAAGAACGCAGCGCCCTGCTGTTGCGCGGGTACGCCCGTCAGCCCCGCCCATAGAGACCGTATCCGACGACCAGCGCCCAGATGGGGGGAAGGATCGCGATGGGGGCAAAGCCAACAGCCAGCACCAATGCGGCCGATGACGGGCCAAGGCCGATTGTGGCCGCAGCTACGGATGACGCCAAGACGCCCGCCAGCCCCACGATGCCCCCTACCACGCTTAGGTAGGCCGTCCCGCGCCCGAAGATGCCCTTGCGCATGACCAGACCCGCGACCAGCATGTGAAGAAAGAGGAGGGAGAAGCGTACGAAGAAGGCGGAGCCTAGCGTGCCACGAACAAGGTCGGTCGCCGTCACATAGGCGGCTTGCTGTGCCTCACTCGTCGCGGCCATGTAGCCATCACTAAGCACGACCTCAGACAGGACCAGGGGGGAGATCCAGGTGACCTGTATGGCGGCGAGGAGGCCGACCGTGACTGCCATGAGCATGTAGGTCTTGTTGACCTCCCGCATGGCCACGTAGAGCGCCAGCACGCCTGGCATCAGCAAGAGGAATCCCAGCAGCAACACCCCGTGGATCTGGAAGAGCAGTCTCCGTTCCGCTATGATCTGCAGGCCCTCCTCGGGACCGGCCGCCCCCCCGACGAGGTAAAACAAGGGGAAGTCCAGGACGTGGATTGCTGCCATGACCACAAGGGACAAGCCGCCCGCCTTGTAGAGGCCCTTCCAGGCTGGATCCACATCCATGGCTAGGCCCGGCACCCCAATGCGCGTCCCCACAAGAAGCTATGGAGAGAGGGTGCCGAGGTATGATGCCGTGGCCCGCCGGACCTACAGGACCACGGTGCGGAGGTGCGGGGGTCTTCTCGGTCCCCTAACTCTCTCGGATCGCCGGCGGAAGGATACAGGCCTCGGGGTCCGCCCCCGGCCGCATCCGGACGAAGGCGGGCGCCCGCAGCTTCAGGTCCGGCGTGAACTGGAGGTACTTCACGCGGCACACGAGCCGGGGCTCCAGCCACGCCTTGACCCCCGGCATGACCTCCGGGGTGTCGGGGAAGGGGCACGGGCCCTCAAGGGGGCGGGTCCGATCCACAATCTCCGCCATCAAGGCCTCGTCGAAGCCGGTCCCCACGCTCCCCACGAACCGCAGCGCGGGGCCGTCGTACACCCCCAGGATGAGAGAGCCGAAGTAGGGCTCCCGCCACCCCTTGCCCACCGTGAGCCCGCAGACTACGCAGTCCAAGGGCTTGTAGGTCTTGATCTTCAGCCAGAAATCCACCCGCTTCCCGGGGAGGTAGGGCGTGCCCCGTCGCTTCGCCATGATGCCCTCCAGCCCCCGCTCCTCCGCCACCTGGAAGAGGGCGCGGCCGTCCCCGCGCACCGCCTCGCTCAGGTAGACGTTGTCCTGCGGCTCCACCACCTCTTGGAGCAACGCCTGGCGCTCCTCCAGGGGGCGCTTCAGCAGGCTGCGGTCGTTCCAGTGCAGGAGGTCGAACACGACGTAGGTGGCCGGGAACTGCTTCGCCAGGAGGCCCGCCTTGAACTCATCCAGGGCGTGCTCGCGCTGCTGGAGCTTGACGAAGTCCGGCCGGCCCTCGTGCATGACCACGATCTCCCCGTCCAGGATCGCCTGCCCCTTCACCACGGGCCGGATCTCGGGGTACCGGTAGGCAATCTGGTTGAGCCGCCGGTTCTGGAAGCGGCACTCCTCGTCCACGAAGGCGACGGTCCGCGTGCCGTCCCACTTCACCTCGAAGGACCACGCCTCCCCGTCGAAGGGGTCGTCCCGGGACCGGGCGAGCATGGGGTGGATGGGACCACGGGGCAGGGGCATGTCACGAGGGCTTCGTCACGGCCTCCAGACTGGCCTTCAGCGCGGTCATGAGGTCCTCCGGCGACTCCCGCTCCGCCGCCGTCGGCACCTCCACCTCCTTCCCCTCCACCTTGGCCTCGATGAGCTGCAGGAGGGCCTCCCGGTAGCGGTCCTGGAACTGGCCTATGTCGAAGGGGATCGTCTGCGCCTTCACGAGGTCCACGGCCAGGTCCAGCTCCGGCTCCGAGACCTCCACCGGCTTCTCCAGGGGGACGTCCGGCGGCTGACGGACCTCGTCCTCGTAGTAGAGGGTCGAGAGCACCAGAACGCCCTCCCGGGGCCGGACGGTGACGACCTGCTCCTTCTTCCAGATGGAGGCCTGGGCCACGGCGACCTTGTTCGTCAGCTCCAGGGCCTGGCGAAGGAGCTCGAATGCCTTCACCGCCGACTCGGCGGGCGCCAGGTAGTAGCTTGAGTCGTGGAGGAGGGGGTCCACCTCCTCCCGCTCCACGAAGCCCACCACCTCCAGGGCCTTGCTGCTCTCCAGGGGCACCCTCTCGAAGTCCTCCTCCGTCAGGACGACGTACTTGCCCTTCGTGTACTCGTACCCCTTCCGGATCTCCTGGTAGGGGACCTGCTCCTCACAGGTCGGGCAGTAGTAGGGGCGCTTCAGGGGGGTGCCGCACTCCGCGTGGAGGCTCCGGAAGGCCACGTCCCGCCGTTGGGTGGCGGTGAAGAGCTTGACCGGGATGTTGACCAGGCCGAAGGTGACGGCCCCCGACCAGATGGCCCGCGGCATCATGGGAGGCTGTCCAAAGATGGCCTGGGTTAAAGGCGTTGCCCCGCACGACGGCGGATAAGTGAGAATGGAAGCCTCATGGTATAAGTAGGGGGCTCCTCTGAATTCAGAGGCATGCGGGAGGCGAGGACTGGAACGAGGCTTACGCCGCTGCATGTGGCGGCCCTGATGGGCGTCACCCTCAGCCTGTTGGGGGCCACGGCGGCGGTCATGAACGCGGGGCCCGTGGGGGTCCTGGAAAACGGCGAGGCCCCCCTGGAGGCCGTGGCGGGTCCCGACGTCACCGTGGAGATGGGGGAGGAAGTACCCTTCGATGCCACGGGCTCCACGGGCGGGGAGGACCTCCTGTACCTCTGGTTCTTCGGGGACGGGGAGGCGGAGCTGGAGGGCCTGCCCTCCTACAGCACGGAGCCCGTGACCGCCTTCACCTACACGAAGGAGGGCGTGTATGAGGCCCTCCTCCTGGTGGTGGGGGAGGACGGGGCCTCGGACTGGGACACCCGGGTGATCACCGTGCGCAACGTCCTGCCCACCCCCCACATCGCCGCGGACGGGGAGGCCACGGACGAGATCCTGGAAGTCCAGGAGGACCAGGTGGTCACCTTCAGCGGTGCCGCCAGCGAGGACACGGAGCCCCTAACGTACCGCTGGACCTTCGGAGACGGCGAGACGACGGAGGGCGTGGAGGTGGAACACGCCTACGCCCAGGAGGGCGCCTATGTGGCCCGGCTGGAAGTCGAGGACGCCCAAGGGGCCCGGAACCGCGCTCCCCTCGTCGTCCTGGTGGGCAACGTCGCCCCCACGGCGGTGGCGAGCTTCCCCGCGGAGGCGGGGGAGGACGAGTCGGTGGTCTTCGACGCCTCCGGCACCACGGACACCCCGTCGGACGTGGAGCACCTCACTTACATCTGGGAGCTTGGCGGGGTCCGTAAGGTCGGGCCCGTCGTTGAGCACGCGTTCGGCCTGGGGGGGACGCACGCCGTCCTCCTGGTGGTGGTCGATGACAACGGCGCCGCATCCCTTGTGGAGGGGAGCATCGAAATCCTGAACGCGGCGCCGACGGCCGCGATGGCGCAGGTCCTGGTGGCGGAGGAGGGGTCCACGACCTTCTTCGACGCGTCCGACTCCGGGGACACCCCCTCCGACACGCCCCTCCTCCAGTTCGCGTGGGACTTCGACGGGGACGGGACACCGGAGACGCAGGGTGCCAACGCCCCTCACGTGTTCCCCGACGACAGCCCCCATCCGGTGGAGCTGACAGTGATGGACGACGACGGGTCGACGGCCGCCCTCCTGCAGGAGGTGGAGATTCTGAACGTCGCCCCTCACGCCGGGATCGTCGACGTCGCCCGCGTGGTCACGGTGAACCTCACGGTGGCGGGGACCCCGGGCCACCGGGTGGAGATCGTTCTCTTCCAGGACGGGGAGGTCATCGCCTCAGGGCTTGCGATCCGGGAGCCGGGAGACCCCAAGGCCCAGAGCATCGTGTTCGAGGACCTGGACTTCCCGCTCGGCCACGGGTACGCGGCCCTTGTATCGTACCTCCCCCTTGAGGACGAGGAGGGCGCGAACCCCGCGCGGCTCAACCTCAGCTTTGGGGATGGCTCCTACGTCCGCCTCCACCACACCTTCAACGTGCAGCATGAGGACACCCATACGTGGGAGCTGGACCTGGATCCCCATCTCACCAGAGTTCGGCTGCTCGGCACGGTGTACGACCCGGGGGCGGACGACCTGGTCTTGCGGTGGGGCTTCGGCGACGGCACGGCGATGGAGGTCGGCCATGCCGCGGCGGGTCTCCCCACCCGTTGGGTGAGCGAGGTCTACCACACCTTCCCCCTGGGTGACTTCTCCGTGGAGTTCCGGGCAACCGACGACGACGGGGGCACGGGAGCGGACGAGATGCCCGTCCACGCCGGGGAGGACGCCTTCGTCGTGGGCAACCTGCGGCCCCGCCTCTTCCTCGCCGACCTCATGGAGGTCCAGGAGGACCAGGAGGTCCTCTTCGTGGCCGACGCCCTGGACGCCGACGGCGAGGTGGGGAGCTTCCGCTGGGACTTCCGCGACGGGGAGGTTGCCGAGACGGAGGAGGCGTTCCACGCCTTCACCCAGGCAGGGACGTACCACGTCCTCCTCACGGTGACGGACGACGAGGGAGAGGCGACCGTGGACTCCATAGAGGTGCGGGTCTCCAACCCCGCTCCCGAGCCGGCCATCGCAACGGAAGGGACGGCCGTGGAGGATGCGGTGCTGGAGTTCAGCGCCGTTGGCACCGAGGACAACCCGTCGGACCTGGCGTCGCTTCGCTATTACTGGACGTTCGGAGACGGGTCCGTCGCTCCCGGTCCCGAGGTGACGCATCGCTACGCGAGGGCGGGTCCGTACACTGTCACGCTGTACGTGCAGGACGACAACGGCGCCTCGGCGGAGGCTTCCGTGGACGTCGTCGTGGAGAACCTCCCACCCGTTGCAGGTCTCGAGGGGCCCGTTGAGATCTTGGTCGAGGATCCTGCCCTCTTTGTCAGCACCTCTTCGGATACGCCGACGGACGCAGCGTTCCTTGAGCTGCTCTGGGCGCTCCCCGATGAGGGGGAGGGGGAGGGCTCTCGACTCCTGCACACGTTCTTCGAACCCGGCGTCTTTGATGTGGAGCTCACGGCCACGGACGACAACGACGAGGTCGACGGTGCCACCGTGGAGGTGGAGGTCCTGAATCGCGCCCCCGTGGCGCACATCCCCTTCAGCACTCTCCACGTCTACGCTCACGGCGGCACGGTGAGCTTGCGCGGGTTCGGCTTCGACACCCTCCTCGACGAGGCGTCCCTCGTCTTCGGCTGGGACCTCGGCGACGACACCCTGGTGGAGGGAGCAGAGGTGACCCATACCTACGCGGCCTCCGGCGTGTACGAGATCGCCTTTGGGGTCATGGACGCGCACGGCGCGTTGGGCCTGGATCATGCCGAGATCTTGGTCGTCCTCGATGCGGACGGCGACGGCCTCCCGGACCTCTACGAGACGGCGGTCCTGGGAACGGATCCGACCAACCCCGACACGGACGGGGACGGCGTCTGGGACTCGGTGGAGATACTCCTGCTGGAGACCCACCCCCTCGTGCCTCCGGAGGGGTAGGGGCTTTGGAGGCTAAGGGCGCAGGCGCCCCTTACGCGTGAACTGCCGGTCGTAGAGGTCCTTGAGCCTGTCCAGGGTGTCCACGTCCTCCGGCGTCCGGTCCTCCCGCACCCCGGTGATGCGGGCGAAGCGGAGGGCGAAGCCCGAGTCGTAGTGAGGGCTTCGCTGGATCTCGTTGTACGCCACCTCCACCACGACCTCGGGCCGTACGCGGACGACGTAGGGATCTTCCCGCACCTTCAGCCTCAGGAGCGCCTCCGTCATCTCGCGAAACTCCGCGTCCGTCAGCCCCTTGAACGTCTTCCCGATCATGTGGAAGGCCCCCGCCTCGTCTCGCACCCCCAGGTGGTAGTTGCTGAGCCACTCCTTCCGCCGGCCGTGACCCCATTCGGCCGCCAGGATGACCACGTCCAGCGTCTCGGCCCGCTTCACCTTCAGCCACCTCTTCCCCCGCTTCCCGGGCGTGTAGGGGCTGGCGGGGTCCTTGGCCATGAGGCCCTCGTGGCCCGCTTCCAGGGCCTTCTGCATGAACGCCTTCGCGGTGGTCGCCGTGGGCTCCGTGAGCCGCGGGACCAGCAGCTTCTTGGGGACGGCCTCCTCCAGGGCCCTCCAACGCTCCCGGTGCGGGCGGTCGATGAGGAGCGTCCCCTCGATCACCAGCGCGTCGAAGAGGTACAGCTCCAACGGGATGCGGCGCCGCAGGGCCTCGATGTCGTGGACCCGTCGGAACCGCCGCATGAGGTCCTGGAAGGGCAGCGGACGTCCTCGCTTGTCCACGGCCACCACCTCCCCCTCCACCAGCAGGTCCCCCCCGCGGAAGGCGGCCGCCCACTCCACCACCTCGGGGAGGCTCTCCGTCACCTCCGTCAGCCGCCGGGTGAAGACCTTGACTCGACCCGCCTTCCGGTGGATCTGGATGCGCGCTCCGTCCAGCTTGTACTCAAGGACGGTCCCCTCCCCATGCTCCTGGAAGACCGCCTCCAAGTCGTCCGCCATCTCCGCCATCATGGGCTTGATGGGGGTGAAGAGCCGCAGCCGCTGTGCCTCCAGCCCCTTTGCCCCCTTTGTCAGCGCCACCCGGGCGGTCTCCCCGAGGTCGCCCAGGAGCATGTTCGCCCGCCGCACCGCGTCCAGCTCTGCCCCCGAGGCGTCGGCTAGGGCCTCCAGGAAAACCCCCTCGTTCACCCCGATGCGCATCTCGCCGCCGATGGCCCGGAGGAGAAGGTCCCTCTCTCCCTCGGAGGCCCGGGCGAACAGGGACTGCAGGAGGCGCCGCTTCTTCCGCACGGAGTCCCGGCCCGTGGCGGCGGCGATGGCCCCGAAGGTCTGGCGGACCTTGGGGATCGTGAGCTCCTCGGGGACGAGGGTGGCCTGGCGGAAGGAGCGCAGGGCCTGGCTCACGGTGGCCCACCCCACGTTCAGCGCCTGGGCCTCGGACTTCGGCAGGACGCGGCCCGTAAGCAGAAGGACGGCGGGCGCGACCTCCGCCGGCGGCAGGCCCTCAAGGAACGCCGCCAGCAGCGCCCGCTTCTTCAGGCGACTTCGGGTGCCCTTCAGCTCCCGGGAGAGATCCACCAGCGCCCGCAACGGCGTCCCGCTCACGGTGTCCCATGGTCCGGGCCCGATAATCTAGCTTTCGTCCGCGCCCTGGAAGCCGGTTCGCAAAGCTTAAGCCCGCCACCCGGCATGGCATGCCAGGGGTCACGGTGGCCCAGGAACTCCTCCAAATCCTCGACAAGGAAGGCGGCCTCGTCGGAGAGGACCCCGACCTGGGAGACGGGGACTACCTGCGCATGTACCGCCACATGCTCCTCATCCGCCTCCTGGACGAGCGGATGATGGGGCTCCAGCGCCAGGGGCGGTTGGGCTTCTACGGGGCCGCCACGGGGGAGGAGGCCGCCGTCGTGGGCTCGGCCTACCCGTTGGAGCGGCAGGACTGGATCTACCCCGCCCTCCGCCAGGGCGGCGCCGCCCTCCTCCGGGGGTACCCCCTGGTGAAGTACATCGCCCAGCTTCTGGGGAGCGAGGAGGATACGCTGAAGGGGCACATGCAGCCCTGCCACTACGCCTCCCGGGACGTGAACCACGTCTCCTGGTCCAGCTGCGTGGGGACTCAGCTTCCCCACGCCGTGGGCACCGCCATGGCCGTCCAGCACCTGGGCGACCCGGCGGTGGTCCTGGCGTACCTGGGGGACGGCGGGACCTCCACCGCCGACTTCCACGTGGCCCTGAACTTCGCCGGGGTCTACAAGCCCCCCGTCGTCTTCCTCTGCCAGAACAACCAGTGGTCCATCTCCGTTCCCCTGGCCTGGCAGACCGCCTCCGAGGGACTGGCCATCAAGGCCAAGGCCTACGGCCTGCCGGGGGTACGCGTGGACGGGAACGACGTCCTCGCCATGTACACCGCCACGCGGGACGCCGTGGCCGCGGCGCGGCGGGGGGAGGGCCCCGCCTTCATCGAAGCGGTCACCTACCGCATGGGGGCCCACGCCACGGCGGACGACCCCTCCCGCTACCGCCCGGAGGAGGAGTTGCAGGCGTGGAGAACGCGGGACCCCATCGCCCGGTTCCGGGCGTACCTCCGGCGGCGGCGCGTCCTGGACGAGGTGAAGGACGAGAAGATCGAGGAGGAGCTCGCGGGCGAGATCACTCAGGCCCTCGCTTTCGCGGAGAAGGCGGGCCCCCCGCCCTGGGAGAGCCTGCTGGAGGACGTTTACGCCGAGGAGCCCCCCCACCTGGCCGAGCAGCGCGCCTGGCTCGCGGAGTTCGTGGAGAAGTGAGGGGGCCAAAGGCTTATGGAAGCCCCTCCTTGCCCGTGCCATGGGTGACCTGACCTTCGGGGCCATGATCCCCCAGGGCTGGATCCACGACCTCCCGAAGGACGCCCGGCCGGAGGAGATGTACGACCTCATGGTGGAGACCGCCCGCGCGCTGGAGCGGGGGGGGTTCGCCTCGGGCTGGTTCTACGATCACCTCCACCCGGTCCCCCGGCCCAGCCCCTTCCCCGTCTTCGAGTGCTGGACCATGACCGCCGCCATCGCCGCCGTGACCTCCCGCCTCCGGGTGGGGCAGATGGTGACCTGCAACTCCTACCGCAACCCCGCCCTGCTGGCGAAGATGGCCGCCTCCGTGGACGCCCTTTCCAGGGGACGTCTGGAGTTCGGCCTCGGGGCGGGGTGGTACGAGCATGAGTACAACGGGTACGGGTACAACTTCCCCAGCGACGCCACCCGCATCCGGATGATGGACGAGGCCATGGAGATCATCATCAAGCTGTGGCGGGAGGAGCTCGTTACGTTCCAGGGCCGGTACTACGACCTCAAGGGGGCCTACTGCAGCCCCAAGCCCGTCCAGGAGCCCCACCCTCCGGTGACCATCGGGGGCGGAGGCGAGCGATTCACCCTACGGGCCGCCGCCAAGTGGGCCGATCGCTCCAACTTCTTCGGGGAGCCGGCGGCCTTCGCCCGGAAGTCGCGCATTCTGGACGGGCACTGCGAGGCGGTAGGTCGCGACCCCAGGGAGATCGAGCGCAGCTACAACGAGGTCGTGGTCACGGGGGAGGATCAGGAGGCGGCGGAGGCCAGGGCACGCCCCCACGCCCGGGTGCTGGGGCGGACCCTGGCGGACTACGCGGAACGCAACCTCGTTGCGGACTACGACGACGTGGCCCACTACTTCAAGACGTACGTGGACGTGGGCGTGACGTACTTCGTCGTGTACTTGCCGGGCGCCTACGACATCGAGCCCGTGGAGACCTTCGCCCGGGAGGTCGTCCCCCGCATCCACGAGCTGGTGCGGGAGGCGTGAGGTGAGCATGGGGCTCCCCCGATCCCCTCGGTGGATCACCTTCGACGTCTTCGGCACCCTCTTTCGAGTGGAGGAGATTGCCCATCCGGACCTGATGGAGGAGATCATCCAGCGGACGGGGCTCACCATGGGCGTGGAGGAGCTGGGCCAGCGCTGGTGGGACGCGAGCTACCGAGTGGCCCACGAGTCCTTCGTCACCGTCCGCGAGGCGACACGGCGGGCCCTCGGCCTGCTGTTCGAAGAGGTGGAGGCCCGGGAGGATCCGGGGCCCTTCGCCGACCGGCTCCTCGCGCGATGGGGCACGACGAATCCCTACGACGAGGTGCCCGAGGTGCTGCGCCGCCTCGAGGGGTTCCGCCTGGGCATTGTGTCCAACATCGACGATGAGCTGCTGGAGACCCTTCTGCATCGCTCCGGCCTGGCCGCCGCCTTCGCCCTGCGGGTGACCTCCGAGGCCTCCCGCGCTTACAAGCCGGAGGCGAAGATCTTCCGGGACGCCGTCAAGGCGGCGGAATGTCCGCCGGAGGAGGTCCTGCACCTGGGGGACACCCCCGTGGATGACGTCCTGGGCCCGAAGCGCGTGGGCATGATGGCGGGGTGGATCAATCGTCGTGGGGAAGCAATGCGCGGCCGCATCCCGGCCCCAGACCTCGTGGCCGCCGACCTGCGGGAGGCCGCGGACCTCATCCTCCGGCGCGCGCCAGGGTCGTGACTCTCTCCGCCAGGGCGTCCCCCACCTGGCTTCCCTTCGCCTTCCCGCCCAGGTCCCGGGGGAACACCTTCCCCTCTTGCAGGATGCCCTCCACGGCGGCCTCCACCGTCCGGGACGCCTCCAGGAGGCTCGTCTCCCCCCTCCGGTCGCCCAGCCACTCCAGCATCATGGAAGCGGCCAGCACGGCGGCCATGGGGTTGGCCACGTCCTTCCCCTCGTGCTTCGGGGCGCTCCCGTGGATGGGCTCGAACATGGCGTGGCGGTCCCCCACGTTTCCCCCTGCGGCCAGGCCCATGCCACCCTGGAGAACGGAGGCCAGGTCCGTGGCGATGTCGCCGAAGACGTTGCTCGTCACCGCCACATCGTACCCCTCCGGGGCGCGAATCATCCACTGCATGAAGGCGTCCACGAAGGCGTAGTCCCGCTCCACCCCGGGATGCTCCTCCGCCACCTCGTCGTAGATGCGTCGAAACATGCGGCAGCCATCCAGGACGTTCGACTTGTCCACGCACGTGACCCGCCGGACGCCGTCCGAAGGCGCCCCCTCCCGCTTCTCGCAGAGGGCGAAGGCGAAGCGGATGACGCGCTCGGCCCCCCTCCGCGTGGTGATCCGGTTGTCCACGGCGAGCTCCTCCAGGCCGCCCCGCCGCAGGATGCCTCGGACGGGGGCGTAGAGGTCCTCCGTGTTCTCCCGGATGATCACGAAGTCCACCTTCCCCGGCTCCCACACCTGCTTGAAGGTGTCGTGGATCTTGTGGCGGACGTTCGGGTAGAGCTTCGTGGGGCGGACGTTGGCGTAGAGGTCCAGGCCGAAGCGGAGGCCGAACACAACCCCTGCGCCGGCTAGATTCCCGTCGGGCAGCGTGGCGCCCGGGTACCCCACGGCCCCCAGAAGGATGGCGTCCGCCTGCCGACACGACTCAAAGGCGCCGTCCGGCCACTCCTCCCCCGTCTCCAGGTAGTGCTGTCCGCCGCAGGGATAAGGGACGAGGTCGAACTCCAGGCCGTATGCCTCCTCGACGGCGCGCAGGACCTTGACGGCCTCCCGAGTGACCTCGGGGCCGATGCCGTCCCCCGCCAGGACCACGACCTTGAGGGCCACGCGGGTCGAACCCCAGGTCGCTACTTAAGCGTTCTCGGGTGGCTGGCGGGGACCGTCTTCACCGGAGCCGTGCGGCCGTGCTACGCGCCGCCCCTGGCCCGCAGCTCCTCCCGCAGCATGGGGATGAGACCGCCCGCTTGGAGGATCGCCAGCACCCGCGGGGGGTAGGCGGCGATGGGCAGCTTGCCTGCGGGGGTGGACACCGCGCCGCTCTCCAGGTCCACCTCGACGATGTCCCCCTCGGAGACCGCCTCCGCGATGCCCGGGCACTCCACCGCCGGCAAGCCGATGTTAATGCTGTTCCGGAAGAAGATCCGGGCAAAGGACTCCGCCACGACGGCCTGGATGCCCAGGGCCTGGAGGGCCAGGGGCGCCTGCTCCCGGCTGGAGCCGCAGCCGAAGTTGCCCCCCGCCACGATGATGTCCCCCTTCTCCACCTTCTCCGGGAAGTCCGGGTCCACGACCTCCATGGCGTGCGGAGCCCAGTCCCGCGGTTCGGTGGAGTCCAGGTACTTCACGGAGATGATGTGGTCCGTGGAGATGCCCTCTCCGAACGTCCACACGCGGCCCCGGATGCGACCTGCCATCCCCTACGCCTCCCGTGGGTCCGTAATCACCCCATGCACGGCGGAGGCGGCCACCGTCAGCGGGGAGGCCAGGTACACCTGGGCTTCGCGACTCCCCATCCGGCCGGGGTAGTTGCGGTTGCTGCTGCTTAGACACACCTCCCCGGGAGCCAGGACGCCCAGGTGCCCGCCGAAGCAGGGGCCACAGGTGCTGTTGGCGAAGGTGGCGCCCGCCTCCATGAAGACGTCGGCCAGCCCCTCCTTCACGGCCCGGCGGTAGATGGCCTGGGAGGCCGGGGAGACGATCATCCGGACCCCGGGTGCCAGCCGCTCCCCCCGCATGAGGTCCGCCGCGGCCCGCAGGTCCTCGATGCGGGCGTTCGTGCAGGAGCCGAGGAAGACGACGTTCACGGGCGTCCCCGCCACCTCCTCCACGGGCTTCGCGTTGCCCGGGCTCTCCGGGCAGGCGACCAGGGGGCCCATCCCGTCCACGTCGATGTCGTAGGTGGCTGCGTAGTCAGCGTCCTCGTCGGGGGCGAGGGGTCGGAAGGGGCGCCCGGCATGGGCCAGGTACGCCTCCGTCACCGCGTCCGCCGGAATCATCCCCACCTTTGCCCCCATCTCCGTCGTCATGTTGGAGAGGGTCAACCGTTCATTCATGGGGAGGTCGCGAACGGTCGGACCCAGGAACTCCACCGCCTTGTACTGGGCGCCGTCGTCGCCGGTGACGCTGATGACCTTGAGGATGGCGTCCTTGGCCATGGTGCCGGGGGTCAGGGTCCCTCGGATCTCCACCCTGATGGTTTCCGGCACCTTGAGCCAGATGCGCCCCGAGGCCATAGTGGCTGCCGTGTCCGTGGCGCCGATGCCGGCCGCGAAGGCGCCCAGGGCCCCCACGGTGTTCGTGTGGCTGTCGGATCCGATAACCAGGTCCCAGGGATGGGCGTACCCCCGCTCCGCCACGAGCTGGTGGACGATGCCGTGGTCCCCCACATCGTGGAAGCGGCGGATGCCCTGCTCCCGGCAGAACTCCCGGATCTGCTGGTGCATCCGGGCGACCTTTTCGTTGGGCGGCGGGACCCAGTGGTCCAGGGTCACGACGATGCGCTCCGGGTCCCAGACCTTGTCCACCCCAATCTGCCGGAAGGGTCCCATGGCCAGGGCGAGCATCTCGTGCATGTACAGGAGATCGATGTCCGCCTCCACGAAGTCGCCGGGCCGCACGGCGCCCTGGTCGCTGGCCTTGGCCAGGACCTTCTCCGCCATGGTCAGCCCGGGCATGACCTCTTTATCCCGCGGGAGGCCTTAAGGGTGGCGACCTAGGCCCCCGGGGTGGGGGGCTTCACCCCCACGCCGGAGGCAATCTCCCAGAACTCCTCCTCCGTCACGCCTCGAAGCCGCTCCTCCCGGTCCCGGTACGTCCGGATGAAGGCCCTCTGGTCCTCCTTCTCCTTCCGCTCCGTCCGCTCCTTGATGCCCGCCACGATGGCCATCACCTGCTTCTTCTCGGGGTCCAATCCCGCCTGCCGCAACCGATCCTCCACCGCCGCCGCGCCCGTGTGCTTCCCGAAGATGAAGACGCGGCGGTTCCCCACGGCAGAGGGCTGGATGGGCTCGTAGGTGAGGGTGTGCTTCAGCACCCCGTGGGTGTGGATCCCGGATTCATGGCGGAAGGCGTTGTACCCCACGATGGGCTTGCTCACCGCCACGGGGACCCCGGAGAGGTCCTCCACCAGGCGGGACAGCTCGTAGAGTCGGGCGACCTGGATGCCCGTGGGGTGCCGGTAAAGGGACTCCAGGGCCATGACCGTCTCCTCGAAGGGGGTGTTGCCACAACGCTCCCCCAGGCCGTTGACCGTCGTGTGGGGGACCTCCACCCCCGCCTCCAGGGCCGCCAGGGTGTTGGCCACGCCCATGCCGAAGTCGTTGTGGATGTGGACGCTCAGCTCCACGGGCTTCAGCCGCCGCTTCACGTCCCGAATCCACCACCCCATGGCGGTGGGCGTCATGACGCCGACGGTGTCGCACAGAACGGCGCGATCCGCTCCAGCGCGAATGCAGGCGTTGTAGAGCGCCTCCACGTAGTCCATGTCCGCCCGGACGGTGTCCTCCGTCACGAAGGAGACGTGGAGTCCGTGCTCCTTGGCGTACTCCACCATCTCCGGGGCCAGGCCCAGGACCTGCTCCCGCGTCATGCGGAGTTTGTACTTCAGGTGCAGGTCGCTGCACGCCACGAAGATGCTGACGGCCTCCACGTCGCAATCCAGGCTGGCGTCGATGTCCCCCTTCAACGTGCGGTTGGCCGTCAGCACCTGGGCGTCTAGGTCCGCGGCGACGATGGCCTTCACGGCCCTCCGCTCATCCTGAGAGACGATGGGCATGCCCACGTCCATGATGGGGATGCCCACGGCATCCATGAGCTCGGCGATGCGGACCTTCTCCGCCGGGGTGAAGTGGACCCCGGGCATCTGCTCCCCGTCCCGCAGCGTCTCGTCCCAGAAGAGGACCCGTCCAGGAAGGCCGGGGGCGAGCTTCTCCTCCACGAGGAAATTCCGGACCAGGGGCTCCTCCACGGCAGACCTCCAGGCGTGCATCCATGGCCCCCGGCCGTCTTAAGCGTGACGTTCCCTGGCACCTGAGAAGGTTTATGGTACGGGCACGGGTCCGTTCCCCCATGCCGGAGGCGCGGGAGGCGGCCCGCATTCTTGTCCCCACCATGCTTCCCGTGGGCACGGTCAACGCCTACCTCCTCCAGGGGGAGGAGAACGTCCTCGTGGACACGGGGCCCCACCACCCGGAGTCCCGGCGGTGGCTGGAGCGGGGGCTTCGCAAGCAAGGGCTCTCCGTGACGGACCTGGACGTCCTGCTCATCACCCACGGCCACGTGGACCACTACGGCCAGGCGGGCGACCTGGCCGCGGACGCGGGGGCGGAGGTGTGGGTCCCCGCCCTGGCCAGGGACACCGTGGCCGACTTCGGCCGCGTGTACGAGGAGCGGCGGGAGTTTTACCGGGAGGTGTTCCTGCGGACGGGCGTCCCCCAGGCCACCCTGGATCTGGTGGCGGAGTTCTTCGACTACGTGAAGGGGCTCGCCGTGGCGTCCCCCGTCCACCGCACCTTCGGGGAGGGGGACCGCTTCACCCTCGCGGGGTGGGACCTGGAGGTTCTCCACACGCCAGGGCACTCCCCCGGCTCCTCCTGCTTCCGCGCGGGAGAGGTCCTGTTCGCCGGAGACACCGTCCTGACCTACATCACCCCCAACGCCGCCTTCGGCGGAGCGGACGGACGGTCGGTGGGCATGGACGACTACCTCCACTCCCTGGAACGGCTGCGAGGCCTAGGGGAGTTCCGCATCCTCCCGGGGCACGGACCCCCCATGGACGCCTTGGGCCCCTTCGTGGAGAACTACATGGCCCTCTACCGGGCGCGCCGAGGGGCCCTCCTGGACCTGCTGGAGAGCCGGCCTCACCACGCCTTCGACCTGATGAACCACCTCCTGGGCAGCCTGCCCATCGAGGAGGTTTTCCTGGGGATCACGGAAATCCTCGGCCACCTGGAGATCCTGGAGGGAGAGGGGCTCGTGGAGACGGAGGATCGGGACGGCGTCCTCTACTACGTCCGGGCGGGCTAGGGATCCTCAGGCGTCTCCGGCACCAGGACCATGTTCGTGAGCCCCTTGCGCGGCGGGTAGCCCATGGCCACCACCAAGGGGGCCTTCGGGGGGAGCCCCTCCTCCGCGGCCAGGTCTCGCGACCGCTGGATCACGGCGTCCACGGACATCTCCCCGGGGAGGGGGAGGGGGACGACGCCCCACGTCAGGCAGAGCGCGTGCAGAACCCGGGGCTCCGAACAGAGGGCCAGGATGGGCTGGGGGGGGCGATGTCGCGCGATGGCCCGCGGGGTTCGTCCCGAGGAGGTGGGGGCGACGATGGCCGCCGCTCCCAGTGAGCGCGCCATGTCCACGGCGGCCCCCGCCACGGCCCCCGCCACGTCCTCCGTCTGGCCGTGCAGGTGCTCCTCCCCCGCGACCACGGCGTCGGCCTCCCGGGCGATGGAGGCCAGAATCCGGACGGCCTCCGCGGGGTGAGCCCCCACCGCCGTCTCCTCGGAGAGCATGATGGCGTCCGTGCCGTCCAGGATGGCGTTGTAGACGTCCGTGGCCTCGGCCCGGGTGGGCCGGGGGCTGCTCACCATGGACTGGAGCATCTGGGTGGCCGTGATGACGGGCTTCCCGAGCCGTCGCCCCTGGTCGATGATGCGCTTCTGGACCTTGGGGACCCTCTCCAGCGGGATCTCCACGCCTAGGTCGCCCCGGGCCACCATGACGCCGTCCGCCGCCCCCAGGATCTCCTCCAGGCGGTCCACGGCCCCCTGACGCTCCACCTTGGCGATGATGGGAAGGTCCTGGCCCGACGCCGTCGTCACGGCCCGGGCGGCCTCCACGTCGCCGGAGGACTGGACGAAGGACTGGGCCACCAGGTCGAACCCGGCCTTCACGGCGAAGCGCAGGTCCTCCTCGTCCTTCGTCGTGAGGGAGGGGAGGGAGAGGCTCCGGAGGGGCACGTTGACGCCCTTGCGGGAGGCGAGGGGTCCCCCCATCAGGACACGGCACACGAGGTCGTCGCCGCGTCGCGTCTCCACCCGGAGTTCCAGACGTCCGTCCGCCAGCAGGATCGCGTCGCCGGGCTCCACGT
The DNA here is from genome assembly GCA_964348155.1 of uncultured Methanomassiliicoccales archaeon. Classification (GTDB taxonomy): domain Archaea; phylum Thermoplasmatota; class Thermoplasmata; order RBG-16-68-12; family JAJISG01; genus JAJISG01. Next base: position 72,868 of record CAYGBN010000002.1, read on the forward strand.
CCCGGGCGAGCCCCTTGTGGGAGATGGGGACGACCTCCGCATCGCCCTCGCGCACTTCCGGAGTCAGGGTCACGCTGGAGCCCGTCTCCAAGACCGTCCCCGCCCCCATCTCCCCCACCCGGATGCGGGGACCTGCCAGGTCCGCCAGGAGGGCCACCGGACGCCCGACCTCCCCCTCCAGGTCGCGGACGACCTCGGCGATGCGTCGGTGCTCCTCCCGCGTTCCGTGGGAGAAGTTCAGCCGGGCCACGTCCATCCCGTGGCGGAGGAGGGCTTCGAGGGTGTCGGGGACGGAGCTGGCCGGTCCCAGGGTGCACACAATCTTCGTTCGCTTCGCCGTGGACCAGCCCTTCACGTCCGGGCTACGGGGAGGCCAGGTCAAAGCCTTTGCGCTGGCCTGCCGGAGGGCTCCGCCAAGGGTTTAACTAAGGACGGTTCTATCCTCGCCAGACCATGGACCGCGTGCCCCGAGACGAGTACTACCTGCGCATCGCCGTGGACGTGGCCGGACGGAGCACGTGCTTCCGGCGGAACATCGGCGCCGTGGTGGTGAACGGGGACGTCATCGTGAGCACGGGGTACAACGGCAACCCCCGCCACATGCCCCACTGCGCGGAGATCGGGTGCATTCGGGACGAGCTGAAGATTCCCAGCGGCGAGCGGATGGAAATCTGCACGGGCGTCCACGCCGAGATGAACGCCCTGCTGTTCGCCGGGAAGGAGGCCCGCGGGGGCGTCCTCTACACGACCCTGGTCCCCTGCAACACCTGCGCCAAGATGATCATCAACGCGGGGGTGACGCGGGTGGTCTACGCCGAGGGATACCCTGACAAGATGGGGCTCGTCCTCCTGGAGGAGGCAGGCATCCCCGTCGACCGGCTCCCCCTGGAGCTGGAGACGCCGCTGACGCGGTCGGAGGAGGAGACCCGGGAGATCGTCCAGACCGGCTCAAACCTCACGGTGGAGGAGATGCGGGAGGCTCTGGCTCGGAAGGAGCAGGTCATGGCCCAGGTGGCCGCCGGGAAGGTCTCCCTCAACGAGGCCGCCGCCGACATCATTCAGGAGCGAGTGGCCGCCGTCCGGGGGAAGGACGAGGGCTAGGCCCCTCCCGCCATCTTCTGCATCAGCCTCCGGATGTGCTTCGACCGACCGATGGCTTCGGCCATCCCCCCCAGGTCCTTCTCCCCCAACATCATGGGGCCCCGGCCAAAGCGTCCCTCGCTGTAGTAGCAGAAGCGGAGGGCGCGGGAGCCGTCCTCGTACTCCATCAGCTGGATGGTGGGCTCCCAGTGCGGGGCCCGGACGGAGACCTCCTCCACGATCTCCCCCCGACCCCAGGGCATCTTGAACGGACGCGGCACCTCCCGGGTCATGGGGAGCGGAAGGCCCTCCACCGCCAAATCGGTTCCCCCTCCCGAGGAAGCTAACTAAGGCAAGCCGTCCGGTCCGTCTGCAGGCGCCCTCCCTAGCCCGGCGTGCCGACCCCGAAAGGGCCGGGCCGGACTCACCCCCTTCGCGGGCGGAACTTGTATCCGTATCTCACGACGCCCTCCTGGCGGTACAGCCGGCGGAGGACCATCTCCACGGGGGCGCCGAGGTCCACCTCCTCGGGATCCGCGTCCGTGATCTGGGCGACGATCCGGGGACCCTCCTCCAGCTCCACCAGGCACACCGCGTACTCCCCCACCAGGTCCTGCTGCTCCCGGAACTCCGTGGGAGCGCTGCCCCGGCCGATGATGGCGCGGGCGTGCACGACGCCGCGGCCCGATAGGGCCTCCTCCTGGAAGGCGGTCCCGCCGCACGCGAGGCAGACGGGCCGCGGGGGGAAGTGGAGGTGGCCGCAATCCGCACACCGGGCGGCCGCCAGGCGATACCGCGCCGCCGCCGTTTGCAGGTACGAGGGGAGGGAGAGGTAGGCCCCCATGGCCACCTGGGAGGGGGGTTCGGGACCCGCCAGGAACCGCTGGAACTGGGCGTAGCGGAGGTAGTCCAGGTAGACGCGGTCCGCGGCGAGGGCGGTGCGGGGGGAGGGGGGGAGGGAGAGGCGGGCGCTTAGGTGCAGGCGGAGGGCCGCGGTGGACCCGCCGCCGTACGTGACGAGCAGGAGGTCGTCCCCCTTCCGGCGTGCCAAGAGGAGCTCGGCGAGGGCGAGCAGGGGGGAGGCGCACCCCGTATCCCCCGACCGCTCCACCACGTTCCCGCCCACCCGCTCCGCGTCCACCAGGCCGCCTAGGACCCTCCGGGGGAAGCGACCGTCAGGCTCGTGGCAGGCGGCCCAGACCTTCCCCCCGTCCGAGAGCACCTCCCCGGCGGCCCGCGGGATCACCTCGGCCGCCGGGTCCGCGACCGTCAGGGGCCTCTCTCGCCCCTCCGCGTCTGTCACGTCGTCGCCCAGGGCCTCCCGGGTGTGGGTTGCCGTCCCCTGGACCTCCAGCCCCCCCTGGGGGGAGAGGAGGAGGGCGATTCCCGCCGCCCCCACGGGGTGCTCGCTCGCCTCCCCCGGGGCGCCGCGAGCCCGATGGGCGGCCACCAGGAGGGCCGTCGCGTCGTGGCTCTCCGCGTAGTCCAGGCACGAAAGCAGGGCCTCACCGGAGGCGTTGCTGGAGCCGCCGAAGTCCGCCTTCCGGGCGGAGGGCAGGCCCAGGGCCGTGAGGAGCGTGGTGGACATGCGGGGGCCGGATGTGGAGGCCGCCGCCAGGTACCCGACCTCCTTGTCCAGGGGCAGCCGGAGGGTCGCGGCCAGCCCCAGGGTCACCTCGTCCTCGTCGTAGCCCGCCACGGTCTTCTCGCGAATCCCCCGGCCCGCGAAGTAGCCCCAGGCGTCGACGTACGCCTCCGCCTTCACGCTGTACCGGGGGAAGGAGTACGCCAGCGCCTCGATGCCCGCCATGGCCTCACCGGGAGAAGATGTGGACGGCGATGGTGGCGCCCGATCCCCCCACGTTGTGGGTGAGGGCCACCTCCGCGTCGGGGATCTGCCGCGGCCTCTCCGCCTCCCCCCGCAGCTGCCGGAAGACCTCCACCACCTGGCCCGCGCCCGTGGCCCCCAGGGGATGCCCCTTGGCCTTCAGGCCTCCGCTGGCGTTCACCGCCACCTCCCCGTCCAAGGCCGTCCGCCCCTCCTCCGTCCAGGGACCGCCCTCCCCCTTGCCGCAGAAGCCCAGGTCCTCCAGGGCCATGATCTCCCCGATGGTGAAGGCGTCGTGGAGCTCCGCCAGGTCCACATCCTTGGGCCCCAGGCCGGCCTGCCGGAAGGCCTCCCTCCCTGCCTCGACGGTGCCCGGGACGGTGGTGATGTCCTCCCGATCGTGCAGAGCCAGGAACTCGCTGGCCCCCGCCGACGCCCGAACGTACACGGGGGCGTCCGTGTACTTCCGGGCCACCTCCTCCCGGGCCAGCAGGAGGGCCGCGGCGCCGTCGGAGACGGGACAGGCGTCGTAGAGGGTCAGGGGATGGGCGAGCATGGGCGCCCGCAGGACGTGCTCCAGGGAGATGGCCCTGCGGAAGTGGGCCTTGGGGTTGTGGACCCCGTGGCCGTGGTTCTTCACCGCCACCTGGGCCAATGCCTCCCGTCGCGTTCCGTACTCGTGCATGTGGCGGGAGGCCATGAGGGCGTACAGCCCGGCGAACGTGGAACCCGCCAGCCGTTCCCACTCGGTGTCCCCGCTGACGCCCAGCCAGTACCGCTGCCGGTCCGACGGGAGGTCCGTCATCTTCTCCACCCCCGCCACGAGGGCCACGTCCACCATCCCGCTGCGCAGGGCGAACCAGGCGTCCCGGAGGGCGTAGGAGCTGGAGGCGCACGCGTTCTCCACGCGCCGGGAGGGCACGCCCCGTAAGCCCACCTGCTCCGTCATCAGGGCGGCCAGGTTCCCCAGCTGCCCCCCGCCGAAGGCCATGCTCCCCACGTAGGCCTCCTGGACGTCCCCCGCCGCCATCCCCTTGTCCACGCTCCCCAGAGCCTCCAGGAACGCCTGGGCGAAGAGGGCCTTTGTCCCCTCAGGCAGGACGCCGAAGCGGGACTGCCCCGCCCCTACGACGGCCACGGCACCCGCCATGGAGGCCCTAACCCGCATCCCCCCTTGAAGGCTTTCCGAGGACGCCCTGGCGGAGGAGCCACGCCTCCGCCCGTGAGGCAAGGGAGGCCGGCAAGGGCCGGACCCGGGCCTCCCGCAGGACCTCCCCCAGGTGCCCCTCCTCCGGGGGGTAGAGCCCCTCCGCCGACGCCAAGCTCACGAACCATCCCACGCTGAAGCGGCGATCCAACGCCGCCAGGCAGAAGTAGCGCTTGACCTCGTCGGGGAGGTGGGCGGTCTCCAGGAGCCCCTCGAAGAGAGTCCGTGCCTCCCCCTCGGGGAGGGACGGGGAGGCGAGGAGGAGGTAGGCGTAGAGAAGCTTGATCCGCTCGTCGAACGTCTCCGCCAGGATCGCGGCCAGGTTCTGCCGCAGGACGGGCAGGGGCGCCGCCGCGGCCCGAGACGGGTCCAGGTAGAGGGCGTACACCAGGTGGAGGAGGTGGTACTCGACAAAATCGTCCACCTCCCGGAGGAAGCGCACGGCCTCCTGAAGGCCCAAGGGCACCCGGTCGGCGGTTGCGAACGCCTCGTCCTCCGTCTCCGGGAGCGGGATCACGTCGAAGACGGTCCAGCAGGCGTGCCGCTTCGACTTGGCGGAGAGGCGGGGGTGGGCGAGGACCTCCTGGAGAAAGCGTCCGAAGAGGCCCGGGGCGCGAAGGCTGGCCGCCACCGCCTGCGGCTCCTCCCGACGCTGCCGCTCCACCGCCGCCGCCAGGCAGGTCCGCAACCCCTCCTCCGGCGTAGGAAAGAGGGCGGCCAGCTCGGACTCCAGGGACGTCGTCACACCGGGCCAATCGCCACAGAGTACTTGGTCCTTCGTCGCGAAGCATCCTATAGCGCCTCGCCCTTCCCCAGGCCATGATCTACGTCGCGCCGACGGCCACCATCGTGGGGGACGTGGCCCTGGAGGAGGGGGTGAGCGTCTGGTACGGGACGATCCTGCGAGGGGATCTGGACGGCATCGCTGTGGGCAGCCACGTGAACCTCCAGGACGGGGCCGTCATCCACACGGACGTGGGGTGTCCCACCCGTATCGGGCCCCGCGTGACGGTGGGCCACAACGCCATTGTCCACGGCTGTGACGTGGGGAGCGACTGCATCGTGGGCATGGGAGCCACTGTGGCGAGTCGGGCGGTGGTCGGGGAGGGTTCCATCGTGGCCCCGGGCGCCGTGCTCCCGGAGGGGAAGCGGTTCCCGCCGGGCAGCCTCTTGGCGGGGGTTCCCGCCAAAGTGCAGCGGAAGACGAGCGACGGAGACCGGGTGCGGATCGACGCCAGCTGGCGGGTGTACAAGGAGCTGGCCGAGAGGAGTCTCCCCGCAGAGGACGAGCGCGCGCCCGACCCCCGGGCCCGCGTAACCGTCGACTTCCTCGAAGGGCTGGAGCCCTGACCAGGGGGGCTGGCCTCAGGGGAAGAGCCTCAGGGCGTTGCCCTCGACGATGGCCCCCTTGGTCTCCTCCGAGAGGGGGAGGGCGAGAACGTCGTCTAGGTTCCGCCGGATGCCCGGGACCATGGGGCCCGGCCAGTCGGAGCCGAAGAGCACCTGCTCCCCCACCATCTCCAGCCGGGGAAAGTAGTCCAGGAGGTGCTTGGGCGGGATGCTGGAGATGTCCAGGTGGACGTTCCGGTGCCGGCGGAGCAGGAAGAAGGCCTCCTCCGTCCAGAGCGGCCGACCACCGTGGGCCATGAGGAGGGTGAGCTTGGGGAAGTCCACGGCCACGTCGTCCAGGGCCATGGGGTCGCCCAGGCGGGAGCGGGCCCCCGGGAAGATGGAGGTCCCCGTGTGGACCATCACCGGCACCCCGTGGTCCTCGGCCGTGGCGTACACCGTCTCCAGCCCCGGCACCTCCCCCGTGAGGTGGCCGTTGGCCGGGAACAGCTGGTGCGGGGGGTGGAGCTTGATGCCCCGCACCTCGTACGTGGAGATGAGGTCCTCCATCCGCGCCTCCACGTCCGCCCGCCGGGGATCGACGCCTCCGAACGGGAGGAGGCGATCCGGGTACTCCTTCGCGTACCCCGCGGAGAAGGCGTTGACCTCCCAGGTGAAGCCCAGGACCTCCTCGGCCACGTAGTTGATGAGGCAGGCCCGCCAGACGTCCTCCCGGTCGAGGACCTCGATGAAGGCGGAGGGGTCCTCCCGGATGCGCCGCATGAGCTCCCAGTCCACCTTGCCCGTGTTCTGGAAGAGGGAGCGGGCCTCGGGGCGCACCATCTCGTAGGGCTGGATGTGCACGTGGACGTCGGTGACTCGGCGGCCCTCCATCGGGCCGCCCACGGAGGCCCTTGGATTAAGGTTTGCGGCGTCCCGTCAGGAAGTCTCGTAGAGTTCGATGTAGATGCCGTCCGGGTCCTTCACGTAGGCCCAGGCGCTGTTCTCCGTCTCCACGCGCAGAACCTCCGGATGGCCACGCTCCTTCAGATAGTCCAGAGCCGCCTCCAGGTCCTCGACGCCGAAGGCCAGGTGATCCAGCTCCTCGCCGCCTCGGTAGGGCTCCGCCGCGTCGGAGTCGTCGGCGTACCAGTTGAGCTCGAGCACGTGCCCCCTCCCCTCGCTGGCAAGGGAGGCAGCCTCGCCGCCGGTCTTGGCGATCTTGCTGCGGTCAAGGAGCTTCATGCCCAAGACCTCCGAGTAAAAGGCGATGGAACGGTCCAGGTCCCGCACGCGGATCCCCGTGTAGACAAAAGTGAACTGCATGGTCTCGCGCGACGGAGCCGCTTGGCCGGCTTAACCCTTCTCCCGTCCTGCAACGGCCGCCGCCAAACCCTTATCCGAGGGTCGCTGTACACGATCGCGTGCCCTACTGGATGTGCAAGCTCTGTGAGGCGAAGCTGGAGACGTGGCGCGGAGCCCGGGAGCACATCTACACGGACCACAACGAGGAGGTGACGCGCCACCTGAAGGAGAGCATGATCCCGGAGATGATCCTTCTGGAGAAGCGCCTGAAGGAGTAGTCGGCGCCCTCCCTGCAATCGCCTGCATTCCATTGGGCCACCTATCGCCCCTTGAAGACCGGCTTCCGTTTTTCCAGGAAGGCCTTGACCCCCTCGGCCTTGTCCTCCGTCGCGAAGAGGAGGGCGAAGAGGGTCGCCTCGTACTCGAGCCCCGCTTCGATCTCCATGCGCGACGCCGCACGAACGGCCTCCAGGGCGAGGCGGACGGCCACGGGGCTCTTCTCGGCGATCTTCAGGGCGATCTCCCGCGTCTTGGCCTCCAGCTCCTCCCGGGGGACCACCTCCTCCACCAGGCCCATGGCCTTCGCCTCCGCCGCGGCGACGATGTCGCCCGTGAGGATGAGCTGGAGGGCCTTGCCCTCGCCCACCAGCCGGGGGAGGCGCTGCGTCCCGCCGCCCCCGGGTATGATGCCCAGGTTGATCTCGGGCTGGCCCAGCCTCGCTTCCTCGGATGCCAGGCGGAGGTCGCACGCCAGGGCGAGCTCGCACCCGCCGCCCAGGCAGTAGCCGTCGATCATCGCGATGACGGGCTTGGGGTACCCGGCGATGGTCTCGTAGTAGCGAAGGCGGCGGCGGTCCTCCCGCTGATCCATGGGCCGAACGTCGGCGAACTCCTTCACGTCCGCCCCCGCCACGAAGGCCTTCTCCCCCGCCCCCCGGAAGATGATGACGCGCACGTCGTCGTCCGTCGCCAGCTCCTTCAGTACCGCCAAGACCTCCTCCTTCGTCTGCCGGTTCATGGCGTTGAGGACCTTGGGGCGGTTGAAGGTGATGAAGGCCAGGGGACCCTCCCGGTCCACCATGATGTTCTCGTACATGGCGTCAGCCGGGAGGCGGTTTCGGAGTAAGACCCTTTGGGAGGGGGTCCCTCAGACCTCGAAGCGGAACCAGGCGCGACCGTCCGGCAGACGCTCCGCCTTGAACCGAACCCGCTGGCCGATGGCCAGGTCCTCGTAGGACGCCCCGTCGATGCGGGCCAGGACGCGAAGTCCATCGCCGAGGTCCACGACACCCACGGCGAAGGGGACGTCGTCCTCCATCCCCTTGGGGGCGCCGATCCGCACCTCCGTGAAGGCGTAGAGGGTGCCCTCCTGCGGCAGGTCGATCCACTCCATTTCCTCCGCGTTGCAGTGGGGGCATACGACCCGGGGCTGCCAGAGGACCTCCCCGCACGCCCTGCACTTCGTGGTGGTCAGGCGCCCCTCTCTTAGGTGGGTGAAGAAGGGGTGAATGCGGGTGTGCTCCTCGTCCTGCTGCGGGTAGAAGTCCAGCAGGTATGGGGCCCTCCGCGCCGACGCCTCTTCGCCCATGGCCCCCCTTCACGTGGCGCGGTGAAGGACCACTACGCCGTGGTTGTTCGCGTTCCCGCTGAGGTTGTGGCAGAGGGCCCACTCGCCCCCAACGTACCGTGACGGGGGCACCTGGGCCTTGAACTGCTGCGCAACCTCCACCACCTGGGCGACCCCCGTGGCCCCCAGGGGGTGGCCGCATCCGAGGAGGCCGCCGCGGGTGTTGACGGGCAACGTCCCTCCGATGTCCGACTGCCCCTCCTCCACGAAGCGGCCTCCCTCCCCCTTCTTCGCCAACCCCAGCTCCTCGTACTCCACGATCTCCGAGATGGTGAAGCAGTCGTGGACCTCCGCCAGGTCCATGTCACTGATGCCCACGCCCGCCATCCCCAAGGCGTCCCGGGCGGCCTTCCGCATGGCCGGCCACTCCGTCAGGCTGGGGAAGTTGGCCGTCAGGTTGCCGTGGGACGCCTGCCCCAGCCCCTCGATGGTGACGAGGGTGTCCGTCATCCCCCGCGCCGCCTCCTTGTGGGCTAGCAGGACGGCGGCGGCACCGTCCGTGATGCCCGAGCAATCCAGCAGCCGAAGGGGCGGGGCGATGGAGGGCCCGGTGAGGACCTTCTCCAGGGGGACCTCCTTGGGGAAGTGGGCGTAGGGGTTCGTAGCGGAGAACCGGTGGTTCTTCACGGAGACGAGGCCCATCTGCTCCTGCGTCGTCCCGTACTCGTGCATGTGGCGCTGCGCCACCAGGGCGAAGTACGGCGGGGCGGTCATGCCGTTCACTCCCTCCCACTCCCTGTCCAGCACGCAGGCCATGGAGGTCTGGATCTCCGCCACGTCCGGGGCATTCATCTTCTCCAGCCCTACGACAAGGGCCACGTCGCTCATTCCCGTGGCGACGGCCATGTACGCCATCTTCAGGGCCGACTGGCCGGACACGCAGGCCAACTCCGTCCGGGCCAGCATTCGGGTGGGCTTGACGCCCAGCTGCTCCGCCACCATGGGGGCCAC
>CAYGBN010000003.1:0-16147 GCA_964348155.1 uncultured Methanomassiliicoccales archaeon
GCCCCGGCGCCCGGACGGTGATGGTGTTCATGAGGTAGCCCCCCAGCCAGAAGCCGCCTCCCAGGTAGTTGTTCCGCTCGACAATCAGGACACGAACGCCCCGCTCGGCCAGCTCCTTCCCCGTCATGAGGCCGCTGGGGCCGCCGCCCACGATGATGACATCGGACTCGGCGTAGGAGTCCAGGTCCCGGGCGAAGCCCTTGAGGATGGCCCGGGTGATCTCGCTCTCACTGGCGTACTCGAAGGTCGGCATCGCCGCAATCATCGAACCCCCCGCTTATAAGGCTTCGCGGATGCCTGGGCGGAACGTGGGATTCTTTATCCCGAGCGTGCATTCCGTGGCGGAGGCGCCGTCATCGCAGAACACGGGATCTGGGAGTTTCTCCTCGCCATCCTGGAGAGCTACTACAGCGATCCTCGGATCTTCCTCTCCGTCCTCTTCGTCTACAGCATCCTCACGGCCATCGTCCTCCCCATCCCGGTGGAGGTGGGCCTCCTCCCCATCGTCGAGAACGTGGCGTTCCTGGGGCTCGCGGCCCTCACCCTGGGCATCGGCAAGGCCGTGGGCGCGGGGTCCATCTTCGGAATCGGGCTGAAGGTGGAGGGGCCCATCCGATACTGGTGTGCGCGCCACCCGGGCGTGGGGCGGTTCGTGGGCTACGTCACCCGATTCGTTCGCGTAACCCGATGGTTTGGCCTCTTCTTCCTCCTCTCCATCCCCTTCTTCCCGGACACCCTTCCCATCTACATCTACTCCCTCTTCAACAAGCAGGGGCAGCTCATCTCCGCCCGCATCTTCCTCTTGGTGAACTTCCTTGCGGGCATCAACCGCGCCTTCATCTTCCTGGCCCTCTGGACCTTCGGGATCCGCCTGACCCTGGGTTAGGCCGGAAGCCTTAATACTGCGGGGGGCCGCTCCTCCACGGGAGGCCAGTCCGTGTCCTTCGAGCTCACTCAGGAGCAGGAGCTCCTCCGCCAGTCCGTGGCCGAGTGGGCCAACAAGGAGGTGGTTCCCAAGGCCGCGGAGTACGACGAGGCGGAGGCGTTCCCCAAGGACCTCGTGGCGCAGATGTACGACCTGGGGCTCATGGGGATGATGGTGCCGGAGGCCTACGGGGGCGGGGGGATGGGCACTGTGGCCTACTGCGTGGCCATGGAGGAGGTGAACCGGGCGGACGCCTCCCTGGGGACCATCATGTCCGTGAACAACTCCCTCGTCTGCGACCCCATCCTGCGCTACGGGACGGAGGAGCAGAAGGAGACGCTGTTGCCCAAGCTGACCCAGGGGCCCTGGCTGGGCGCCTACGCGCTGACGGAGCCGTGGTCCGGAAGCGACGCGGGGGCGATGCGCGCCACGGCTCGGAAGGAGGGGGACGGGTGGGTCCTCAACGGGCAGAAGATCTTCGTCACGAACGGGTGGTACGCAGACCTCCTGGTTACGTACGCCAAGACGGACCCGGAGGCCCCCCGGAGCAAGGGCATCTCCGCCTTCCTGGTGCCCATGGACGCCCCCGGCATGAACCGCATCCGGAAGGAGAGGAAGATGGGCATCCGGGCCACAGACACCACGGCCCTTGAGTTCGACGCCTGCCGTGTCCCGGCGGAGAGCCTGCTGGGCACGCAGGACGAGGGGTTCAAGGTGGCCCTCTCCACCCTGGACGGCGGCCGCATCGGCATCGCCTCCCAGGCCCTGGGGATCGCCCGGGCCGCCCTGGACGCCTCCCTCCGGTACGCCCAGGAGCGGGAGCAGTTCGACCGCCCCATCGGCCGCTTCCAAGCCATCCAGTGGAAGCTGGCGGACATGGCCACGGAGGTGGATGCCGCGCGGCTGCTCGTCCACCAGGCCGCCCGGCGGCGGGACGAGGGGAAGGGGTACACGAAGGAGGCCTCCATGGCCAAGCTCTTCGCCTCCGACCTGGCCGTCCGGGCGTCGCGGGAGGCCATCCAGATCTACGGCGGGTACGGCTTCCTCCGGGACTACCCCGTGGAGAAGCTCTACCGGGACGCGAAGATCACGGAGATCTACGAAGGGACCAGCGAGATCCAGCGGCTGGTCATCGCCCGATCGCTGCAGCGGGAGTTCCAGGGATAGGACCTCTCCGGGCGAGACCCGGGAGCTCACGGGGGAGTCGCTTCGCCGGCGGCAACCTCCTCCAGCGTTCGGCCCGTGAGGACGGAAGCGGGCCGGTCCGCGGTCAGATCCCGCCCCGGTTCCGCCGCCTCGTCCTTCATCTTGATCAGGAGCCAGTCCCCTCGGCTCGTGCGGACCAAGGCGTAGCCGCCCTTCATCTTCTCCCCCTCCAGCCAAACCTCCACCATGCCCTCCTCGTAGGATTCCGCCATGGTGGCACGGCCCTCCGCCTCTGTCTTCTCCCCCCGCAGGTTCCGGTAGGAGCCCCGGTCCCAGACGATGACGGCGCCGGCCCCGTACTCCCCCTCGGGGATGGTCCCCTCGAAGGCGGCGTACTCCATGGGGTGATCCTCCGTGGGCATCGCCAGCCGCCGCACGCTTGGGTCGGGTGAGGGCCCCTTGGGGACGGCCCAGGACTTCAGCGTCCCGTCCACCTCCAGCCGGAGGTCGTAGTGAAGTGCTCGAGCCTGGTGCTTCTGGACGACGAATATCGGGGCCTCCGAGGCCGACCGCTCCCCGTCGGAGGGCTCCGGCGTCCTTCGGAAGTTGCGCTTCGACCGGTACTCCTCCAGGGGGTCCTCGGGCATGCGTCGGGTCCCAGGGAGGAAGGAGCTAAAGGCCTTGCGGCCCGGTTCTCCCGCTGGCCCCCTGCCGCTTCCCCCTTAAGTAGCTCGGCCATTTAGGGTTCGGAACCGCGGGGACGCGGACGATGAAGACCAAGGTTATCTACCTGGGACAGGACCCCGTTTACGGGGACACCCCCATGGTGGAGCTGAACTACCTCCAGGAGTTCGAGGCCAACGTCGTGGGCCGGGGGCCGAACCACGTCGTCCTGGACCGGACGGCGTTTTACGCCGAGGGCGGCGGCCAGCCCACGGACACGGGGCGACTGGAGTGGGAGGGAGGCTCCGCTCGGGTGTCCCGGGTGCAGAAGGAGAAGGGGGAGATCCGCCACTTCGTGGAGGAGGTCCCCCCGACGGACGAGGTGGTGGGACGCGTGGACTGGGACCGCCGGTTTGCCCACATGCGGATGCACACCGCGCAGCACCTGGTCTCGGGCCTGGTCTTCGACCTGTACGGGGCGCGGACCGTGGGCAACCAGCTCTACGTGGACTACAGCCACGTGGACTTCGCGCCCGCCAGCTTTGACGACGAGGACCTGAAACGCATCGAGGCCGCCTTCAACGAGGTGGTGGAGACGGAGGTGCCCGTGACGATCTACGAGGAGGATCGCGCCGTCCTGGAGGAGAAGATTGAGGAGGAGCGGGCCATCCTGGAGCTCATCCCGAAGAGCATCCGACGGCTTCGCGTCATCCAGATCGGCGACGTGGACGTCTGCCCGTGCGGTGGAACCCACGTCCGGAACGTGGCGGAGATCGGCAGGATGCGGATCCTGCGGCGGCGGAGCAAGGGGAAGGACGTGGATCGGGTGACCTACGAGCTCGTCTGATCCTGCCGCTCGAAGAGGACCTCCTCCCCGTGGGTGACCCGGAAGACCTTGTAGTGGGGGATCGTCGTCCCGCGCGCGGTGAAGCTGGAGGCGCCGACCTCCTCCACCTCGTCTCCCTGGATCACCACGAACCCGTGGGAGGCCGCCCGGTCGCGGCAGTAGACGCGGCCCCGCGAGGGGTCCCGCTCCGGGTGCCACCGGAGCTCGTTCAGGGCGTCCCGCACGCTCGAGCCGGTCATCCGCCAGGCCAACGCCTCGGCCACAAAAGGAATTTACGCGGGCGACCATGGGGCGCCGATGAAGTACCCCAAGCGGATCCACCGCCTGCTGGAGGCCGTCGGCGTCGAGGAGGGGGACGAGGTCCGCGTGCGGTCTGGAGGGAAGACCTACCGGGGCGTCGTCATGCCCCACCACTCCTTCAGCGACCCCGGCATCCTCACCGTCAAGCTGGCCAGCGGCTACAACGTTGGCCTGAAGGTCGCCGACGACCTGACCATCGAGCGGGTGGCCCGGGGGAAGGGGGCCGCCGTGACGCCGGAGGAGCCCCCGGAGGACCCCGGGAAGCCCACCCTCTCCATCCTGGGCACCGGCGGGACCATCGCCAGCTACGTGGACTACCGGACGGGGGCCGTGCACCCGGCCCTCACGGCGGAGGAGCTGGCCTTCTCCGTCCCCGAGCTTCGGGACCACTGCAACGTGCAGGCCCGCGTCCTATTCAGCATCTTCAGCGAGGACATGAAGCCCCGCTACTGGAGGCGGCTGGCGAGGGAGGTGGCGAAGGAGCTCAACGGCGCGGCCAAGGCGGTGGTCGTGCCCCACGGCACGGACACCCTGGGCTACTCCGCGGCCGCCCTGTCCTTCATGCTGCGGGACCTCACGGGGCCGGTCATCCTGGTGGGCGCCCAGCGGTCCTCTGACCGTCCCAGCAGCGACGCCACCCTGAACCTCTTGGCGGCGGCGCGCCTGGCCCCTTCGGACTTGGCGGAGGTCGTGGTCCTGATGCACGAAGAGACCTCGGACCGGGCGCTGGCCATCCACCGCGGAACGAAGGTGCGCAAGCTCCACAGCAGCCGGCGCGATGCCTTCCGGAGCGTCAACGAGGAGCCCCTGGGTCGTGTGGAAGACGGCGATGTGCATTGGCTCCAGGAACGCCGGCGCCGGGCGGAGGGACCCGTGAAGGTGGACGCCAAGATGGAGGAGGAGGTGGTTCTGCTCCAGACCTACCCCGGCATGAAGCCCGCGGTCTTCGAGGCTTGCGCCCAGGAGGCGAGGGGGGTCGTGCTCGCGGGGACGGGGCTGGGCCACGTCTCCAAGGACCTCCTCCCTGCCATCCGACGCGCCGTCCGCGACGGCGTCCACGTGGTCATGGCCACGCAGTGCCTCTACGGCCGGGTGGGGATGTACGTCTACTCGCGCGGTCGGGAGCTCCTGCGGGCGGGCGTCATCCCGGGGGAGGACATGCTGCCGGATACGGCCCTGGTGAAGCTCATGTGGGTCCTGGGGCACGCCTCGGAGGCCGAGGAGGTGCGGACCCTAATGGCGTCGAACCTCGCCGGGGAAATCAACCCGCGGATCGAACTGGAGGACTTCGAAGGCTAGCCTCCTCTCACGCGGGCGGGCGATCGGCCACGCGGAGGTAGTACACGTCCGGCTCGTCGACCACGCCGGCCGCCGTCGCCGCCGCGGCCGACCCCTCAGACGCGGAGAAACGGCGCGCCGCGTCCAGGTCCTCCCACTCCAGGAGGATCACCACCTCGCTGGGGTCCTCCTCGCTCCGGAAGAGGAGGCCTCCCCGGCATCCGCTCTCCCGCCGCCGGGCGCCGTCCTCGTCGAACACGCGCTTCCACCTCTCGTAGTCCTCCACCCGGTGGCGCACGAGCACATAGGGCATGGGCCAGGCAACGGCGGAGGAGTATTTCAACCGGCGGCGTTCTCCCCCACCGACGCGCTTATACGCCGCGGGCGGTTGGTTTCCCGTTCCGAGGGGGACCATGGCGGCGCGTCCCATCAAGGTCGGCCTGGAGATCCACCAGCAGCTGGACACCCACAAGCTGTTCTGCGCCTGCGAGTCCCGTCTGGTGGACGAAGTGAAGGAGGAGTTCGTTCGCCGGCTGCGGCCGACGCAGAGCGAGCTGGGGGAGGTGGACCGGGCCGCGGTGGAGGAGGCGGCCAAAGGCCTCACCTTCACCTACCAGGCCACGCCCGACACGAGCTGCCTGGTGGAGGCGGACGAGGAGCCCCCCCACGCCGCGAACCCCGAGGCGTTGGAGGCCGCCCTACAGATGGCCCTCCTACTGGGGGCAGACCCCGTGGACGAGGTCCACTTCATGCGGAAGATCGTCATCGACGGATCCAACACCACGGGCTTCCAGCGCACGGCCCTCGTCGCCGTGGACGGGACCCTGGAGATGGGCGAGAAGGTCATCGGCGTGCCCACCATCTGCCTGGAGGAGGACGCCGCCCGGGTGGTGGCCCGAGAGGGACGGCGCGTCGTCTACCGGCTGGATCGCCTGGGGATCCCCCTGGTGGAGGTGGCCACCACGCCCGACATCGACTCCCCGGAGATGGCCCGGGAGGTGGCCCTCCACATCGGCCGCCTGCTGCGGGCCACCCGGAAGGTGCTCCGGGGCCTGGGGACGATCCGGGAGGACCTGAACGTCTCCGTGGAGGGGGGGGCGCGGGTGGAGATTAAGGGGGTCCAGGAGCTCCGCATGATCGCCGCCTACGTGGAGGGGGAGGTCCAGCGGCAGAACCGGCTGTTGGAGGCCCGGCACGTCCTGCGGGAGCGGGGGGTCTCCGCCGTAGAAGGGGAGGCGCGGGACCTGTCGGAACTCCTCGCGGAGACGGCCTCCCAGGTGCTTCGGAGGGCCCTGCAGGACGGCGGCGCCATCCTGGGCCTCCGGCTTCCCGGCTTCCAGGGCCTCCTGGCGGACCGGCTGGGGCCCGAGCTCGCGGCCCAGGCCCGGGTGGCAGGGGCGGGAGGGGTCCTCCACTCCGACGAACTCCCCGCCTACGGGATCACGGAAGAGGAGGTTGAGGCCATCGCCTCTGCACTCGGCTGCGGGTCCGAGGACGCCTTCGCGATGGTGGCGGACGCCCCGCCGCGGGCAGAGGAGGCCATCCAGCGGGTCCAGGATCGGGCCCGGACCGCCCTGCAGGGGGTGCCTGAGGAGACGCGGGACGCGAAGCCGGACGGGACGACGACCTACAGCCGTCCCCTGCCCGGGAGCGCCCGGATGTACCCCGAGACGGACGTGCCTCCCATCCGCGTCTCCCCGGGCTGGCTCGATGACCTCGCCGGGGAGCTTCCTGAGCCGCCGGCGGCGCGGGTGGAGCGGCTGACGGAGGCGTTTGGGGTTCACCGCCAGCAGGTCCAGCAGCTGGTGGACGAGGGGTGGGACGACCTTTTCGAGGAGCTCGCCCAGCGCTACGGAAACGCCGGCGTGGTGGCCCGCACCTTCCTCAACCACTTCCCCGAGCTGCGCGCGGAGGGGCTGGACGTGGACGGGGTGCGGAAGGCCACCCTCGTCGCCCTCTTCGACCACCTGGCGGAGGGGCGCTTCGCCAAGGAGGCCATCCCCGCCGTCCTGGCGGAGACGCTGCGAGCGGGCGTCTCCGTGGAGGAGGCCGCGGAGAGGCTGGGGCTGACGAGGATGGGGCGGGAGGAACTGGAGGCGGCCGTGGACGCCCTGCTGGAGGAGCACGAGGAGCTCCTGCGGGAGCGGGGGGAGGGCGCCCTCAAGCCTCTCATGGGCCTCGCCATGGCAGAACTTCGCGGCCGGGCGGAGGGGCAGCTCGTCAACGAGGTGCTCCGGGCAAGGCTGAGGGCCAGGCTGGAGGGCTAGAAGACCCCCGCGTACATGCCGCCGTCCAGCTGGATGACGTTCCCCGTGAGGTAGGCGGCGCGATCCGACGCCAGGAACGCCACGAGGGCCGCCATCTCCCGCGGCTCCCCCAGGCGCCCCATGGGAATCGTCCCCACCAAGCGGGCCTGCACCGCCTCCGGCGTCTCCCCCTCCCGCCGGGCCCGGTCCTCGAAGAGCTCCCGCAGCCGGGCCGTGGCGATGTAGCCCGGGGCCGTAACGTTGACGGTGATGTTGTGGGGGGCCAGCTCCCTCGTCAGGGTCTTGGCCAGCCCCACCACGGCCAGGCGGACGGCGTTGGAGAGGATGAGGTTGTTGACGGGCTGCTTTACGCTGATGGAGGTCATGACGACAACGCGCCCCCCGCCGGCCTTCTTCATGTGGGGCAGACAGGCCCGGATGAGGCGCACGGCGCTGAGAAAGGTGAGGTCGTAGGTGGCGTCCCACGCGGCGTCGTCCACGTCCTCGAACCCCCCCGCGGGAGGGCCGCCGGCGTTGGTCACCAGCACGTCAGGTGCACCGAGCTGCCCCACCGCGGCCTCCACGAAGGCCTGGACATCCTCCCCTCGGGTCACGTCGGCCCGCACGCCCAGGACCTCCCCTCCGGTTTCCTCCCCGATGGCGGAGGCGGCAGCCTGGACGCGCGCCTCGTCCCGGGAGCAGAGGGCCACCTTCGCCCCCTCCCGGGCCAGCTCCGTCGCGATGGCCCGTCCCATGCCCTGGCTCGCCGCGGCCACCAGGGCGACCTTTCCCCGCAGTCCCAGATCCACGGTATCCCCGGGGGGATGAGGCCCCGCCGGATAAAGGCGTCCGCCGCGGGAGCACTTTCATCCACCTCCCCTCCGGCCTTAAATAGCCCGCCCTCCTCCGTCGCTCCGGAGGCGCCGAAACAACCGGCCTCCAGGAGTGTGGAACGCTGCGGGAGCAGATTGCGCCCCACGTTAGTGACATAACCAGGGCGCTGGAAGGAAAGGTAAGCGAAGACGTGATTGAGCGCGAGCTGGAGAACTACCTGACCGTCTACAGGGTCTCCCTGGAGGCGGCCAAACGGAGCATCGTCCGGAAGTTCGGCGGCAGCCCCGCCCGGCTGTCCTTGGGCGTGACGAAGTCCGTCAAGGACCTGCAGCCGGGGGAGCCCAGCGTGAACCTGCGGGGGAAGGTCATCAGCCTGAGCACGCGGGAGCTGGAGCAGGACGGAGGGACGAAGGAGATCTTCTACGGCATCCTGGCGGACGAGACGGGGACGGTGCCGTTCACCGTCTGGGAGACCCGGGGGCTGGACCTCCAGGAGGGCGACGTCGTCCAGATCCAGAACGCCTACACGAAGGAGTTCCGGGGGGAGGTGCAGGTCAACCTGGGCAACCGGTTCACCCTTACCAAGGAGGAGGGGGTCGAGCTTCAGGTCGCCTCGGGAGGCGAGCGCGGCCCCCCCGCCCCGGCAAAGCTAGGGGAGCTGAAGGAGGGCATGCGCAACCTCATCCTGACGGGGCGTGTCCTGCAGGTGGAGGCCCGGCAGGTGGAGGTCAAGGGCGAGCCCAAGACCGTCTTCTCCGGCCTGCTGGCAGACGACAGCGGGAAGGTTCAGTTCTCCGCCTGGCACGACTTCGGCCTGGAGGAGGGGGATGTCCTGCGGGTGGAGGGGGGGTACGTGACCACCTGGCGAGGGCTGCCCCAGTTCAGCTTCGACGAGCGGGCGGAGGTGGAGAAGCTCAAGGCGACGGAGCTTCCCCCCATGGAGGAGCTGGACCGCTCCCGACGGTTCTGGATCGAGGAGCTGGTGCAGCGCGGCGGCGGGCTCGACGTTCTCGTCCGGGGCATCGTCGTGGAGGTCAAGGAGGCCAGCGGCCTGGTGCATCGCTGCCCGGAGTGCAACCGGGTCATCCGGAAGGGCACGTGCCGGGTGCACGGGGAGGTGCAGGGGGCGCCCGACCTCCGGACGAAGGCCGTGGTGGACGACGGCAGCGGCGCCCTGACGGCCATCCTGGGCCGGGACCTGACGGAGGGTCTCCTGGGGAAGGGGTTGGAGGCGTGCATCGCCGAGGCCAAGGAGGCCATGGACCAAGACGTCGTCCGGGACCAGCTGGGGGACCTCCTTATCGCCCAGCCCGTGGAGGTCCGCGGGAACGTGACGAGCGACGACTACGGGCTGATGATGATCGCCCGAGAGTCCCGGGTGCTGCAGGTGGACGTGCAGCAGGAGGCCCGGACCCTCCTAGAGGAGCTGGGTGCCTGATGGCGATGATTCGGGAGGTTGCCTGGAGGATCTTCGCCGGCGAGTACGGCGATGCCAGCCTGGAGCATGGCGGCGAGGGCGAGCGAGCGCCGAGCTACGTCGTCACGCCCCTGGGGGCCATGGTCAACCGCCTCTTCGTGGTGGGCGTGGTGACGGACGTGGAGGACGTGGGGAGCGAGGGCCAGCCCCTGTGGCGGGCCCGCCTGTCGGACCCCACGGGCATCTTCCACGTCTACTCCGGCCAGTACCAGCCTGAGGCCTCCGCCGTACTGTCCCGTCTGGAGCCGCCGGCCTTCACGGCCGTCATGGGGAAGGCCCGGACCTACACCCCGGAGGACGGCGTGGTCTACACCTCCGTCCGCCCGGAGATGGTGAAGGAGGTGGACGCGACGCTGCGAGACTACTGGGTCCTGGAGGCGGCCCAGGCCATGAAGCGGCGGGTGGAGGCCGTGGAGGAGGCGCAGCGCATGAGCCCCGCCTCGGTGGACGGCCTGGTGGCCCTGGGCTACCGGAAGCCGCTGGCGGACGGCATCGTCCGGGCCCTGCAGCACTACGGGAAGGTGGACGTGGAGCGCTACCGTCGCATGCTCACCGGCGCCACGCGGTACCTGCTGCCCGAGTACGAGGAGCGGGAGGAGGCGCCGGCGGAAGCCGAGGCCGGAGAGGAGGAGCAGCTCGTGCTGGAGCTCGTGGGCGCCCTGGACGGCGACGGGAAGGGGGCCGCGTGGGACGAGATCGTGGAGGCAGCGAAGAAGAAGGGGATGGCCAAGGAGCAGCTCGAGGAGGTCACGAACCAGCTCTTGGACAAGGGCCTCCTCTACGAGCCCATCCTCGGGAAGATCCGGCGGATCTGACCCTGCGGCTTACCACAAGGCCTTAATCGACGCCCTGATTAGGGGCACCATGAAGCTCCTCCGGACGGGCAAGGTGAAGGAGGTCTACGAGGCCAGCGACGAGGAGCTGGAGTTCCTCTTCACCGACAACATCTCGGTATTCGACAAGGTCATCCCCTCGCAGATTCCCCACAAGGGGGAGACCCTCTGCCGGACCAGCGCCTACTGGTTCGAGACCGCCGCAACGATGGGGATCCCCAACCACCTGCTGGGGGTGCAGGACGGCAACCGCATGCGGGTGCGTCGGGTGCGGGTCATCCACGACTACGCCGCGATGACCCCGGAGACCACCTCCTACCTGATCCCCCTGGAGTGGGTGGCCCGCTACTACGTGGCCGGCTCCCTCTACGACCGCCTCCGCAAGGGAAAGGAGAGGCCGGAGGAGGCCGGGTTCCCACCCGGCCACCGGGTGGAGTACGGAGAGGCCCTGCCGGAGCCGTACCTGGAGGTCACGACGAAGCTGGAGAAGGTGGACCGCCTCCTGACCACGGAGGAGGCCCTGGACATCGCTGGGCTCACGAAGGAGGAGTTCCATGCCATCTGGGACATGGTCCTGAAGCTGGACGATCGGATGCAGCGGGAGGTCCGCAAGCGGGGCCTCCTCCACGTGGACGGGAAGAAGGAGTTCGCCATGGATGCGGACCGGCGGCCCATGGTGGTGGACACCTTCGGCACCGCGGACGAGGACCGGTTCTGGGACGGGGACCAGTACGAGATGGGGCGCATGGTCGAGCTGAGCAAGGAGTTCGTACGGCAGCACTACCGGAACAGCGGCTACCACGAGGCCCTCTACGGGGCCCGGGACCGGGGAGAGCCGGAGCCGGACATCCCGGCCCTCCCGGAGGAGATGGTCCGGAAGGTCAGCGACCTCTACGTGAGCCTCTTCGAGCGCATCACCGGGCTGGAGTTCTAGGTCGGCCATCGGCGGAGCCGCTCCGGCACCACCCGGCACCCCCCCGGGTCCGCGCCCTCATTATCGACTATACAATGGGGTCGCGGGACTATTAATAACAGAAGTTCCTACTCCATCCAGGAGGACAGCGGATGGACCTGCTGGCCTACGTGAACGGCGATTTTCTACCCGAATCCGATGCCAAGGTACCCGTCTTCGACCACGGCCTCCTCTACGGGGACGGCGTGTTCGAGGGCATCCGTGCGTACAACCGACGGGTGTTCAAGCTCGACCGCCACCTGGAGCGCCTCTTCAACTCCGCCAAGGCCATCCACATGGAGATCCCCCACACCTTTGGCGAGATGCGGGAGCTCATCCTGGAGCTCTGCCGGCGGAACGAGATCGTAGACGGCTACATCCGACCCATCATCACACGGGGCCCCGGGGACCTGGGCCTGGACCCTCGGAAGTGCATCCACGGGCCCACCGTGGTCATCATCGCCCGCCCCTTCGAGCCCCTCTACGGAGACCGCTACCAAGAGGGGTTGCGCCTCGTCACCGCCTCCGTCCGCCGGACCCCCCCGCAGAGCCTCAGCCCCAACATCAAGTCCCTGAACTACCTCAACAACATCCTCGGCCGCATCGAGGCCAACCTAACCGGGGCCGACGAGGCCCTGATGCTCGACGTCAACGGCTTCGTCTCCGAGGCCACGGCGGACAACTTCTTCATCCTGAAGGACGGAAGGATCGTCACGCCGCCCCGCGTCACGAACCTCCAGGGCATCACCCGGGAAACGGCCATCGAGATCGCGGAGGAGATGGGGCTGGAGGTCCGGGAGGAGTTCTTCACCCTCTACGACGTCTACGGGGCGGACGAAGCCTTCATCACCGGCACGGCGGCGGAGGTGGGTCCCGTGGTGGAGGTGGACGACCGCACCATCGGCGACGGCACCCCGGGAAAGGTGACCCGGGAGATCATGGTCCGCTTCCGGGACCTGGTGCGATCCACGGGCACGCCCATCTACGAGGGGAAGGGTTAGGCCCCTGACCGGGGGGAGCCGGGGAGTCCCGTGAAGTTCTACGAGTACCGGGCGAAGGAGGTCTTCCGGAAGTACGGGATCGCCGTCCCGGAGGGCCAGGTCGTCCGGAGGGGCGAGGAGGTGCGGGCTCCGCCCCTCCCCGCCGCCGTGAAGGCGCAGGTTCTCGTGGGCGGCCGGATGAAGGCCGGCGGCGTGAAGTTCGCCGCCACGGAGGGGGAGGCTCGGGCGGCCGTACAGGAGATCCTGGACATGGAGATCCGCGGCTACGAGGTGCGCGAGGTCCTCCTGGAGGAGAGGCTCGATGTCCAGCGAGAGCTCTACCTGAGCATCACTCTGGACCGCAGCGCGCGCGCCCCCCTCCTCATGGCCTCTCCCGACGGCGGCATCGACATCGAGGCGGTGCCGGAGGAGCGCCTCCTCCAGGTGCCCATCCCGCCCTTGCTGGGCCTGCAGCCCTACGTCCTCCGCAAGCTCACGAAGATTATGGGCCTGCCCGCGGACCTTCATCGTCCCCTGGGAGAGATGGCGGAGGCCCTCTACCGGTTGTTCAAGGGCGAGGATGCGGAGCTGGCGGAGATCAACCCGCTGGTGGTGACGAGGGACGGCAGGCTCGTGGCGGGGGACGCCAAGCTCATCCTGGAGGACAACGCCCTCTACCGCCACCCCGAATACCGGGAGATGAGCCAGGATCTAACCCCCCTGGAGAGGGAGGCCCACGAGAGGGGCATCGCCTTCGTCCAGCTGGGGGGGGACATCGGCGTCATCGCCAATGGCGCCGGGTTGACCATGGCCACCATGGATGCCCTGCACCTCCAGGGCGGGAAGCCCGGAGTCTTCCTGGACCTTGGAGGCACCGACGACCCCGAGACGGTGAAGGAGGCATTCCTCCTGATGATGAAGGCGGCGCCCAGCGTGATTCTCCTGAACATCTTCGGCGGCATCACGAAGTGCGACACCGTGGCCCAGGGCGTCAAGGAGGCCGCCGAGGAGGCGGAGGGGAGCGTCCCCATTGTGGCCCGGATCCGAGGCGTCAACGAGGAGCGAGCCCGGGAGATCCTGAAGGAGGCCGGCATGACGGCCGTCCTGGACATGGGCGAGGCGGCCCGGGCGGCCATCCGGCAGGCGGGGGGATAGGATGGCGGTCCTCCTGGACGAGAACTCCCGCGTCGTCGTGCAAGGCGTTACCGGCCACCAAGGGCGCTTCCACACGCAGGCGTGCCTGGAGTACGGGACGAAGGTCGTGGCGGGCGTGACCCCGGGACGAGGCGGCGAGGAGGTCCACGGCGTTCCCGTATACGACACGCTGGCGGAGGCCGTGGAGGGGCACGGCGCCGACACGTCCCTGTTCCTGGTCCCCGCCCGCTTTGCGAAGGACGCCGCCGTGGAGGCCATCGAGGCGGGGATCCGCCTGCTGGTCCTCATCACGGAGCGCATTCCCTTCCACGACGCCTTGGACATCGTAGCCTACGCCCGGTTCCGAGGCACAACCGTCGTCGGGCCCAACTGCCCGGGGGTCATCTCCCCCGGGAAGGCGAAGGCGGGCATCATGCCCGGGCACATCTTCAAGGCCGGACACGTGGGCGTCATCTCCCGCTCCGGCACCCTGACTTACGAGATCGTGAACGCCATCACGGAAAGCGGGGAGGGGCAGTCCACCTGCATGGGCATCGGCGGGGACGCCATTATCGGGACGACCTTCGTGGAGGCCCTCCATCTGTTCCAGGAGGACCCCGAGACGGAGCGGCTGGTCCTGGTGGGGGAGATCGGGGGCACGGCGGAGGAGGAGGCGGCCGCGTTCATACAACGTGAGGTCGACATACCCGTGGTCGCCTACGTGGCCGGGATGACGGCCCCCCCAGGCCGCCGCATGGGGCACGCCGGGGCCATCATCACCCGGGGACAAGGGACGGCGGAGAGCAAGGTCCAGGCCTTCGAGCGGGCGGGGGTCCGCGTGGCCAAGCTTCCCTCGGAGGTCCCGGAGCTCCTAGCCTCGGCCTAGGCCGGGAGGGGACGCGGGGGTCGAAACTCCCGACGCCGACCGGGATCGCCTCGGCTCCGTCCCTGCGAACAGGCCGGGAACGATTAAATACGAACCCCCTCCATGAAATCGCGTTGAAGCGTCTCGTGGTCGCCGAGAAGAACGCCGCCGCGGCGAAGATTGCGGCCATCCTCTCGGACGGAAACGCCGAACGGACGATGGCGGGGAAGACCCCGCTGTATCGCTTCACGCGCGACGGGGCGGCGTGGACGGTCCTGGGTCTGCGGGGACACATCGTCGAGTGGGACTATCCCAAAAGGTTCTCCTCCTGGAGCAAGGTGGACCCCAAGGAGCTGGTCTGGGCGGAGCCCGAGAAGCGGAAGACGGAGTCAGGCATCGTGCGGGCCCTCCGATCGGCGGCCCGCGGGGCGGAGGAGGTGATCGTGGCCACGGACTACGACCGGGAGGGGGAGCTCATCGGCCTGGAGGCCTTGGAGATCATCCGAGAGGTGAACCCCGACGTCCCCGTCCGGCGGGCTCGGTTCAGTGCGCTGACGGTGGAGGAGGTGTCCACCGCGTTCGCCCGAACGGAGGAGTTGGACTACCCCCTGGCGCGTTCCGCAGAGTCGCGCCAGCTCGTGGACCTGGCGTGGGGGGCCACCCTGACCCGCCTGATCTCCCGTGCGGCGCGACAGACCTGGCACGACTACCTTAGCATCGGCCGCGTCCAGAGCCCCACCCTGGCCCTCATCGTGGGCCGGGAGGAGGAGATCGAGGCCTTCGAGCCGGAGCCATTCTGGGACCTGCGCGCCACCTTCGAGAAGGGGGAGGCCTTCCGCGGGGACCACGAACACGGGCGCTTCTGGGAGCGGAAGGAGGCGGAGGCCCTCTTCCAAAAGCTGCAGGGAGCGTCGAAGGCCCGGGTCATGCGGTACGCCACCTCCCGCAAGAAGGATCGCCCCCCGGCCCCCTTCAACACCACGGCCTTCCTCGCCCAGGCCACCCGCAACGGCCTCTCCGCCTATCGGGCCATGCGCGTCGCAGAGGACCTCTACAACGCGGGGTTCATCAGCTACCCCCGGACGGACAACACCGTCTATCCCAAGAGCCTCCCCCTCACGGAGATCCTGAGGCGGCTGGAGGGTTCGGGCCTCGGGGAGGAGGCCAAACGCCTGCAAGGGGAGCGACGGCCCACGCCCACGCGGGGGAAGAAGCAGGCCACCGACCATCCCCCCATCCACCCCGTAGAGGCGGCCACCAGGACGCAGCTCCGGGGGGACCGCTGGAAGGTCTACGAGCTCGTGGTTCGCCGCTTTCTGGCGACCCTGGCTCCGGATGCCGTGGTGAAGAGTTCCAGGGCCACCCTGGAGGTTCGGGAGGAAACCTTCCGGGCCTCGGGACAGCGGATCCTGAAGCCTGGATGGCGGGCCTACTACCCCTACGCGTCCCTGCGGGAGCAGCCCCTCCCCGCGTTGGAGGAGGGGGAGACGGTGCGGGTTCTCGACGTGGAGCTGGCGGAGGGGGAGACGAAGCCCCCGGCCCGGTTCTCCCAGGGCGCCCTGATCCAGGAGATGGAGAGACAGGGCCTGGGGACGAAGTCCACCCGCCACGAGACGATCCAGAAGCTGTACAACCGCCGCTACGTCCATGGCGACCCCCTCCAGCCC
>CAYGBN010000003.1:16157-20849 GCA_964348155.1 uncultured Methanomassiliicoccales archaeon
CCCGCTGCACTGGTCCCCGCGCCCCCCGCGCCGCCTCTCCCACCCGCTCCACCTGCCCCCACGGCAGTTGCTACGTCCATGGCGCCCCCCTTGAGCCCACCCCCTCCGGGCGCAGCCTCATCGACGCCCTGAAGGACCACGCCCAGGGAATCACGCGGGCCAAGATGACCGCTCTCCTAGAGGAGGAGATGGGGGCCATCGCGAAGGGGGAGAAGGAGCTGGAGGACGTTGTCAAGGAGTCTCGGGAGCTGCTGGAGGACTCCGTGGTCACGCTTCAGAAGCACGAGAAGGAGATCGGACGTCAGATTCAGGAAGCCCTGCGGGAACAGCGGGTCATGGGGACCTGTCCGGAGTGCGGCTCCCGCCTCATCATCCGGCGCAGCCGCAAGGGCGGCCGTCCCTTCGTGGGGTGTGAAGGCTATCCAGATTGCACGGTGACCTACGGCCTACCCAACCGCGGCCAGGTGGGCCCCGCGGGGAAGGCGTGCGAGGCGTGTGGCGTGCCCATGGCCCGCGTCACCTTCGGGAAGCGCTCCGAGGAGCGCTGCATCAACGACACGTGTGAGGTCTTCCTTGCGCAGCACCGGGTGGGGGCGTGCCCCTCCTGCGGGAAGGACCTCCTCATCCGGACCTCCCGCAACCGCAAGCAGTTCGTCGGCTGCTCCGGCTATCCCGAGTGCGACGAGACCTACCCCCTCCCCCAGCGAGGGCGCATCGAGCCTCTCGGGACGAATTGTGAAACGTGTGGGTCTCCGGAGATCAAGGTGTTCTCCGGCCGCCGACCCTGGACCACTTGCCTCAACATGGAGTGCCCCACGAAGGAGCGCAAGAAGGGAAGGACGGCCAGGACCTCTGCCGGAGCCTAGCCTCGCCTCCGCCGGCAGGCTTATCATGGCCTCTCCCCCTTTTCACCCCGTGATGGGCGGCCCTCATGGGGGGTGGTTCCCGGGCCAGACCCTCATGCTCTCGTGGAGGTCGGTTCGAGGGAAGGGCCAGGCCGAGCAAGCGGACATCGAGGCCCGGGCCCGGGTTCCCTTGTGGTTCGTCATCATCGGAGTCCTCCTCAGCGCGGGCATCGTGTACAGCCTTCTCTTCTGACATCGAAGGCTTCTGGGGGTTTCGGTGGTGTCGTTGCGCCGCCGCGCCTCTGGACCGAGAGAAGGCGGTCCGTTGGTGGCTCGTCGTCCTCTCAGGTCCTGCAATCCTCTGGGGAGGCATGGTGCCTGGCTTCCTCCATAGGGGGAAGGCCGTCCCCGCGGGTCCTTCACATCCTTAGCCCGGATAGGGGGGCCATTTCTCCACGATCTCTCGGAGCCTCTTCTCGGCGATGTTGTGGCCGGTGAGCACTAGGACGACCCGCCGTTCGCGCCACCTTTCTCGGTCGGCATATACGGCCGCCAGGGGCGCGGCGGCCGCGCCTTCCGCCACCAGATGGGCCCGCCAGAGATAGGTTGACACCGCGCGCTTCAACTCCTCCTCCGTCACGAGAAGGAAGTCATCCAGCTTTTCCCAGAGGACGGACATGGTCAGCTCGAAGGGGACCCGCGTCTGCAGCCCCTCGGCGAAGGTGTCGGAGCTGGGCATCTCCACCAGGCGGCGCTCCGTCCACGATCGGTGGAAGGCGGGGGCCCGCTCCGCTTGCACCCCGATGACCTCCGCTTCCGGCCGCAGGGCCTTCACCACGGTGCAGTAGGCCGAGGCGCCGCTCCCCCCGCCCACGGGCACGAGGAAGACGTCCACCTCCGGATCCACCGCCAGGACCTCCAGGGGGGCCGTGCCGATCCCCGCGATGAGGTGGGGCTCGTTGGCGGAGTGGACGTAGCGGAGCCCCTGGGCCTCTGCCTCCCGCTCCACCCACTCCCGGGCCTCGTCGAAGTCCTTCCCGCGAAGCACCACCCGCGCCCCCAGCGCCTCCATGGCCTCCACCTTCCCCGGGTTGGCGCCCTCCGGCGCCCCGATGGTGCACGGGACCCCCAGGAGGCGGGCGGCGTAGGCGAGGGACTGCCCGTGGTTGCCCGTGGAGGCGGCGATGAGGCCCGCCTGACGCTCCTCCGGGGAGAGCTGGGAGACGAGGTTCACGCCCCCGCGGACCTTGAAGGAGCCCGTGGGGAGGGCGCTCTCCAGCTTGACCAGGATCTCAAAGCCCAGGAGGGAGGAGAGAGGTTGCGAGGGAAGCAGCGGCGTGGGCTGCAGGTACCGGCCGAGGCGAACGCGAGCCCGGTACACGTCCTCCAGCGTGGGGGGATCCATGGCCTCAGAGCATGATGGACTTGATCTCCTTCACGCCCCTGCTCCCGATCATGTGGTTGACGAGTTCGTTCACCCGCTCGGCATCCCCGCGCACGACCAGCAACTCAAGGCAGTTCTCCGGGTCCACCAGGTGCACGTGGGTGACGGAGTTCACCACGTCGCTGTACTCGTGCTGGACCCGGTGAAGGAGGTCGGAGGCCCCCTCCTCATGGAGGTCGAACAGGGCCATGACGGCTCCGAATCGCTCGCCCTCTCCCAGCATCAGGGCGTGGTGCTCCGAGAGCATGGCCTTCACGGCGTCCCGGATGGCCTCCGAACGGTTGGCGTAGGAGGTCGTCCGGACGTAGCTGTCCAGGTCCTGGAGGAGGCCTTGGGGGACGGAAATCCCTGTGCGGACGACCTTGGATGGCGCCGCCATGGGGCGGCTATGGTAATACTCCCTTAAATGAGGTCGCAGAAATCGTGTTACCCGGCCTCACTTCCGCCGGAACTCCTTGGCCTTCGGGCGCAGGTCCGTACTCCCGCACTTCCGGCACTGGGTGGCCCGCATGGCGTTCCGCGCATTGCACCTCATGCAGACCTTCTTGTGGAGGAGACGGGCCTCGGCCTCGGGGAAGCGTGCCATCGCGGGAGCTCACCGGCGGGGGGTTGATAAACCCTTGGGCTACGACCCCGCCGCGGGCGCGGCTGCGGCTTCGCCGTTGCTGAGTCCGAGTCGGGCCAACATGGTGACCACGCCCAGGATCACGCCCACGCCCATGAGCAGGGCCCAATAGCGCACGTCCAGGAAGATCTCGGTGAGGAAGAAGACCAACAGCCCCAGGTTGACGAGGCCCATGGAGAGGCCGGTCATCCAGCGGAGGGACCGCGATATCGCAGGCGTCCGAGCCGAATGGAGCCCCAGGAGGGTATTCGTCATCATGCCCACGAAGGCGCTGTGGCAGGGCTGGTTCGGGCGCCATCCGACGGACGTGGTGGCGGGGCCCGTGCCCCGGAGGACAGGCGCACGATAGGGGGTGCGGCGGCCATCGCCCTAGGGATCCTCGAAGTCCGGCCTCGGGATGTACTCCGCCTGCCGGCCAATCTCGAGAGAACAGGCGTTGTGGCGCGCGCAGTACGCCTCGCAGGCCTCCGCGACCCGCTGATCCACGTACCCAAGGCCGCACTCCTCGCACTGATGGTAGCGTGCGCCTCCCCTCGCCTCAACGGTCCGAACCAGCGGCGGGGCCCCCTGGAGGTGACCCTGTAAGTCTAGTGGGCCCCGCTAGGCATAAACCTTCGCCGGGGCGAGAGGCTGCTGCCGTAGGTGCGGCCGACCCGCGCAACGCTTTTCTAAGGCGGGAGGGTAGCGAGCCCGTCATGGAACGCGCGAAGCTGGGGCGGAGCGGCTTCGAGGTCGCCCGGGTGGGGCTGGGCACGTGGCAGGCGGGGGGCGAGCTCTGGGGAGAGGACGTTCGGGACGAGGACTGTATCGCCGCCATGGTGCGAGCCCATGAACTGGGGGTGAACCTCTTCGACACGGCGGAGGCCTACGGCGACGGCCACTCGGAGGAGGTCGTGGGGCGCGCCCTGGAAAAGGTCGACCGCGACGAGGTGGTCGTTGCCACGAAGGTGGGGGGTGGCCACCTGCGGTACGATCACGTGTTGAAGGCGTGTGAGCTCAGCCGGAAGCGACTGGGTGTGAACACGATCGACCTCTACCAGATCCACTGGCCCGATCCCTGGCAGCAGGTCCCCTTGGGAGAGACCATGAATGCTCTGGAGCGCCTCCTCGCGGAGGGCAAGATCCGCGCCATCGGGGTGAGCAACTTCGCGGTGCGAGACCTGGAGGAAGCCCGATCGGCGCTCTCCACCGTGGACATCGTCTCCAACCAGGTCCAGTACAGCTTGCTCCACCGCGAGGTGGAGAAGGAGGTCCTCCCCTACTGTCACCGGGAGGGCATCACCGTCCTGGCGTGGAGCCCTTTGGCCAAGGGGGTGCTGACGGGGAAGTACGACGTGGATCATCGGCCCCAGGACCGGCTGCGGAAGGAGCACATCCTATTCCGGGAGAAGAACCTCGCCTCCACGGCACCCATCGTCGCCCTTCTGAAGGAGATAGCGGACGCCCACGGCGTGTCCGTTCCCCAGGTCGCCCTGAACTGGCTCCTCTCCAAGGAGGGGGTGGTCCCCATTCCTGGAGCCAAGCGACCGGCCCACGTGGAGAGCAACGCGGGGGCCGTAGGGTGGGCCCTCTCCGGGAAGGAGTTGAAGCGCCTCCAGATCGCCGCCGAATCCGTAATCCTCGACCCCTTCTGACCGGCTTAGAAGCTCGCGCGCCGTAACGTTTATATCGTCCAGCAGGTCCGCATGATGGAGTTCGAAACCGCTCTTGGAAGGCGTAACGTGGACGACGAGAGAAGACGGAAGGCAAAGGAGCTCGCCCAGGCGCGATATGGATTC
>CAYGBN010000003.1:20859-60776 GCA_964348155.1 uncultured Methanomassiliicoccales archaeon
CCGCTGGCACCTGCCCATCTACTTCCTGGTGAACGCCGGGCTTGTGGCGATCTGGTACTTCACGGACCGAGGGTTCTTCTGGCCCGCCTTCCCCATGTTCTTCTGGGGGATTGGGGTTCTGGCGCACTACCTCGGCGCCTATCGCGAAGTCAGCCAGGACTGGGTGGAGAGGGAGACCGAGAAGATCCTCCGGGAGGAGGGGCCCTAGTGCGGCTCAACGCGGGTCTTCAAAGGCTGGCCACCGCGAAGTACCCCCGACGCCCAGGCTCCACGATCACGTCCCGAAACCCATGGCCCACGAGGCACTCCTGAAGCTCGACCGGACTGAGGAGGGCGAGGTTCTCCCCCCTTACCTTGTTCTGGAACAGGTGGAGGAACGGCGTGGGAGGCGCCGCGGGATCGAACTCCTCGACCACCAGCCTTCCCCCCTCCCTGATGACGCGCGCCATCTCTGCCAGGGCGTCGTCCTGCCTCGGCATGTGGTGGAGGGAGAAGGCAGCCACCACCCGGTCGAAGCGGCCATCGGGGAACGGTAGGTTCTCAGCTGAGCCTTGAACGAAGTGCATCCTCGGCCGCCGCACCCGACCGTATGCCAGCCTCCCGCCATGGGGCTCGAGGATCACGAACCCCGACCCGTCCGAAGCGAAAAGGTCCGCGTAGACCCCCGTTCCTCCGCCCACGTCGAGCAGGCGGTGGTGGGGCTTAAGGTGCAACAGCCCGCGCATCTGCTGCACTTCCTGCCGGCGCCGCCGTGCCGCAAGGGCGTCTTGGATCCGCAGCATGGCGTGGCCGAACATGGGCGCAACCAGGCTAGCGCTGCAGGACGACCTCGCCCGGCTCTCGCGTGGCGTAGGCCTGGAGATATGGGCGGAGGTTCCGGAGAATGCGGCTTTCTCCCTTCCGCAAATGTTCGCTGAACGTCGAGGGCGCGAGGCCCGCCCCCTGGGCGAGGTTCTCCACCTTGACCTCGCTGGGCACCGCGTAGTAGCCGTGCTCAACGCCCAGGATGACGGCCGAGAGCTGCCGGTTCGTAATCCCTGCGAAGACGTCGGAGGCCGGCATGAGCATCATCTGTTCCATCCGGGCGTTCTCAATGGGACGGAGAGAGAGAATCCTCAGCTCACCCAGCTCCCGCAGCCCGCCGAACATCCTCCGCACCGACGCCTCGTTCCATGCGATGACCCGCCAGGACTCCCAGCCCTCCTCGTACAGGATGGGGGGGATGTCCCACACGCCGGTCTCGTCGAGGACGGAGGAGACGGAGGGGGCGCCCTCGATGGCGCAGTAGCAGCCCCCCGTGATGATGAGGCTGCTCTCCCCCAGGTCCGAGTGGTGGCGGATCCCAAACACCTCGTCCACCCACCCGCGAAAGCCCTGTCGTTGATCGTCCGGGCCAGAGACCTGGAAGATGTCCCGGCTGTTGACGCACCAGTGGCGAATGTGGAGCTTCGGGTAGGTCTGGGAGGCTCCGCCCACC
Source organism: uncultured Methanomassiliicoccales archaeon (assembly GCA_964348155.1). GTDB lineage: Archaea > Thermoplasmatota > Thermoplasmata > RBG-16-68-12 > JAJISG01 > JAJISG01. The sequence goes on from CAYGBN010000003.1 coordinate 22,337, forward strand.
GGGCACGCGTGTCGAATCTCGAAGTTGGCCGCGTACATGGACTCCATGGCTTCCATCCGACGCACCTGCCCCACCAATTGCAGAACGGGCCTATAAGGGATGACCCGTCGTACGACGGCACTCTCTGCCGGCTCAATCGCCTTCCCCTCGCCCGCCTCTCTGCGGTACGGCGATGGCATGGTAGGCTCGGATCCTCGATGGGCGGAGAGGGCCAACGGACGGAAGGACGACGCACTGGCGCGGTACGCACGCTGGGAGTACGGCCCCGGAAGCGAGGAGTGGTTCCTCGCGCAAGTCGACGGGCGACGTGGGCGACAGCGCGGCCGAGGGCGATGGTGGACCCGACGGCGTAGGGAGCCTCGGACTCGGACGCCCCCTCAGGCGATCGCGGATGTCCCCCTCGCCCACGCTGAGGGGCCGCGCAGGGTGGCGAACGACGGCGGGTCGGTCATCCTCCAGGATCCAAAGGCCCAGGAAAGAGGCGACTGTGCACACGCGCGGCGAGACCATCTGGGCGGAGGGGGATCGACCGCCTACTACCGCTGCCAAGCTTGTGGACGCGTCCTCATCGCCCAAGGCGGTCGCTGGTGGGTCCTGCGGAACGAGGGGAGGCTCTAGGGCGTTTCCTGGGACGCTTACGCCGTCCTCCGCTCAGGTCCACGAGCCCCTCACGGGGAAGTCGCAGAGAATGCGGAGGGCCCCGCCGGCGGCCGCCTCATAAGGAGTCCAAGGAGGGCGCGGTCTCGTCCTCAAGGAAGGCGCGGTGGAAGGGGACCATCGGGAGGTTCCCTAGTTCCTCGGCGGAGACCCAGCGGGCGCTGCCGACCAGGGGCTCCGACGCCTTTGCGCGGCAGCGAACGGCCACCGCCTCCCATCGCTTGTGGCTGAACGTGTGGACGCGGCTCCCCACCTCCCGGCCGGGCTCGACCTCCAGGCCGCAAGCCTCCCGAACGAGGCGACGGAGCGCCGGACGCACCCGCTCCCCGGGACGAAGCTCGCCTCCCGGGAGGGCCCACAGGCCCCCGAGGAGACCGTCGCGCGCCCGCCGCACCAGGAGGAAGTGGCCATCCCTCTCCACCACGGCGAAGGCCGCAGGCCGCTCGGGCACCGCCCGCGAAGGGCGGCGTCGAGGGAGGCGGGCCTCCCTCCCCTGCGCGCGGGCCTCACACCACGTGACCACCGGGCAGCTCCCGCATCGAGGTCCCTTCGGAAGGCAGACGAGGGCGCCCAGCTCCATGAGGGCCTGGTTGAAGGTCCCCGGATCGTCCTTGGGCACCAGGGCGCGGGCGTACGCGTGCAGGCGTCTCCTTGCCGCCGCTCGGGTCACGTCCTCCTCGAGGCAGAGGAGGCGGGCCAGGACCCGCACCACGTTGCCGTCCACCGCCGGGACCGCCTGCCCGAAGGCGATGCTCGCCACCGCCCCGGCGGTGTAGGGACCCACCCCGGGCAGCGAGGCCAGGCCCTCCATGTCGGAGGGCACCTCTCCCCCGTGGCGGTCGACGATCTCGCCGGCGGCGCGATGCAGCAGGCGGGCCCTCCGGTAGTATCCCAACCCCTCCCAGGCCTGCAGAACCTCCTCCTCGGAGGCGCGTGCCAGGGCCTCCGCCGTGGGGAACCGAGCGAGGAATCGCCGGTAGTAGTCCACGGCCGCCTCGATGCGGGTCTGCTGCAGGAGGACCTCCGAGACGAGGATGGCGTAGGGGTCCCGGGTGCGTCGCCATGGAAGGTCGCGTCGATGGTGGCGGTACCACCCGAGGAGAGCCCGCCGGAACGCCTGGGGATCCTCCATCCTTGCCCGCCAAGGCGGGGCGCGTATATTACGGTGGGGTGGAGGCCCCGTCCGCCTCCGCGAAGGGCGACTAGATGTCCTGCCCCTGGAAGCGCCAGAGGGAGACGAGGAGGGGCACAACGGCCCAGAAGGCCATGACGAGGGTCGTGGTCCAGGCGTTCACGAAGGAGGGGAGCGTGTAGGAGAAGCCGAAGCCCCCCGTGATGCCCGTGATGGAAGAGATGAAGTAGCCGTAGGCATCGGTGGGGTTGAGGACGGTGGCGACGTAGAACCAGTCGGGAAGCTCCGTCGTGCCCCCGGGCACGAAGACGAAACTCCCGCCGGTGGCCACGTAGATCCCCGTCCAGATGAGGTCGTAGAGCAGCACGAGGAGGAACCACAGACCCACGGTGGCCCCCAGGGCCGTGCTGCGGCGACGCGCCAGAGTGGAGAGGAGGAGGCCGATGCTCAGGAAGGTCAGGGCGAAGAGGATGGCACCCAGGACCAAGGCAAGGTAGTCCTGCCAGCCCTCCAAGCTCACGGCCACCATGATGACGACGCCTCCCGTGCCCAGGCCGGCCAGGATCGCCACCGTGAGGACCGCCCCCAAGCCCAGGAACTTGCCCAGGAAGGCCTCCCTCCGGGTCAGCGGCATGGCCAGGAGGAGCTGCATGGACCCCCGCTCCTTCTCCCCCACCACGGCCCCGTATCCCAGCATCAGCGCCAGGATCGGGATCAGGATGACGCCGACGCCCAGGAGGAGGAGAGCGGTTTCCGAGAGGTCCTGGAACCCGACGCCGCCCCCCGTCTGCGTGGCCCCGAAGTAGGACATCGCCAGGGTGAGGATGACGAAGATGGCCGAGAGGGCCAGGATCCACCGGTTCCGGACGTTGTCGAGGAACTCCTTCCGAAGGACGACCCAGACAGGACGAAGGCGGGAACGGGGGGCGACGGGCGCCATCAGCGGATCCCCCCGCCCTCCTCGCGCGTCAGGCGCAGGAACACCTCCTCCAACGAGGGCTCCTCCGTGCGGAAGTCCCCGATGAGGACGCCCGCCTGCTCCAGGCGGGCGAGAACCCGGGCTTTGGCGTCCGGATCGCACACGACCACGACCTCCCGTTCCCGCACTCGCACCTCATCCACGCCCTCCACCCCCTGCAACGCCGTCGCCGCCTCCGAGACTTCACCCCTGGTCTGGATGCGGAGGCGGGGCTTGAGGGCCATGGCGTCGCTGAGATTCGCCACGGTGTCCTCCGCGAGCAGTCGGCCCCGGTGGAGGATGGCCACGCGATCGGCCAGCTCCTGGACCTCCGCCAGGATGTGGGAGGAAAAGAAGACCGTCGCACCGGCGTCGTTGGCCTCTTGGACGCGATCCTTCACTGCCCGCGTCCAGGCGGGATCCAAGCCCACGGTGGGCTCGTCCAAGATGAGCAGGGCCGGGCGTCCGATCATGGCCTGGGCCACCCCCAGGAGCTGGATCATGCCCTTGGAAAAGGTGTTCACCTTCTTCCTCGCAAACTCCTCCAGGCCGACGGAGTCTAGGAGGGCGTGAAGGTCCGTTTCCGTCTCGCCCTTCAGGTGGGCGAAGAACTCCAGGTTTTGCACCGCCGTGAGATTGGGGTAGAACGCCACCCGCTCCGGAAGGAATCCCACGCGCCGCTTGATGGCGTGCGGCTCTTCCGTCAGGGACTTCCCCTCGATGCGGACCTCGCCCTGGTCGGGGTACGTCAGTCCCAGGATCATCTTGATGGTCGTGGTCTTGCCCGCGCCGTTGGGGCCGAGGAAGCCGTAGATCGCCCCCCGTTGCACCTCGAGGCTGAGCCCGTCCACCGCCTGGAGGCCGTTGTAGGCCTTGGAGAGTCCCGAGAGGGCGAGGGCGGGGGAGGGCATGCGAGGAGTGCCAGGCCCCTCCGCGACTTAAGGGTTCGTGGTCCGCGCCCCACCTCCTCCTCCGAGGCCGCGGTCTAGTCCGCGTCCTGCACGGGGACCTGGAACTCCACGTGTGTCTCCTCTTCGGGCCCCATCCACGGGTTCACGTCGTAGATCTCCCGCACGTAGGCGGGGCCCATGGCCTCGAGCTTCTGCTCCTCCAGCCAGGCGTAGATCTTCTCGTACACCGCCTCCGGGTCATCCGCCCGGTCCAGGGTCGTGGTGAGGCTCGCCACCCGCTCCACCGGGAGCTCCTCCACGCGCACGCCCTCGGAGGGGCTCGCCTCCCCCTCAAAGGCGATGCACGCCTCGGTGCGGCCCCCCTCCGGAGCCTCGTCGGGAGCGTCGTAGAAGTGCGCGATCCACCGCGTCGGCGTCAGCTCCCGGCGTGCGAGCCATGACTCCAGGCGCTCGTAGACTTGCCGAAAGGCGTCGTCGCTGAACGCCTCGTATGAGGGGCCCTCCAGCAGGGCTCCGCGGAGCGGGGAGGTCTCCTTCAGCACGATCTTCTCGCCCATGGAACCACCGGAGGGCCATGACGTCGCATGCTACAAGAACCTGCGGACCGGGGGAATCCTAGGCGAGGGGGGAGGCATGCCTCGGCGGGTGCCCATGGACGTGGACGCGGTGGATGGCTGACGCCGTCCCAGGAGGAGGAGCTCACCGCTCCGTATCAGGAAACGTGGTGGGCGCGAGGGCGAGGCATCGAGGACGTGCGCCGCCCCTTCTACCGTCGCTGGGGCTTCCGGGAGGACCCTGAGGGGGTGCGCCTCATGCGGAGGAGGAAGGCGTCCCGAAACCCCCAAAAGGAAGGGTCCCCTTGACCCCCCTCCATGTTGGGGGTCACGATCCGCCGCGACGCGCCCATCAACCTCCACTGGTTCAAGGCGTACTTCCAGGGATTCGAGGAGGTCCAGGCCGTCCGGGACATCTTCGGGGATCGGACAGAGGAGGTGCTGGCGGGACTCCAGGTGGAGTTCTTCTCCTCCCGATTCGGCTTCATGGGCGTCAGCGAGGAGGACGGGCACATCATGGTAAGCACCCACTACCTGAAGAGCGGAGAGGAGCGGGAGATCTACCTGGACATCATCCATGAGCTCGTCCACGTCCGGCAGTTCCACGAGGGGAAGGAGTTCTTCCCCGAGGACATCCCGTACCCCGATCGGCAGACGGAGATTGAGGCCTACGCCGTGGCCGTAAAGGAGGCGCGGCGCATCGGCATGGGGGAGGAGGAGATCCTGCAGTACCTCGAGGTCCCCTGGATGGACGAGAAGGACCACGCCAGGCTCGTGGCCAACCTGGGCATGGACGTCCCCGGAGGCTCCAGCTAACGGCCTCAGAGAGGTCCTAAAGGAAGGCCGCCAGAAGGAGACCGCCGATGAGGAGGAGGCCGAACAGGGGCAAGAGGAGGACGGTGAGGGCGTTGGCGGGAATCATGGCGTGCGGGTCTTCGTAGGTCTCCGCCAAGCGCTTCGCGGCCCTTCCCGCCACGGGCAGACTCAGCAAGGGGAGGAGAGCCCCCAGGGGCAGGAAGGCGAGGAGGACCGTGGCCACCGCAATGAGGTAGGCGGCCGCCAGGAGGGCGACGTAGATCTTGAGGGAGGCCCTTCGGCCCAACCTCGCCATCAGTGTCCGTTTGCCCACGGAAAGGTCCGCCTCCACGTCCGGAAACTCGTTGACCCACAGGATGGCCGCGACCAGCAGGCCCACGGGCAGGGAGGCGAGCAGGGCAGCCAGGTTCAGGCCGCCCGCCTGCACCAGGTAGGTCCCCAGGACGATGAGGGGCCCGAAGCCGAGGCCGACGAGGAACTCCCCCATGCCGTGATGGGCCAGCCGGAGGGGGGGGCCAACGTAGAAGTAGGCGATGGCCACGCCGATAAGGCCAATGATCAGGAGGAGCGTGCCTCGCAGGAGGACCAGGTAGATGCCGATGAGGCTTCCCACCACGAGGAAGAGCAGGGCCACCCAGAGATGAGCGACGAGGGAGATCCGCCCCGTGGGGAGGACCCTTCCCCCACCGGCGAAGGGGTTCTGGTGCCTCACGGCGAGGTCGTTCCCGCTCCGGAAGTCGAACTGGTCGTTGAGCATGTTCGCGGAGAGGTGTACCGCAGCTCCTCCCACCACGGTCAGCAAGAGGAGAACCCCGTCGAGAGCGCCGAGGTGGAGGAACGCCAGCGACGCGCCGACGCCCAGGGGAATCAGCGACGCCACGAGAAAGGGCGCCCGGAGGGCGCGGAGCCAGAGGACCCGGCTGCTTGGAGGGACGGCGGACGCCATCCCCCTACACCTTCACCGTCCGGCCCATGTACCCCACGAGCTCGCCTTCGCGGAGGACGGGCCGTACGACCAACCGGCCTCGAAACTCCGACCCGTTCTTCCGCACGAGCGTCACCTCTTCCTCGAAGAGGCCCTCCTCGGCAGCCTGCTTCAGGAGCCTGGGGACGAGCTCCTCAACCGCCTCGGGCTGATGGAAGATGGCCACCGATTGGGTGCCGACGACGTCCTCCGCACGGTAGCCGAAGAGCTTCTCCGCCCCCCGGGAGAAGGTCTGCACTGTGCCTTCGAGATCGCAGGTGACGACCGAGACATCCTCCTCTTCGCCTTGCCAGTCCATGGAATCGTCGGGAGGGTAGCGCCTGATATATATGGGCATTCAGGTTAACATGTCAACGGTGAGGGAGTGAAGAAAGCGGTGCTGGCCTTCCGGACGAAGGACCTGTTCGACCGGGGGCTCTTGGCCCCCCGATTCTTCCGGCACAACGCGTCCCTAGAGGTTCTGGAGACCTTCGACGTCGATGCGGAGCACGTCACGATGATCGTCAGGGTGCGCCGGAAGCGGGACGCTCCTCAGGTTGTGGCGCTGGAGGAGAAGAAAGCCGACCTCCTCTCCCGCTACAGCCTGGACTACTTCCAGGTGCTGCGCACGAACGAGGAGGGTCGGGAGTTCATCGCCCTCATCAAGCAGAGGACCTCCCGGGCCCTTCAGGGAATCATCGCGGGCCTCTCCATGGAGGCCTTCCCCACCTCTCCCACGATTCTTCGGGAGGACGAGACCATCGTCTCCCTCTGCGCCCGGGACGACGACCTTGCCCAGGTCCTCGACCTTCTGCGCCCCCTGCAGCTGCCCTTCACCGTCCGGTCCACGGGGCGATACAAGTCCCCGGCGACCCCCTGGACGGCGGACCTCACTGAGAGGCAGCGTGAGATCCTCAGGCTCGCCCTAGAATCGGGCTACTACGAGGTCCCCGCCCGCATCAGCCTCACGGACCTGGCGAAGGCGGTAGGCATCAGCAAGGCGGCCATGAGCAAGGGCCTGAGAAGGGCGGAAGGGCGGATCCTCAGGGCCCTGATCTACGGATCCGAGCCTTGACTCCCATGCCCGAGGTCTCCTTCGTCGGGGTGGACGTGGCTTGGTCGCTCAGGAGGACGTGGGCCGTCGTGGCGGAGGGCTACGGCGCCTCTCGGCCAAACCACGTCTCGAACAGGGTCGTCAGGATTCGATAGGTGAGGCCCCACACCACCCGACCCTCGTGGACGTAGGCAGGGACCGCCAGCTCTCTGCCTGAGGCCTCCACACGCCGGGTGGTCTTGGAGTCCCGGAGGGCGGCCAGGGGCGTCCAGAAGACCGCCTCCACCTCGTCTCCCGCCCGCGGGTCCACCTCCTCCCGCAGGGCGAAGACGTAGGGGAAGACTTCCACGTGAGGGCGGTTCGCGGGGCGGAGGACCGGCAGAAGGCCGAGGTTCCGGCAGGCCACCTCCACGTCCACCTCCACCTCCTCGCGGACCTCCCGTCGTGCGGTTTCGGCGAGGGTTCGGTCCAGGGGTGAGCGGAACCCTCCTGGGAGGCTGATGTGACCGGACCAGGGATCCCCCTCCCGCTCGACCCGGTGAATGAACAGGGCCTCCAGCCCGTCGTCGGGTCTCAGAATCAGGGCAACGGCGGCGGGGCGTCGCTCCGGAGAGGACATGGGCTCGTCCTGCGACAGCTTCGCCCGCAGCTCCTCTTCCCAGGACCCCCCGGCCTGCACCTCGGGAACAACGCCTCCCGCCCCTAAGGGCTTTCTCCCGCCTCCCCTGGGAGTCAGACCACTTTCGGTGACCCCCGCCGGGAGGCTTCAAATACGCTCGGTCCGTAGGGAAGGGCCCATGGCCCAAGGGCCCTTCGCCGCCCTGTCCGTTGAGGTTCAGGCGGCCCTCCGTGATCGGGGGTTGGAGGCACCGACCCCGCCTCAGGAAGCCGCCATCCCAGAGGTCCTGGGAGGAGAGAACGTTCTTCTCATCGCCCCCACCGGCAGCGGCAAGACGGAAGCGGTGCTCCTCCCCATCTTCGACCGCCTGCACCGGAAGAAACGGCACGACGGCATCGCCCTTCTCTACGTTACCCCCCTCCGGGCCCTGAACCGGGACATGCTCCGCCGCATCACCGACTGGGCCGCGGCCTTGGGCTTCACGGTGGAGGTGCGCCACGGCGACACCCCCGCGAGAGCCCGACGGAAGCAGGCCGCAGACCCCCCGGACATGCTCATCACCACGCCGGAGACCCTCCAGGCGATTCTGCCGGGGAAGGTCATGCGGCGCCACCTGGAGGCCGTTCGGTGGGTCGTGGTGGACGAGCTCCACCAGGTCGCCGGGAACCGCCGAGGCGTGCAGCTCGCCTTCGGGCTGGAGCGGCTGCGGGAGGTGGCGGAGGCCTTCCAGGTCCTAGGGCTCTCCGCCACGGTGGGAAACCCGGAGGAGCTGGCGGCCTTCCTGGTGGGCTCCGGCCGCCCGGCGAAGGTCCTCCGGGTGGACGCCGCCAAGGAGGTCCGGTACTACGTGGAGCAGCCCGAGGCCCTGGAGGACGACTACGAGCTGGCCCGCGTCCTGTACACCTCCCCGGAGCGGGCGGCGACCCTGAACCGGATCGCGGAGATGGCGGAGGAGCACGCCGCCTGCCTGGTGTTCTCCAACAGCCGGGCCCTGGTGGAGTCCCTGGGCTCCCAGTTCGGCCAGTTCCTGCCGGGCATGGGTGTCCACCACGGCTCGCTGCCCCGGGAGGAGCGGGAGCGATCGGAGGACGACTTCAAGGCCGGCCGGCTCCGGGCGCTGATCTGCACCTCCACCTTGGAGCTCGGCATCGACATCGGGTCCGTGGACTTCGTGATCCAGTACCAGTCCCCCCGCCAGGTGGCGGCCCTGGTCCAGCGGGTGGGCCGCTCCGGCCACACCCTGGAGCGGACGTCGGAGGGGGTGGTCCTGGCCGTTTCCCCCGAGGACGTCTTGGAGTCCGTGGCCATCGCGCTGCGGGCCCGGGAGGGAGCGGTGGAGCCCGTGCCCATCCCCTGGGCGCCCCTGGACGTGCTGGCGCATCAGCTGGTCGGGGCATGCCTGGACGCCGGGGGCCGTCGGCCTTTGGAGGACGTGGCCGCCCTCGTGCGGCGGGCGGCGCCCTACCGGGAGCTCTCGGAGAAGGAGCTGGAGGAGGTCGTCCGGTTCCTGGAGAAGCTCCGGACGCTGCGAGGAGAGGACGGACAGCTTGTGGCCACCGGAAGAGGCCGCCGCTACTACTACGAGAACCTCTCCACCATCCCCGACGAGCGCCTCTGGCCCGTGGTGGACCTGACCACCCAGCAGCGCGTCGGCCTCCTGGGGGACGAGTTCATGGCCAAGAAGGGGCGGGTCGGCCTTAACTTCGTGGTGAAGGGGCGGGCTTGGACCATGGAGAAGATCGCCGAGGACGGGTACGTCTACGTCAACCCCGTCACGGACCCCCGGGCCCTCGTCGCCCGGTGGGACGGCGAACTCCTGCCCATCCCCCAGGAGATTGCCCAAGACGTGGGCCGGATGCGGAAGGAGGTGGAGGAGCGGCTGGGGAGGGAGGCGCTGGACGGGGTGGCGGGGAGCCTGCGGAAGGCGTGGCCCGTGGAGCGGGGCGCCCTTCGACGCGCGACGAAGACCGTCAGGGCCCAGATGGATGGGGGCTTCCCGGTTCCCACGGACCGGCGGATCCTGGTGGAGGGCTTCGAGCGGTTCCTCCTGGTCCACACCCACTTGGGAGAGCGGGTCAACAACACCCTCGGGGAGCTGTTGGCGGAGCTCCTGTCGGAGGAGAGCCTTCTCCGGTTCTGGTGGTACGACGGGTACCGCCTTCTCCTGGAGCTGACCACGGACGTCCGGGAGCTGAACCTGGACGACCTGGCGGATCGTCTCCTCCGACGGAAGGACGGGGAGGTCCGGGACCTCCTGGATGTCGTCCTCCACCAGCGGACGGCCCTGGGCTACTACGCGAAGCACATCGCCGAGCGGTTCGGGGCCCTCCAGCGGGGCATCTTCCTAAAGGCGGAGGAGCTGCGGAATATCCCCCTGCGCTTCCGGGAGAGCCCCATCGAGCAGGAGGCCCTACGGGAGGTCCTGGCGGACCACCTGGATCTCCCGGGGGTCCGGGACTTCTACGCTCGAATCCGCGACGGAGAGGTAGAGGTCGTCGTCCGCAAGGACGAGCGGGCAAGTCCGCTGGGCTACCCCATGGTTCGGCGGTATGTGGAGATCCCCGACCTGCTCGCCCCCGAGGGGGCCGACAACCTAGAGCGGATGCGCACCTACCTGGATCACGAGCTCGTAAACCTCGTTTGCCTGGAGTGCGGCACCCTTCACGAGGGACGGGTCATCAAGGAGCTTGGCGAGCGGCCACAGTGCGAGGCGTGCGACTCGAGGCTCCTGGGGCTGGCCCCCTGGTGGGCGGACCACGTCCAGTCCGTGGTGAAGCGCAAGCTGACCCGGGAGGAGCTGGAGGAGGAGGATCGGAAGCTCCTGATCCGGACCCGCCAATCGGCGGACATGGTCCTCTCCTACGGCCGCCGGGCGGTGGTGGCCCTCTCCGTGTACGGCATCGGCCCCCAGACGGCGAGCCGCATCCTGGCCCGGATGCACGACGACGAGGAGGCGCTCTACCGGGACCTCCTGGAGGCCAAGCTCCAGTTCATCACGACCCGGGAGTACTGGGATCGGAAGTGACGGAGCGGGCGTGGCGACGCGCCGCGGTGGCGGGGCCACGCGGTCGCGGATTCCGTACCCAGGACGAAAGCCTTTTGGGGCGGCGCAGGCTAGAGCCCTGGGTCCATGGCCACGGAGAAGACCTACATATGCCTGTCCTGCCACGACACTATGGAGGCCCTCCCTGAGTTCAATACCTACCTGGAGGCCTGGACCCACTGCAGGGAGAACCACGACGGAGAGATCTTCCTAGACACGCGCATCCGGGTGAAGAAGTAGGAGCTGACTGTGGCCTTACAGGCGGAACTTCCGCTTGCACTCCCGGCACCTGGCCTTGCCGTTCTTCTTGATATGCAGGTCCGCGGACCCGCAGTAGATGCAGATGGGCTCCGGCGGCGTCCGGAGGCGGGGCTCCGGCGACGCCTCGGAGGGGGACTCCTCCGGTGGCACGGCCCCTGATCCTTCGTCTGAGGGCTCCCCTGGCGGACTCGGGCCCTCCGACGGGGCGGTGGGAGCGGCGGGCTCCTTCGGGGGTTCCGCGGGGAGGGGGGTCTCCTCCTCGATGCGCTTCGCCTCCAGCTCGCTGTGGAAGGCCTTCACGGCGTTGTAGGCGCGCTTCGCCTTCATCAACGCATTTACGTAGTCCCCGCCCTCCGCGTGCTGGGCGGCGGCCTTCAGGTCGCCCAGGGCTTCCTTGGCCTGAAAGCCCTCTCCGCGGGCCCGATCGATGGCCGGCTTCACCTCGGCGATGAGGTCCTTGACCCTTCCCAGTTGCTGCTCTCGCATGGCGGACACCCGATCGATCTGGTCCTTCTGGGCATCCAAGGCGGCCTTCTCCGCTCGACCCAGGAGGTCGTGGACCACGCCGAAGTCCTCCGTGTCGAAGGCTTGACGCGCGTCCTCCAAGAGGCTGGAGGCCCGCCCCACATCGGCTCCAATGGTGGCCGCCTCCTCGACGAGGGTGCTCACGGCTTCTCGCTTCTCCGAGAGCTCCCCGACTCGCGCCTCTCGGGCCTCCGCAACGAGGCGATCCGCCTCCCCGATGAGGTCCGCGTAGGCAGCCCTCTGGTTCGCCTTCAGGGCCCGGGTGGCCTTCCCCAGCATCGCCCTGGCCCTGGTCGTGTCGCCCCCCATGCCCTGGATGGCTTTGAGCACCTCCCCCTGGGACGCCACGTGATCTCGGGCGGCGTCCATCTGGTTGGCGTGGAGGTCCAGCGCGGCCTCGACGAGGCGCTCCAGCACATCGAGTGGCCTCACGGAGGCGTCGTCCCGGTAGACCTGGATGGCCTCCTCCAGGCGTGCCTGGGTCTCCTCTCCCACCCCGAATCCGTCCGGCGTCTCCTCCAGCATTCGCTGCATCGAGGCGATGGCGAAGGCCCAGTTTGCGTCCACGTAGTCCTTGACAACGTCCTCGACGAGGAGGACCGAATTCCGGGCCGTCTGGGCGGCGGCGTCGTAGTTCCTCTCACTGAACTTGGTGGCCGCCTCGGACAGGTGATGCTCCAAGGCCGAAAAGTCCACGCGCAGCCCCATGGCAGCCTGGAGCCGCTCAGGGAGGTCCTGGACACCCTGGCGCGTCGGCTCGTCCGCCTCAGGCAGTTCTTCGGGGACGTCCTCTCCTTCGCCTCCTTCCGGGGATGCCTCCTCCGGCATCGCGAGGTCCTCAGGGGCCTCCTCCGCCTTGGCCTTCTCGGATGGAGCTTCCCCCTCCTCGGGGCCGTCTTCCACCAGGATGCGCGCAATGCCCGGGTGAAGGGAGATGGCGTCCACCAAGTCCGGCTTCTCCTCCAAGCCAGAGATGTCGACCCCGTGCGCCTCGGCGAATGCCCGGAGTTCGTCGACCTCCATCGAGACCAAGAGGGCGACCACGTCGGGCGGAGCCTGCTCCTCGGATTCGTCCTCGTAGGGTTCCTGCAAGGGAAGCGCCTCGCAGCGCCTTCCTTCCGCCCGGAGTTAAACCTTTCGCGGAGGGTATCAGGGGGGGTAACAGGCCTACTCGAGGACCTCCTTCGCCTTGGAAGCATCCTCAAAGGCCATGGCGAACTCGCCCCCCTCTGGCCCCGCCTCCAAGGGAAGGAGGACCGTGATGTTGGCTCCGGCGTCGCCGAGCGCCTTGGCCAGGGTGGCCAACTCGCCCGGGCGGTTGGGGAGACTCGCCGTAAGGGCCTCCGTCTCATCAAAGCCCGCCCCGAGGTCCTTGAAGAGCTCTCGCGTGACGTCGGCGTCCGAGGGGATGAAGTTGACGATGGCGTGGTCGCCGTGGGCGACGCCCGCAATGCTCTCGATGTTGACCCCCCGGTCACCCAGGAGCTTGGCGAGGCGACCCAGCTCCCCTGGGTCCTGGCGTAGCCCGACGGTGAAGATCGTAGGCAGTGCGTTCACCTCCTGCGCGTTGGGTACTTCTACGGCGCCCCTCCTCGGCGCCACCACGGGGAGCGCGTCCCGCGATTCAGGCGAGCGCCGGGACGCATAACCTCGCGGCGGACTCCCTAGGGGGACCTCCTACTTGGGTTCCCCGGCCTGCGCCCCCCCGAGCAATCGGGGAACGAGGGGATGGGCCCTGGGAGCCTGTGAGACAAGCCATATACCGCCCCCACCATGGCCTCCCATGGACGCAGCGGAGAGGGGAGCCCTCCGGATCGGCTGGGCGCAAGACCACATGGACGTCCTGCGGGAGGTGACCCAGGACATGGTTGCCAATCGCCGGTTGGCGGGATGGCGCATTGGCATGGCCATGCACGTGGAGGCGAAGACGGCGGTCCTGGCTCTCCGGATGCGCGAGGCGGGGGCGGAGGTGGCCTTGGCCTCCTGCAACCCCCTCACCACGGACGACGCCGTGGCCACCGCCCTCCGCGATCGGTTCGAGATGGCGTGCTTCGCAGAGCGGGGGCAGAGTCGGGAGGCGTACTACGCGAGCCTCAACCGGGTCCTGGACGCCGCACCGCAGATTGTGGTGGACGACGGCGGCGACCTGACGTTTCTCCTGCACGCGGAGAGGACGGACCTCCTTGAGGCGGTCCGAGGCGGCACGGAGGAGACCACCACGGGGGTCGTCCGCCTCCGTGCTATGGAGCGGGATGGCGAGCTCCGCTATCCCGTCATCAGCGTCAACGAGGCCCGGATGAAGTACCTCTTCGACAACCGGTACGGCACTGGCCAGTCCACCCTCGACGGCATCATGTCCGCCACAAACCTGCTCCTGGCCGGGAAGCACGTGACGGTGGCGGGGTACGGCTGGTGCGGGAGGGGGATCGCCATGCGCGCCCGGGGCATGGGAGCCCACGTCACGGTGACGGAGGTAGACCCCGTCCGCGCCGTGGAGGCGAAGCTGGACGGCTTCCGCGTCATGCCCATGGGGGAGGCGGCTCAGACCTCCGACGTGATCGTGACCGCCACGGGGGTGAAGGACGTGGTCCGCGGGGAGCACCTGGAGGTCGTCAAGGACGGGTGCGTCCTGGCCAACGCGGGGCACTTCGACGTGGAGATCGCCAAGACGGACCTGGAGGAGGCCAGCACCTCTCGGCGAAGGGTCCGGGAGTTCGTGGAGGAGTTCACTCTTCAGGACGGGCGGAAGGTCTACCTTCTCGGGGAAGGACGCCTCATCAACTTGGTGGCGGGGCAGGGACATCCCGTGGAGATCATGGACACGAGCTTTGCCCTCCAGGCCCTCGCCGTTCTGCACCTCACGGAGCGCGAGGACCTTCGACCGGCGGTCTATCCCGTCCCTCGGGAGCTGGATGAAACGGTCGCACGGACCCGCCTTCAGACCCTGGGCGTCCGGCTCGATGTCTTGACTGAGGGTCAACGGGCCTACATGACCAGCTGGGAGGCGGGGACGTAGGGTGTCCTTGGAGGCCGTCTTCTTCGACCTGGGAGGCACCCTCCTCGACCTGAACACGGATCGGAGGGCGCATCTGGAGATGATGCGTCGCCTCCAGCAACGGTGGGGCCTCCCACTCAGCCCGGAGGGAATCCTCGAGCGCTTCGAGGCCCGGACCGAGGCGGCCGTCGCGAAGCTTGGAACCACCTGGGTCGGGGATCGGGAGCTTAAGCGGAAGGTGCTTGCCGGGCTCCTCGACGGGATGGGGCTGCCCCTCACGGAGACGCGCTGGCGGGACTTCTTGGGCGCCCACGACAGAGAGCACCTCCGATGGCTTCGCCTCTTCCCTGAGGCCGAGGGAGTGCTCAAGGACCTCCAGACGACGCAGGTGCACGTCGGACTCCTCTCCGATGTGGACGAAGACTTCCTGCAGCTCTGCCTCTTCCGCTTCCCGCTGGCGGGTCTCCTCTCCTCCATCACCACCTCGGAGGAGGTCGGGGCGGCCAAGCCCCACGAGGCCATCTTCCATCGGGCCCTCGACAAGGCGCGGTGCGCCCCCGAGCGGGCCGTCCACGTGGGCGACTCCCTGGAACGGGATGCCCGGGGGGCCCAGCGGGCGGGCATGCGCTCCGTTCTCATCGCCCCCGGAGGTGGGGAAGGTCCGGACCACGTCGTACCCAGCCTGGAGGAGGCGCATCGCGTGGTTCGGCGGCTCTTGGGGGAGAGAGAAGCATGACCTACCTGGGGGTCTTCGGCCACGTGGTGTTGGACCACGTCCTCCGCGTGCCCCACCTGCCGGCGCCAAATACCTCCATTCAGGTCACCAACGCCCGCCAGTCCTTCGGAGGGACGGCGGGGACCCTGGCCCGGGCCGCCGCCCGGTTGGGCGTGGAGACAGCGCTGGCGGCCTTCGTGGGCGAGGACTTCCCCGCAGCGTACCGCGAGGCCCTTCGGGCGGAGGGGGTGGATCTGGAGGACCTGCAGACCGTGGCGGGGCACCGGACGCCCACCGCGTGGATCTTTTCCGATCCCGGGGGAGACCAGATGACGGTGATCGACCAGGGGGCCATGGCCGACGTCGCCGACCGGGAGGTCCTGGAGCACACCGTGCGCGCCAGCGAGCTCGTCCACATCGCCACGGGGCGTCCGGAGTACTACGCCAAGGTCGTCCGCCTGGCTCGCCGTCTGGGCAAGCGGGTGGCCTTCGATCCCGCCCAGGAGATTCACTACGTCTACGACGGGGCAGCCTTCAAACGCCTTTTCCGCCACGCGGACCTGTTCTTCGGGAATCGGGGGGAGTACGACCGGGCGCTGGCGTTTCTGGGCCTGGACCGCGTGGAGTCCATGACGGAGGGCGGGCGGACCCTCGTGCAGACGCGGGGGGTCGACGGCAGCATGGTGTTCGCCCCCGGGGGCGTCTGGCGCATCCCTGCCATCCCGGCCGAACGAAGGGGGGACGTGACGGGAGCGGGGGACGTCTATCGGGCGGGGTTCTACGCGGGGCTGCAGCGTGGGATGGAGCTGCCGCTGTGCGGGCTCGTGGGCGCGGCCGCCGCGAGCGTCGCCGTGGAGGGAGACGCGCCCCAGGCGCGCCTGCCCACCTGGGAGGAGGCCTGGGGGCGTGCGGAGGGGCGTCGGGACGAGGTTGAGGGGCTCTAGGGGCCTCCTGGATCCAAACGGCCACGAGGAAAGCTTTATACGCGCCACCCAGCTTAACGTCCGGAGTTGGGCATGGCCATAGGCTTCGTTCTGATCAGTACCGCTCCTGCGAAGGAGCACGAAGTGTACAATGCCCTCTCCAAGATCGACCAGATCCGGGAACTCCATCCCCTCTTCGGCGAGTACGATCTCATCGCCAAGATTGAGGCCGATGACTTCAACGCCTTGGGGCAGATCGTGGTGGACGAGATCCGGACCATCCCGGGCGTGATCGATACGAAAACCCTGACGGGGATCCAGTTCTAGAAACGGGGGCGTGTGGCGTGGCAATCGACGCGATAAGTGTGTGGACGTTTGTGACAATTCTCGTGCTGACCTTCTCCCTCTTCCTGGTCATCACGGGGGCCTTCACGGCATACTTCGGAAGCGGAAAGAGCCGGAAGATCGGCGGGGGGCTCCTCGGAGGCGGCTTCGCCTTCGGCATCGTGTGGGCATTCCTCGGAGGTTTCAACAAGGTCATCCCCGTCGACTCCATGCTCAACATCGTCATCCAGAGCATCGCGGTTCTTGCCGCGGCCGCCATCGGCGCCGTGCTGGCCATCGGCCTCTTCCTCCTGGCCATCATGAAGTCATAGGCCGGTGACCTTCTTGTTGGAGCTGCCCTCCGGGGAGGCAAAGCTGGAGCAGTCGTTCGCCCTGCAACCCTTGGGGGACGAGGGGGCCTTCGAGGAGCTCGCCGTCGAGCTGGAGGCGGGGGAAGTCCTCACCTACGCCTGGACCGCCGACCAGGCCGTCGAGTTCAACATCCACCATCACGAGGAGAAGCGGGTCACGTTCCATGAACAGCTCCGAGGCAGGGAGCACCAAGGGCGGTTCGAAGGGCCGGAGGCGGGGTCGTACTACCTCATGTGGCAGAACCACGGCGACGCGCCCGTGAACATCCGCGTCAAGGCGCAACGTTAGCGCGAGAAGCTTTATCTCGCCGCCCCCATCCGCCAGCCAGATGGACGTCCTCATCGTTCTGGGCAGCGTCAGCGACCGTGCCTCGGGGGAGAAGGCCCTCCGGCAGCTGAAGGACTTCGGGGTGGAGGCCCAGCTCGTCGTGGCCTCCGCCCACCGAACCCCCGAGCGCTTGCGACGCATCGTCGAGGAGTCCGACGCCAGGGTCTTCATCGCCATGGCGGGCATGTCGGCCGCCCTTCCGGGGACCGTCGCGGCCCTCACGACGCGGCCTGTAATCGGCGTCCCCCTGAGCGGGACGCTGAGCCTGGACGCCCTGCTCTCCGTGGTGCAGATGCCCCCAGGGGTTCCCGTGGCCGCCGTCTCCCTGGACGGGGCGACCAACGCCGCCCTCCTGGCCGTGGAGATCCTCGCCCTGGGCGATCCCGAGTTGGGCGAGAAGCTCCGCGCCTACCGCGACCGGAAGGCGGAGGGCGTGGCCGCCGACTCCGAGAAGGTCGGGGGCTAGATGTTCTACCCGGAGGAGTTCGTGAAGGGGGCCGTATCCCAGGTGAAGGCCGAGGTGCGGGGGAAGGCCATCATCGCTGTCTCCGGCGGCGTCGACAGCACCACCGCCGCCGTCCTGGCCTCCGAGGCGCTGGGGGAGGACCTCCTCGCCGTTTACGTGGATACGGGCCTCATGCGCAAGGGGGAGCGAGCGGAGGTGGAGGAGACCCTGCGCTCCCTGAAGGTCCACTACACTGTCCTGGAGGCCGCTGACCGCTTCTTCCGCGAGCTGAAGGGCGTCGTGGACCCGGAGGAGAAGCGGCGCGTCATCGGGAACACCTTTGTCCGCCTCTTCGAGGTGGAGGCCAAGGCCATCGGCGCAGAGTACCTCATCCAGGGGACCATCGCCCCGGACTGGATCGAGAGCGGGGGAGAGCTCCGGGACCGCATCAAGAGCCACCACAACGTGGCCGGGCTCCCCTCAGGAATGGTCCTCCAAATCGTGGAACCCCTGCGGGACCTCTACAAGGACGAGGTCCGCAAGGTGGCCCGCGTGCTGGGCGTCCAGGTCTCCGAGCGTCAGCCCTTCCCCGGGCCGGGGCTGGGCATCCGCGTGCTGGGGGAGGTGACGCCGGAGCGGGTCGCCATCGTCCGGGAGGCGTGTGCCATCGTGGAGGAGGAGATCGAGCGAGGAGCGGAGAAGGGGCTGATGGAGAACCCCTGGCAATACTTCGCCGTGCTCCTGCCCCTGAAGACCGTGGGGGTGGAGGGGGACGTCCGCGTGTACGGCCACACGGTGGCCATCCGCGCCGTGGCCTCCGTGGACGGGATGACCGCCTCCTACTCCGAGCTGCCTCACGAGGTCCTGGGCCGCATGTCCACCCGCATCACCAACGAGGTGAAGGGGGTGAACCGCGTGGTGTACGACGTGACGAACAAGCCCCCCGGGACCATCGAGTGGGAGTGAGGGGGGCGGGCGTCCTCCTCTTGAAGGGAAGCTATTTTACGCGCCGTGGCGTCTGTCGGGCATGGAGGTCTACGTCGTCGACAACGGCGGCCAATGGACCCACCGCGAGTGGCGGGTCCTGCGGGACCTGGGCGTGGACACGAAGATCGTGCCCAACATGACGGCGGTGGACGACCTCCGGGTGGATGGCCTGGTCCTCTCCGGCGGGGCCCCTCGCGTGGGGGTGGACCCCTCGAAGATGGGGCGGAACGGGGAGTACCTGGACGAGGCGGAGTGCCCCATCCTGGGCATCTGCGCCGGCCACCAGTTCATGGCCCTGTACTACGGGGGCGAGGCGAAGCCCGCCAAGATTCCCGAGTTCGGGAGGACGGAGGTCACGGTGGAGGAGCCGGGGGACCTCTTCGTCGGCCTGCCCACGCAGTTCACCGTCTGGGAGTCCCACAACGACGAGGTGACCCGGACGCCCAAGGGGTTCGTCCGTCTGGCAAGCTCCGAGAACTGCCCCGTCCAGGCCATGCAGGCCGAGGACCGGCCCCTCTACGGCGTGCAGTTCCATCCGGAGGTGGAGCACACGCAGCACGGGTACGAGATCTTCAAGAACTTCCTGCAGGTCTGCAAGGGAGGGCCACGGTGACGCGCGAGACGGAGCAGGGGTTTCTGCGGGAGGCGCTGAAGGACCTCCACAAGAACGAGACCTTCGAGCGGGCCCTGGGGCGCGTCCTGCGGGCCCACAAGAGGGACTACCAGGACTACGTCCAGCTTATCGGCGCCGTGCGGGAGCGAGCCCGGCGGGAGGGCGTGGACCTGTTGGAGGCCGCCCGGCGCGAGGCCTCAGACGGATAGCGCCTGGGGGTTCACGAGGAACTCAGGCCTCTCCCTGTCCAACGCCTTCAGCACCTGCTCCGCCGTCTGCAGGCCCGCCTTCCGCTGCGCGTCGGCGGTGGAGGCCGCCACGTGGGGGGTGAGGACCACGTTGTCCAGCTCCAGCAGAGGGCTCCCCACGGGTGGCTCCGCCTCGTAGACGTCGATGCCGGCCCCGGCGATGGCCCCACGTCGGAGCGCCTCTGCCAGGGCCGCCTCGTCCACGATGGCTCCTCGAGCGCAGTTGACGAGGTAGGCCGTCCGCTTCATGAGGGCCAGCTCCCGCTCCCCAATCATGCGGCGGGTCTCCTCCGTCAAGGCCGCGTGGATGCTCACGACGTCGCTGGTCTGCAGGACCTCCTCCAGGCCCGTCAGCCGGATCCCCTGCTCCCGCGCCGCCTCCTCGGGAAGGTAGGGGTCGTAGGCAATCACGGACATGCCCAGGACCTGGCAGATGCCGGCCACGGTGCCGCCGATCCGTCCGGAGCCCACCAGACCCAGGACCTTCTCGGCCAGCTCCACCCCCCGGAAGCGGCCCTTCTCCCAGCGCCCTGCCTTCACGCTCCGGTCCGCGGCGGGGATCCGTCGGGCGAGGGCAAGCATCAGGCCCACCGTGAGCTCCGCCACGGACTGCGTGCTCCCGGCTGGCGCGTTCACGACGAGGATTCCCCGCTCCGTCGCCGCGGCCACGTCGATGTTGTCGACTCCCACGCCGGCCCGTCCGACGACTCGGAGGCGCGTGCCCGCCTTCAGGACCGCGCGCGTCACCTTTGTGCGGGACCGTACGATGAGGGCGTCGTAGGCCTCAATCAGGGCCAGGAGCTCCTCGGGGGAGGGCTCCTCTGCCGTCACGTCGTGCCGGGCCTCCAGGGCGGCCAGGGCCTCCTCGTGGATTCGGTCCGCCACCAGGATTCTTGAATGGGACGTCGCGGGCGTCATAGGAACAGGAGGATCAGGAGGGTGGTCAGCGCAAGGGCGAGTATGAGCATTGCGGTGGTGACCTTCGCGTTGGATCCGAAGACGATGGGAATGGGACCCAGGAGGAGGACGCCCCCCACCTTCCCCTCCGTCCGACGCTCACCCTCCGGCTCTCTCGTGCCGTCCGGGGAACGAGGTCTCGGGCCTGCTGTGGACGGGAGTTCGGAGGGCGCGATCCGAAGAAGACGCGCAGGGAGGAATCGAAGGAAGGAGAAGAGGCCGAGGATGAGGCCGAAGAAGAGGAGGAACGCCCCCAACGTCGAGAGGGGTCCACGGAGGACGAAGACCGGGACCACCACAACGAAGTAGAGCTCCCCTCCCTCCCGGGGAAGCCCCCACGCCAGGAGCAGGATGCCGGCAACGGCCAGGGAGAAGGGGAGGAGGTGAAGGACGCGCATCCGATCCTTCGCATGGCGGAGACGACGTAAAGCCTTGCGCCGTTTCACCGCCTAGAAGATGGCCTTCAGAAAGAGGAGGAGGCCCCCGACCGCCGCCCCGGCCATCCCCACCGCGCACAAGTAGGACGCGGGATAGCCCGCGCAGACCCCAAGGTCTCCTGTCAGGATGAGTCCCCAGAGGGCGAGGGCCACGCCCAACAGGACGAGGCCCAGAAGGACGTGCCACTGGGGTTCCACCCCCCTGCATGGGGACGGTCCGACATCAGCCTTTCTCGGGCGCGGGGGCGTACTCCGCCAGCGAGAGGAGGGTGAAGCCCCCCTCCTTCGCCCGGGCAATGGCCTCCGCCGCCGCTCGGGCGCCCTCCACGGTCGTAATGAAGGGGATGTTCAGGTCCACGGCCAGGCGACGCATCATGTACCCGTCCCGGCGAGAACCCCGCGTCTCCGTGGGCGTGTTCACGATGAGACGGATGGCCCCCTGCCGCATGAGGCCCAGGGCGTCGGGGGCCCGCCCCTCGCTGATGCGGTAGATGACCTCGGCCGGAACCCCGCGCTCCCGAAGGAAGGTGGCCGTGCCCCGGGTGGCGTAGATCTTCAGGCCGAGATCGACGAAACGGCGGGCCACCTCCACCACGCGCGCCTTGTCCTCGTCGCGCACGGTGACGTAGACGGCGCCCTCCGTGGGGAGCTCGCTCCCGGCGGCCACCATGGCCTTGTAGTACGCCCGGCCAAGGTCCTTGTCGAGGCCGATGACCTCGCCCGTGGACTTCATCTCCGGCCCGAGGATGGTGTCCACTCCGGGGAGCTTGTTGAAGGGGAACACGGGCGCCTTCACGGCCACGTGCTGGACGGACGCCTCCCCCTCGAAGCCCAGGTCCCGAAGGCGGTGGCCCAACATGACCTTCGTGGCGACCTTGGCCAGGGGGATGCCGATGGCCTTGGAGACGTAGGGCACCGTGCGGCTAGCCCGGGGGTTCGCCTCCAGCACGTAGACGGTGCCGTCCCTGACGGCGAGCTGGAGGTTGATGAGGCCCACGACCTGGAGGGCGCGGCAGATCTCCTGGGTAATGCGCCGGATCTCCTCCAGCACCTCCGGGGAGAGGGTCTGCGGCGGCAGGACGCAGGCGGCGTCGCCGCTGTGGACGCCCGCCTCCTCAATGTGCTCCTCGATCCCCCCGACGAAGACCTCCTCCCCGTCCGCCACGGCGTCCACGTCCACCTCCACTGCGTGGGTGAGGAACTTGTCCACCAGGATGGGGTGGTCCCGGGAGACCCGATGCGCCCGCCGCATGAAGCGCTCCAGGTCCTCCTCGGTGTGGACAATCTCCATCCCCCGCCCCCCGAGGACGTAGGAGGGGCGCACGAGGACGGGGTAGCCGATGCGGGCGGCGATCTCCTTCACCTCCTCAAAGGAGTAGCCGGTAGCGAAGGGCGCCTGGGCGATGCCCAGCTCCGTGAGGAGGGCGGAGAAGCGGGCGCGGTCCTCGGCCACGTCCATGGCGTCGGAGGAGGTGCCCAGGATCCGCGTCTTCAGGCCCCGCGTCTTCAGGGCCTCTTCCAGGGGGACGGCCAGGTTCACGGAGGTCTGCCCGCCGAACTGAAGGATGACCCCTTCGGGCTCCTCCAGCTCGATGACGTTCAGGACATCCTCCAGCGTCAGGGGGTCGAAGAAGAGGCGATCCGAGATATCGAAGTCCGTGGAGACCGTTTCGGGGTTGTTGTTGACGATGAGGGCCACGAAGCCCTCCTCCCGAAGGGCCTGGACCCCGTGGACGCAGCAGCCGTCGAACTCGATGCCCTGGGAGATGCGGATGGGGCCGCCGCCCACGATGAGGACCTTGCGCCCCTCGGCGCGGGGGACCTCGTTCTCCTCCCCGTAGGTGGCGTAGTAGTAGGGCGTGGTGGCCTCGAACTCCCCCGCGCACGTGTCCACCACCTTATAGCTCACCGGGCCCCGAAGGGCGCGCACCTCCGCCACCGCCGCGCCCGTGGCCCGGGCGATGAGGTCGTCGGAGAGGCCCGCGGCCCTTGCCTGGGCCACCCTCTCAGGCGACAGACCCTCCTCCCGGAGAGACACCTCCAGGCGGGCGATTCGGCGGACCCGCTCCACGAAGAAGGGGTCCCATCGGGTCAGGGACGCCAGCTTCTCCACGGGCCAGCCGCGGCGGCACGCCTCCAGGAGGGCGAAGACCCGCTTGTCCGTTGGGTTCGTCAGCTCCTCCACAAGCCCCGCCTCGTCCCACCCCTCGGGCTCCTCCCCCAGCTCCAGGGAGCGAAGGGCCTTCATGAGGGACTCCTCGAAGGTACGGCCGATGGCCATGACCTCCCCCGTGGACTTCATCTGGGTCCCAATCTGCTGACGGGCCTGCGGGAACTTGTCGAAGGGCCAGCGTGGGATTTTCGTCACCACATAGTCCAGGCTCGGCTCGAAGGAGGCCAGGGTGCGCTGGGTCACCTGATTGGGGATCTCGTCCAGGCGGAGGCCGGAGGCGATCTTCGCCGCGATGCGGGCGATGGGGTAGCCCGTCGCCTTGGAGGCCAGGGCTGAGGAGCGGGAGACCCGGGGGTTGACCTCGATGACCCGGTACGCGTAGGTCTCCGGGTCCACGGCGAACTGGATGTTGCAGCCGCCCTCGATGCCGAGGGCCCGGATGATCCGCAGCGCCGCGCTCCGGAGCACCTGGTGATCCCGGTCCCGGAGGGTCTGGGCCGGCGCCACCACGAGGGACTCCCCCGTGTGGAAGCCCATGGGGTCCAGGTTCTCCATGGAGCAGACGGTGATGCAGTTGTCCCCGCCGTCCCGCATGACCTCGTACTCGTACTCCTTCCACCCCAGGACGCACTCCTCCACCAGGACCTGGTCGATGCGGGAGTAGGCCAGGCCCACGGAGACCACGCGCTCCAGCTCCTCCGGGGTGTGGACGATGCCGCTGCCCGTGCCTCCCAGGGTGTAGGCCGCCCGGATGATGACCGGGAAGCCCCCCACCTCGTGAACGGCCCGCTGCGCCTCCTCCAGGCTCCCGCAGGCGAGGCTCCGGGGGATGGGCTCCCCGATGCGCTGCATGAGGGCGGCGAAGGCGTTCCGGTCCTCCGAGGCCTGGATGGCCTTCAGGTTCGTGCCCAGGAGCTCCACGCCGTACCGCTTCAGCACGCCGCGCTCCGCCAGCTCCGAGGCCAGGTTGAGGGCCGTCTGGCCCCCCATCCCCGCCAGGAGGCCCTGGGGGCGCTCCCGGGCGATGATCCGCTCCACGAACCCCGATTCCAGGGGCTCCAGGTAGACGGCGTCCGCCGTGTCGGGGTCCGTCATGATGGTGGCGGGGTTGGAATTCACGAGGACGACGTGGATGGATTCCTCTCGCAGGGCCCGACAAGCCTGGCTCCCGGAGTAGTCGAAGTGCCGTCCCCTCAGGGGCCTGGGGGGATTTCGGCTGCCTGTCCGATCACCACCGGGCCGGATCCGATGACAAGGACCTTCTCCACGTCCTTCCGCCTAGGCGAGGGCCTCACCTCCTCGGCGTCGAGCTGGCATGGCGTTCCACCTCCTTCACGAAGTCCTGGAAAATGTAGAGGCTGTCCCGGGGACCGGGGCTCGCCTCGGGATGGTACTGGACGGAGAGGAGGGGCACCTCCTCGTGGGCGAAGCCCTCCACCGTCCCGTCGTTGAGGTTCACGTGGGTCACCTGCAGGGGGCGGTCCAGGCTCTCCTCCCGGACAGCAAAGCCGTGGTTCTGGGAGGTGATGTGGACCTGGCCGCTTCCCGCGTCCCGGACGGGCTGGTTCCCGCCCCGATGGCCGAACTTCAGCTTGTACGTCTCCGCGCCGAAGGCGAGGGCGAGGAGCTGATGTCCGAGGCAGATGCCGAGGACGGGGAGCTCGCCAGCCAGGGCCTCGAGGGTCGGGACGACGGCACGCACCATCTCCGGGTGGGCCGGATCGCCCGGTCCGTTGGAAACCACGAGGCCGTCAGGCTCCCAAGCCAGGATCTCCCCCGGCGGGGTGTCGTGGGGGACCTGAATCACGGCGCCGTGCTCCGTCAGGTAGGTGATGATGCTCCGCTTCACCCCGCAGTCTAGGAGCACGAAGCGCAGCGGGCCGCGGCTGGCGTGATGCATGGGCTCTGGGCAGCTGACCTGGGCCACCAGGTTGTGAGCGTCGGGAAAGGGGCGGGCCCGCACCTCCTCCAGGAGGTCGTCCGGATCCGCGCCCTCCGTGGTGAGGGCCGCCCGAACGGTTCCGTGGACCCGGGTCCGGATGGTGAGGGCTCGGGTGTCGACCCCCTCGATGCCGGGGACCTCCTGGTCCGCGAGGAACTCGTGAACGCCCATCTCGGAGGTGGGATGCGAAGGGCCCCTCCACAGGTCCCGCACGACGAAGCCCGCGGCCTGGATTCGGTCCGACTCCCACGTGGTCGCGTCCACCCCGTAGTTCCCGACCAGGGGGTAGGTCATCATGAGCAATTGGCCCTTGAAGGAGGGGTCCGTCAGGGCCTCGCAGTACCCGGTCATGTTGGTGTTGAACACCAGCTCGCCAAAAACCGTCGTCCGGGCCCCGAATGCGGGCCCCCTGACCACCTTCCCGTCCTCCAGGACCAGGGCGCCTTCCATCCGGAGACCTTTGGGGGGAAGGGGGCGCAGGTTATTAGGTTTTTGAGGGGGAGTCGGCCGCGGCGGAGTACTCCTCGATCTTCCGCTCTATCTGCGCCCAGTGGCTGCCCTTCCAGTAGATCCTCCCGCAGTCGGGGCAGCGCCAGAAGGTCCGGTGGCGCCGGTGGACGCCGGCGGGCACCTGCCCCTCCACCTCGTCAGGGGATACCGCAACCAGCACGCCGTTGCAGACGGAGCAGCGCGTCATGGGGTCCCGGACCTCCAGCCCCATCTCCCGCACGACCTGGGCCACCTGCTCGTCCAGGACGTCGCTCTCCACGTAGACCGCCCGGACTCCCCGACGTCGCGCGAGGTCCCGGTCCCGGGTCAGCAGCGTCCGATCCTCCTCCCGGGCGAGGCGCACCAGTGTCGCGTCCTCCAATGGGCGGGGGTAAGCGGCGTCGAAGCCCAGCAACCGGAGCCAGCGGGCTAGGGTCCCCAGCATGTGGTCGCACAGCAGGGCCGGCCCGGCGGTCGCGGGATTCGTCATTCCACGGGGATCCACATCACGGTCAGGATCCGGTCGGGGTCGTCCCGATGGTCGTCCGGATCGCATACGTAGATGTCGCCCGGAGGTCCCGCTGGCACCACGCCCGCCTCCCCGCCCTTCTCGTGAAACGTTCTCCAAGCTGCGGACATGGCCTCGTAGGGGCCTTGGTACACCCACCAGAAGACGCGGCCTCGCACATGCATCCACTCCGGCAACATCCCGACCTGGCCATCGGCGTTGACGATGCCGGCGAACTGCTCGTGGGCTTCCTCGCAGACTGCCATGCTCTCCCACCCGCCAGGAGGGCATCAGAATATTAACGTTCCGCGAGGGGCCCCTCTGGCGCGCGGCTCCCCCAGCGGGACCCTAGGCCTCGCCCAGGCGCTCCCACGGGAGAGGAGCCAATGGGCTGGCAGGACGAGCCAAGGGAGGACGAGGAGGAGGAGAAGCGACAAAGAGCGCGTGAGGAGCAGGAGGAGGAGCAGGAGGAGCTCCGAGAGAGGAGGCCCACCCCCGCCACGCCCCAGAGTTCGTCGGTGAAGCTCACGGGCGTCCTACTCCCTCGACCTCGGCCGGAATGTCAGGAGGAGGCCACCGCCCAGGACCGTGACCTCCTTGAGCTCCATCTTCAGAAGGTCCGCAGCCGTCCTGGCGAGGTTTCCGCTGAACAGGCTGGGGGCCTCCCGATCCGCCACGACGACGGGGGCGACGTAGAGGTGAACCAAGTCCACAAGCCCCTCCCGCAGGAACGACCATGCCACGGTGCTTCCGCCTTCCACGAGGAGCTTCTCGATCCCGCGCGCGTCCAGGAGGCGCATCAGATTCGGAAGGTCCACCCGCTCGGAACCACACCTCAGGGCCTCCGCGGGGGGGAACTCCTTGGTGCACTCCTCGGCCGTCACCACGAGGGTCTCGGCGGAGCCGTCGAGGACGGACGAACCTGGCGGGAGCCGGCCCTTGGAATCAAGGACAATGCGGAGGGGATCCGTCCCCTCGGGGATCAGCTCCCGCTTGACCGTCAGCTTGGGATCGTCGGCGATCACGGTCTCCACCCCCACAAGGACAGCCTGGCACGTGCTCCTCAGCTCGTGGACGCGGGCGAAGTCCTCCTCCGAGGAGAGCTTGAGGGGCACCCTGCCCCGCAGGGCGATCCTCCCGTCGATGGAGGAGGCCATGTTGAGGATGACGAAAGGGCGCGTCGGCACGGAGGGCGCAACCTCCCCCGCAGCCTTAAGGCTTGGGTGGCCAGGGTCCGGGTTTCTTAAGGGTCCGAGGCCATACCCCGCCGGATGGAGCCCATCGAGATCCACCTTCTCCAGGACCTGGACCTCCGGGGGTCCACCCTCATCGACGGCTTCCCGAGCGTGGGGCTGGTGAGCTCCATCGTGGCGAACTACCTGGTGGGCGCCTTGGAGCTGGACCAGGTGGGCATCATCGACTCCCCCTTCTTCCCCAGCGTGGCGCTGGTGAAGGACGGGATCCCCCTGAACCCCGTCCGCATCTACGCCGGCGGGCCTCCCGAGCGCCGCGTCGTCGTCTTCATCTCCGAGTTCCAGCCCCCGGCGGACGTGGTCAAGACCGTGGCGGAGGGGGTCCTGGCGTGGGCGATGGAGCGAGGATGTTCCCTCCTGGTGGCCCCGGAGGGCCTCATCGTTGACGCCCAGGCTCTGAAGGAGGAGATCCGCGTCTTCGGCATCGGAAGCACGCCGAAGGCCCACGCCATGCTGCGGGACCACGGCATCCCCATCTTCGAGGAAGGCGTCATCACGGGGGTCGCGGGAGTCCTCCTGAACGAGGGGAGGAAGCGGAGCTTCGACGTCATCAGCCTCCTCTCGGAAGCCCACCCTGACTACCCCGACGCCCGGGCGGCGGCCCGCGTCATCGAGACGGTGGACCGACTCCTGCTGAACATGAACCTCGACACGGAGCCCCTGTATCAGGAGGCGGGACGCATCGAGGAGGAGCTCCGGAACATCCACCGGACGACGGAGGCCGTGCAGCAGCCCGAGGGGCCCTCCCGACCCTCTATGTACGGGTAGGGCGCACCTCGATTCTCGTCAGACCGTTCGCCGCCTCCTCCTGGAACTCCACTGGGAGGAAGCGGGGAAGCAGCCCGAGGAGGGTCCGCGTGTGTCCGGAGACCTCCCGGACCAGGAAGGAGGAGGGCCCCTTCGCCAGGGCCATGTAGGGGAGGAGCTGGTCCGCCGCGTGGATGTCCAATGTCGCGCCCGACTCCAGGTCGGACCGCAGCATAGCCGCAGCCTGGCGACCCAGGTCCTCGGCCCGGACACCCCGCTCCGCCAGGGCCGATGCCCCCACGAGGGCGTGCTCTGTCTCTCCCCACAGGACGAGGGCGCCACCCGGGCCCGCCGCCTCCTCCTCTCCGACCCCGCCTGAGGAGACCCTCACCTCGGGATAGCCCGCTAGGCCTTGGAGGGCGGCCCGCTTCATTCGTTGGGCGACGTGCTCCGGGAGACGGGAGACGTGGACCCTCCCTCCGATACGCCGGACTCGGCCCGCCTCGGGGAGCGCCAGGGGCGCGAGAGAGGGGACCGGGTCGACGTGCACCTCCACCCGACCGCCGCCTCTGGGGTAGTATCCCCGCCGGGCCACCTGCATCTCCGCACGCACGCCCATCCGGTTGAGGAGGGACAGGAAGACATGCTGGAAGTAGTCCGTGGGCGGGGACCACTTGACGTCCGTTCCTCCATGGATCTCGAGGTGCGTCGGGGCGTCGGCGAAGGCCGCAGGCGGGAGGCACGCCTGAAGGACCAGGGTCACGCTGCCTGCCGTCCCCACGTCCAGGCGGACCCGGCCGCCTTTCAGCCGACCAGGGCGGAGAGCCACCTCCGTCGACTCCAGCCGAAGCCCTTCGGCCTTCCCCGCACACAGAGAGGCCACGGCCTCCGCTGCGGTGAGGTGCTGACGGGCCAGCCCCGGGTTCGGACGGCCCGCGCGGACGTTACGGACCCGGACGCCTCGGCCGGTCACGGAAGCCAGGGCCAGCGCGATCCGGAGAATCTGACCTCCGCCCTCGCCGGCGGACCCGTCGACCTCCAGGAGGGTCATCCCTCAACGGATGGCAGCTCGCCGGTGGTAAGGCTTTCGCCGCCCCGTCGGCGGCGGAATCCCTTCTCCGCCTCCACGGCGACGAAGACGGTAGCGGCGACCCCGGTGGCCAGCAAGAGATGGTCTAGGGCCAGGGGAAGGGTCTCGAAGGCAACCTGCAGGAAGGGGGCATAGATCACGGCCAGCTGGAGGAGGGCCGTCAGGAAGACCGCCCCAATCAGGTAGGGGTTGCGGAAGAACCCGGCGGTGAACACAGAGTCCCGGGAGACCCGGATGGCTAGCACGTGGAAGACCTGGAACATGGCGATGGTATAGAAGGCTAGGGAGCGAGCGTAGTCGATCCCCTGCTGACCGAGGCCCCAAAGGAAGAGGGAGAGGGTCCCCACCGTCATGAGGAGCCCTACCCACACGATGTGGAAGGCGATGCCTCCGGCTAGGATGCCCTCCCGCGGGTCCCGGGGCGGCCGGCGCATGAGGTGGCGCTCCTTGGGCTCCACCCCCAAGGCGAGGGCGGGGAAGCCGTCGGTGATTAGATTGATCCAGAGGATTTGCAGGGGGAGAAGGGGGAGGGGGAGGAAGAGGGCGGACGCGACCAAGAGAACCAGGACCTCCCCCGAGTTCGTGCTCAGGAGGTAGCGGATGAACTTCCTGATGTTCTCGTAAACGCCGCGTCCCTCCTCCACCGCCTCAATGATGGAGGCGAAGTTGTCGTCCGTCAGGACCACGTCCGCCGCCTCCTTGGCCACGTCGGTGCCCGTGATGCCCATGGCCACGCCGATGTCCGACCGCTTCAGGGCCGGGGCGTCGTTCACCCCGTCCCCTGTCATGGCCACGTTGAAGCCACGCTGCTTCCAGGCGTCCAGGATCTTGACCTTCTGCTCCGGTGAGAGGCGGGCGTACACCTTGACCCGCTCCACCCGCTTCGCGAGCTCTCCCGCCGTGAGCCGCCTCATCTCGCTGCCAGTGAGGACCAGGTCGTCCTCCCGGTAGATCCCCATCTCCCGGGCGATGGCCAGGGCCGTGACCTTGTGGTCGCCGGTGACCATGACCACTTGGATCCCGGCGGCTCGGCACTGCTCCACGGCCTCGATGGCCTCCCGGCGGGGGGCGTCCATGATCCCCACCATGCCCAGGCAGATGAGGTCCTCCTCCACCGCCTCCAGGGAGGGAAGGTTCGGGGGCAGGGGTCGGTAGGCCATGGCCAGAACGCGGTAGGCCTGCTCCGCCAGCTCCGTGGCCCGATTCAGGAAGGCCTCCCGATCCGACTCGGTGAGGGGGGCCGCGCCGTCCCGACGGAGGAGCCGGGTGCACCGGGCCACCACCACCTCCGGGGCCCCCTTCATCCAGGCCGTGACTTCCTCCGCCCCCTGAAGGAGGGCGGTCCAGGCGCCGTCCCCTTGTTCCTGGGGAGGCCCCTGTTGGGATTCGCCCAGGGGGGCATGGATAGTGGTCATCCGCTTCCGCTCCGAACTGAAGGGGATCTCGGCCACCCGGGGGTTCTCCCCCTCCTCCCGATCCCGGGAGAGGCCCGCGCGAATTGCGGCCACCAGGATGGCTCCCTCCGTGGAGTCGCCGTCGATCTCCCAACGGTCGTCCCGCTCCACGAGCCGGGCGTCGTTGCACAGGAGGCCGGCCAGGAGAAGGCGGCGGAGGACCTCGTCCTCGACGGGGTCCACGGGCTCCGCGTCCCGCCGGTACTCCCCCTCGGGGTGGAACCCCTCCCCTTCCACCTCGTACTCCGCCTCGGGGGTCACGGCGACCCGGACGTTCATCTTCCCCGTCGTCAGGGTTCCCGTCTTGTCCGTGCAGATTACCGAGGCGCTCCCCAGGGCCTCCACGGCTGGAAGCCGGCGGATCAGGGCGTTCCGTCGAGCCATCCGCCGGAGCCCCAGGGCGAGGCCAATGGTGACCACTGCCGGGAGGGCCTCGGGAATGGCAGCCACCGCCAGGGCCACCGCCGTCAGGAAGTGGAGAAAGAGCTCCTCCGGCTGGCGGAGGTATCCAATGGCAAAGATGAAGGCCACCACTGCTAGGATGGCCAGGCTGAGGTGGCGGGCGAAGCGGGCCAACTGGCGCTGGAGGGGGGTCTCCCCTCGAGGCTCCTCCTGGACCAGGCCGGCGATCTTGCCCAGCTCCGTGTCCATGCCCGTAGCCACGATGACCCCCTTGCCCCGGCCCGCCTCCACGACGGTCCCCATGAAGCCAAGGTTTCTCCGGTCCCCCAGGGGGACCTCCTCCTCGATGGGGTCCAGGCTCTTTCCTACGGGGAGGGACTCGCCCGTCAGGGAAGCCTCGTTGACCTTGAGACTAGCCGCTTCCACCAGGCGCAGGTCCGCGGGGACCTTGCTGCCAGCCTCCAGGAGGACCACATCCCCCACGACGAGCTCCTGGGTCGGGATCGTCTCGACTCCCCCGTCTCGAAGGACGTGGGCCTGGGGCGCGGCCAGGGCCTTGAGGGCCTGAATGGCCTTCTCCGCCCGGTACTCCTGGACGAACCCGAAGACAGCGTTGAAGACCACAATCACCAGGATTACGATGGCGTCCAGGAGTTCCTCCAGGAGGGCGGCGATGACGGCCGCCACGATGAGGACCATGACCAGGGGGCTCAGAAACTGGGCGAGGAGGATGCGGAGCGGGGACGCGCCTCGGGTCTCCTCCAGCTCGTTGGGTCCATAGACCTCCAGGAGTCGGCGTGCCGTCTCCTGAGACAGACCCAGGGGGGAGGAATCCGTCTGACGGTAGACCTCTTCCGGAGTGAGGTTGTACCAGTTTCTGCCTTGCATGGACGGGCGCGTTACCAAGGCCGGTCCCAATATAAAGGAGAGGCCAGACCCTCACCTCTCCGCGCGTCGCTCCCGGAAGTGGGCCAGCATGAGGGCCCCAGAGCCCAGGATGGCGGGGATGGGGGCGGGGTTGTCCTGGCTGAAGGCGGCGGCCACGAGGAGGACGCCTGTGATGCTGGTCGCCACGGCGGCCAGGAGGTGCCAGGTGGGGCCTTCCGCCACGTCGATCCCCCGAATCGGATGCGGCCGCCGGGATTCGAACCCGGGTTAGAGGCTGTTCCCGAGGACTTGGGAAGCCCCTGTCCTAACCCCTAGACCACGGCCGCATCGACGGCGGTAGCATGTCCCGCAGCTAAAAGCGTTGTCGGCGCAGGCTGCCAGGAGATCGGCCGAACGCCTACTTGATGGTCTCCAGCTGGCTGATGATGTTCCAGATGAGGGTGCGGCCGTGGAGGGGGATGTTGGGGTCGTTGGCCAGCTCGTCCAGGATGAAGATGGCGCTGGCCGCCCGGACGTCCAGGGCCTCCTCCGTCTTCACTAGCAGCTCCTTCGCGTTGAGCGCGCCACGCCGGATGTTGCGGGGGACGGAGGTGTCCTCGGCCAGTTGGCCCAGGACCTCCAGAACCTGCTGCAATCGCTCGTCGTCCGCCATGCCAGCCTCCCCATGAACTTCCACGTCGCTCCGGCGGGCGCCCTCACGGGGTCACGCCGCCTTCCTTGTACGTGGTGACGACCATTAACGTTTTGGTGTCCTTGATCCCCTCGATGGGGGCCAGGGCGTCCACCACGAAGCCCCTCAACCCCCCGTAGTCCGCGAACCGGGCCTTGGCGATGATGTCCGTATCCCCCGTCACAAGGAAGAGGTCCTGGATCTCCTGGAACTTCGCGATCTCCCCGGCGATGCGGTCGGCCTCCTTCGTGTCCACCTTCAAGGCGATGATGGCCGCCACGGACTCCCGACCGTAGAAGGTGGAGATGACCTCTTCGATCTCCTGACTCATGAAACCACGGCCCCGAAGCTCGTTGAGCGGTCTTAACCTTTGTTCCCTGGATTGCGGGAGTTGTCAGCCCGTCTTCACCAGGGGCACGAGGGGGGTCCCGCACTGCCGGCAGAACCGGTCGTCCTCAGCCAGGTCCGCCCCGCACTCGGGGCACGCGGAGGGGCCCGTCAGGCGGAGCCCGCACTTCCCGCAGAAGGCGTCCTCGAGGCTGACGGGGGTCTGGCAGGCGGGACAGGCGCCCTCCTTCGCCTCCGCGGCCGCCTCCTTTCCCTCGCCCTTCTTCGCCTTCGCCTTCTCCCCCTCCAAGACGTGTCGGGCCTGGATGGACAGAGCCACGGATTCGTCGTACGCCTCCTCGTCGAAGGCCGCCTTGGCCTGCCGCAGAAGCGTTCGGGCCTCCTTCTTCCGCTTGGAGGTGCCCTTGCCGATGGCGTCCTTCACCATCCGCAGGAGGAACTTGGCCTGAAGAAAGTTCTTGGCGTACTCCTTGCCCAGGATGGGCTTGGACTCGGGGATCTCGTCCTCGGGAAGGAGAGGGGGCTCCTCGGTGTCCTCCTCGCTCCCCTGAAGCCCGGCCAGGATGCCTCGAGCCTCCAGCGCGTGGTCCTCCGCCCTCCCCGTCCGGCCGTCGGCGAGGGCCCGACGCGCCTCCCGGAGGAGCTCCTCGACCTGGGCGCTCTCCAAACCCTTCTCCCGCAGCTCTCGGGCGATGGCCTCGGACGTGACGAGGGCCGTGAAGGCGCGGTCCTCCGCGACCTCGTCCTCTCCCTCCTGGCGGCCGGTCCGAACCCGGCGATGCATGCGGGCCTTGGCGACCCGGAGGACGACAAGCAGGACGATGAGGGCCAGGGTCATGGTGATGAACAGCGCCAGGGCGGCCCCCACGAAGTCGAGCTCGGCCATCGCCGAGCATTCTGGCCCGCTTCATAAAATCGTATCGGCCTCAAAATCGGCTGCAAAAATGAGGGCTACGCGTCCGTTGAACCCCCATCCAAGAACCGGGCGTAGGCGGTCGTCAGCTCGCTGGCCACGGTCCATACCTTCAAGGGGTCCTTCCACAGAGAGAAGCGGGACTCGGCCAGGTTCTCAACGGGGCTGCGAAAGGTCCCGTGGGGGAAGCCCCCCACCAGGCAGTTCACGTCGGGGCCAACGTCCTCGAACACCTGGACGGGGTTCGCGACGTCCGCCTCCTCCATGAGGGCGACCGTCCGGCCCTCGAAGCGGCCTAACAGCACCTTGAGGGGGACGCCCCGCTCCAGCCGCAGCAGGGGGCGCGTCTCCGACGGGACGACCCCGTGCTCAAAGAGGCTCTCCATGAGCCCGAGAAAGCGATTGTAGTTCTTGGCCAGGCGGATCTTGCGATCGACGAGGATGGCGTTGTCGTGTCGGGTGTGGACCACCACCTCCAGCTCCCCGCGGAGGTTGAGCAGAGAGTCAAGGCAAACAAGGAGGAACACGTGGACGATGTCTGGGCGCCCCCGTCGGTAGCCCTCCGGGAGGTCGCGAAGGGCCGGGTGGGACATGCCGGCATCCAGGAGAAGGTTTTCCGGCGGCTTTCCCCGCCGCCTGGCGTACCTCCGCACGGCCGGGTGGCCCGCAATGGCCTTGGGGACGAGCTCCAGCTCTGCGTCGGCCAGGACGATGCGCAGCACCGCCCTCCCTCAGGTGAGGATGTCCAGGAGAGCCCCCCGCTTCTGCGCGAGCTGCAGCTCCCGGGCGATGCGGCGGCCCGTGGACATGCCCGCCTCCACCAGGTCCGAGTAGGGGCTCCCCGAGATGTAGAGGTTCGTGCCGGCGACGATGCGGCTGGAGACCTCGAAGACCTTGAACTGGAGCTGGTCCGTGACAATGGTCTCCAGGCAGAAGGGGCCGATCATCCCGCCGAAGAGCTCCAGGGACCGCTCCACCACCCGCTCCCCCATCTCCAGGGCCGTGGGGATGAGGGACTCCCGGAGGACGATGGGCACGTTCCCCGTCACGATGAAGGTGGGGTAGACGCCGAGGCGCTTCAGGGACTCCTGGGCCCCCAGCTTGTACATCTCGTCGATGTTGCTCTCGTCCCGCCGGTCCAGTCCCAGCATCTCCAGGGTGCCCCGGCTCAGCCGGTAGCCCTGTTCCCCCAGGGGGGAGTAGAAGAAGTGGATGTAGTAGCGCGTGCCGATGACGTACTCCTGGATGGTGTAGGGCTGCCCCTTGTCCACGTGCTCCAGGAACTCGTCGTAGTTCTTCGCGATGAAGGAACCCCGGCCGCCCTTGGCCCCGTGGTACTTCACGAAGACGGGCCGGTCGATGGCCTCGGGCCGCTCGATCTTCCCCGGCATCTCCACCCCGGCGGTGGAGAGCCAGATCCGCTGCTTCTCCCGGTCCGACTCCCACTCGATGACGCGCCGGTTGCCGAAGGTGGGGACCTCGAACTCCTGAAAGGCCTCGGCTCCCATGTACTCCACGAAGGAGCCATGGGGAACGGCCACGGCGTTGCGATCCCGCAGCTCGTCCGCGCTCCGGGCCAGCTCGTCGTAGCTATCCACCAGCAGGAAGTCGTCGGGTCGGGACGCGGGGAAGGCGTCGTACCAGCGGGGGCGCTCCCCAATGGCGATGCCCAGGGTGCGGAAGCCCTCCAGGCGGGCGCCGTGGAAGATCTGAAGGGAGGAGTGAGAACAGACGGTGGCGACGACCAGGTCCTCGTAGCCCTCGAGGATCTCGGCGACGCGTTCGGCCGTTACCATTAGAATACCATGCTGTGAGACCGCTTTAAAGGTTTCCGGGAGCCAGGGGATCGGAGGCTGGCCTCCCGTGGGATGGCTAGGCCTGGGATTCCGTCGGGGTCCCCTCCCCCCGCAGCTTGTCGATTTCGCGCTGCATCTCCAGGAGGATGGACAGCAGGGCGGTCTCCAGGGGGTCCAGGTGGGCGCAGAAGCTGGCCGCGGAGGCGTGCTGGCGGGCCTTGACCGCCAGCCGGTCGAAGAGATCCCGATCCCTCTTCCGCAGGGCGCGCCGGTAGTCCGTCCACGAGGAGAGGATGGATTCCAGGTGCATCCGGTACGTGGGAACGGTCCTTCCCATGCGTGGGAAGCCTCCCTCCCCGCCTTAAGGGGGACGGGGGGAGGTGGGCGAAAGTGCCTGCCGGTAGGCGAAGATCTCCGCCTGTCGCGACCGCACGAGGCCCTCCTCCCGGGACGAGGGGACCACGCGCAGCCGGGGCGCCTGCAGCGCCAGCGGCAGGGGCGCGTAGTCCTCCAGGATGGTTTGCGTCGGCGGCACGGGGAAGAAGGGGGCGCTCCGTCCCTCCTCCGGGAGGGTGAGAAGGAGGCCTCCCCGGATGGTCTGGATGCGGACGACACGGTCCGCCATCTGGTGGAGGAGGTGGCCGATGCCCCGTCGCCGGGCCAGCTGCGAGAGCCCGTGGTTCGTCACCACCCCGATGAGCTCCTCCTCCCGCACCAGCCTCCGGGCGGCCTCCAGCCCCCGCCGCAGCAGGTGGTAGGCCTCCCGGTACTCCACGTCCTCGTCCAAGAAGAGGTCCGCCAGGCCGGAGAGGACCAGGAGGCCCGGTCCCGCTCGCGCCTCCGCCTCCAGGGAGTCCAGGAGGAGGGAGGCCATCTGGTACGCCGTGAAGGCCCGGGCCACCCGGACGCGCCGCAGGACCTCCTGCCTCCGGTGGCCGAACCGCTTGGCCAGGGCGGCCAGGGCGTAGGGGTTGACGGCGTTCCCCCCGTCCACGAAGACCACCTCCCGGTCGAAGTCCAGGATGTGGCGGACGCACAGGAGGAAGGCCAGGTGGTGGACGAAGGGGCTGGCGCTGTTCAGGAAGGTAAGGGTCCCGGGAGCGAAGCCCTCCAGCAGGGCGTCCAGGACCTTGTTCCCCGTGTACAGCCGGGGAGGGCTAACCCTGACCTCCGACGCGGCCTCCATCGTCCTCCGCAGCGTTCACGCCACGAGGACGCCCTATAAAGGGGGGAGGAGGGGGGGTGGCCGAAAGTGGCTACGCCCGGGGGCGGGGTCCAACCCGCCTTCGCACGGCCGCCCGGAGGCGCGCCTCGTGCCGCTTGAGGACGAGCTCCTGGAGGAGCGTTCCCAAGACCGCGGCCCCGATGGCGGCCAGGACGCTCAGCTGAAGGTCCGCCGTGAGCAGGAAGAGGCCAACCCCCGTCAGGACGCCGCCCACGAGGCCCGTGACGTAGCTGAGGAGCCCGTGCATGTAGTAGAAGGTCACGGAGAAGATCACCAGCAGGACCAAGATCCCCGCGATGACGGCGGTGTCCGAGGAGACGTAGTCCAGGAGGCTGCGGTAGGCGACGTAGAGGCCCAGGGCCCCCGCCATGGCGGCCAGGGCCACCTCCACGATCCAGGTGAAGAGCATGGCGCCGATGAGGGCCCCCACCAGTCCCAGGGCCAGAGGGACGAAGAGGCCTGGAATGATCAGGGCCCCCACGTTCCACCCCACGGTCCCCCCGAGGATGATGCCGACGAAGGTCATGAGGCGGCCCCAGATGATGCGGCCCAGGAAGGCCAAGGAGACGCCGGCGGCCGCGTAGATCCACGAGGCCACGGCCAGGGCAAGAGGGGGAATGGGAGGGGGGAGGGTCACCGCCATGGTACGCCTCGAGGGAGGGTGGGAAGGGAGCCCCGGATTATAGTTGCTGTCCCATTCTCACGGCTCCAAGACCTCGTCCGCCTTGGCCGCGAGGTCCTCCAGCGTTTCGTGCGTGATCCCGCCCCGCAAGATGTGCTCCTTCACGTTCACGGCATCGTACTGCATCACATCGATGACGGTGGGGATCCGGATGGCGTCGCCCAGGATCGTCACCACCCGGGCGGGGATGGTGGAGATGATGTTCTCCCACATGCTGCGGTCGGGGACCCCCGCCAGGGCGGAGGTCACGTCGCTGGGCTCCTTGAGGGACATGACGAGGCGGTTGGCCAGCTGGCTCCGGACCTCGTCGTCGATCTTCGACGGGCGCTGGTCCACCAGGGCGAGGATCAAGTTGAACTTCCGGGTCTCCCGGGCGAGCTTGCTGAAGATCGTGTAGGTGGCCAGCCCCGGATCCAGGAACTTGTGGGCCTCCTCCAGGAAGAGGATGAGGCGGGGGAACTCCTCGTTCTTCTCTGTATACAGGTCGAACAACCGCCGGGCCAGGACGTTGGCCACAAACAGGTAGACCATCTCGTCCGTCCCGAAGTCGCCGAAGTCCAAGACCAGGGACTTCCCGTCCCGCACCAGGCCGACAATGGTGGCGAAGGCGTCCTTCCCCGTGGGGCGGATGAAGGGGAGGCGCTCCAGGCGGGCCATCCGCCGCTTCAGGGCATTCAGGACGGTGGGGTGAACCTGGGCCTCGTCGTACTCCTCGGGCTGGGCCTCCCGGACGGCCGTCACCAGGTCGGTGGCCCGACGGCGATCGATGACGTAGAGGGCGTCGATCATGTTCTGATTCAGGTCCCGAAGGGCCACCACCAGATCCTCCGGGCGGATCTCCTCCGGGTCCACCAGGAAGGGCCGGGCCTCCCGGTTCTTGGGATCCAGGGAGAACATCTCCACCCGTTCCGGGAAGAAGAACTTCAGACCTTCCGTCCGGTCCGTCCGGGAGTGGACGCCGTACTCCCCGTGCATGTCGAAGATCAAGACGGAGCCGGCGCCCTTGGCCAGGATGCAGGCGCA
>CAYGBN010000004.1:0-4184 GCA_964348155.1 uncultured Methanomassiliicoccales archaeon
TGTTCTTCGGGTCGAGGGAGAACATCTCCACCCTCTCCGGGAAGAAGAACTTCAGCCCCTCCGTCCGGTCCGTCCGGGAGTGGACGCCGTACTCCCCGTGCATGTCGAAGATGAGGACGGAGCCGGCGCCCTTGGCCAGGATGCAGGCGCAGACGAGCTTGTTGAGGATGGACTTCCCCATGCCGGTCCGTCCGAAGATGGCGAACGGCTTTTCGGTCAGCGTCTCGAAGTCCGTGTGCACGTAGAACTGGGAGACCCCGCGGATGGTGCCGAGGGGGGCGGAGCCGGGCGTGGGCTCGTAGATGAGCTCCACGTCCTCCTCCGTGGCGTGGCGGGTCTCGGAAAAGTAGGGCGGGATGGTCTCCGGCTCCGAGAGCCGGCCCGACTCCTTGTGGATGAGCTGGATCGGGCGGAGCTGGGCCTTGGCGTAGAAGAGGGGGCCGCTGTACCCCTCCTGCATCCCGGCGGGGAGGATGGAGTCTCGGAGGCGGGAGCCCGCCAGCCGCTCGGCGATGTGGGAGGTCTCGTTGAGGATGTCGTGGACCAGGCAGTAGAAGTCGTACCGCTGCCCCTCCACGATGACCGGGTACCCGATGCGAAGGTCCTCGGGGTTCTCCAGCTCCAGCTTCGTCGTCAGCCCGCCTAGGACGGACGCGGAGACGATCTCCCCGATCTTCACTTCAACTCCCTCGTGACCTGGTCCAGGTACTCGTGGAAGGCCCCGCGCCGGCTCCCTT
This sequence comes from uncultured Methanomassiliicoccales archaeon, assembly GCA_964348155.1. Lineage (GTDB taxonomy): Archaea > Thermoplasmatota > Thermoplasmata > RBG-16-68-12 > JAJISG01 > JAJISG01. Next base: position 738 of record CAYGBN010000004.1, read on the forward strand.
CCATGCTCGTGAGGCCCGCGGCCAGGAGGTTCAGCGACAGCCCGAGCTCCACCCCTTCCCGGAGGATGGCGTCCTCGTACATCTCCCGCATCTGGCGAACGGTGACGGCGAAGCGGTGGGCCTCGAAGAGAGGGTAGGGGTAGCCCACGCAGAGGGGCGACGCGCAGTAGGCCGCCACCTGGCCGAAGGCGTAGGAGGGGTCGTCCCGGTACGTCCCCACGTCCACCCGGAACCACTTGGGGGCCTCCGGGTGCAGGCGGGCGAAGTAGACGTCCCCGTGGAGGAGTCCCCGCTGGTTCTGCACGAACGCCTGCGGCACCGGCACGTAGGCCATCCCCTCCCGGCCCCGCAGCAACTCCTCGTCCGTCTGCCGCTGGCCGAAGGCGTGGGTGGTGGAGTCCTTGGAGACGCCCACCAGGAGGTGGTCCCGCTCCTCGCACGCCGCCACCACGTCCCCCAAGCGGTCCGTCTCCTTGGGGAAGGAAGCCAGGGAGCCGTCCAGCGCAAGGATCAGGCCTCGGGTCGACCGGGCGGCCTCCAGGGCCACTTGGCTCTCGTAGAACTTCCGGTACTCGTTCACCATGTCCCGGTGCTGCTCCTTGGATCCGCGCGTCAGCCGGAAGATGGAGGCGTCGAGCTCGTCGTCCCGGGGGAAGTCCTCCGCCGTGGAGACCAGGACGGCCCGCTCGAACTTCTCCAGGGAGTCAATATGGTAGCCTGAGGCGGCGGGGCGAAAGCGGAGGGCCCCCACCTTGACGGTGGCCAGCCACGTGGAGGAGGCGTTCCACAGGAAGGTGTAGGAGCCGTCCACCGCCACCACCTCCCGGGGCTCCTTTGCTGCCTGGAACTCCGCCAACTCCAGGGGAGGCGCCTCCCCTGGCCCGTCGTGGTAGGCGAGGACTCGCCGCAGCTCCTGCCGCAGCTCCGCCAAGACGCTCACGCCACGACCTCCGCCCGGGACTGGCCCTCCGGGGTCATGGTGACCCGGATCCGGCCCGGGAACTGCTCCGCCACCTCCGCCAGGTGGGTGATGAGAACGACCTTCTCAAAGGCCTCCCCCAGTTTGAAGAGCTTCGCCACGAAGAGCTCCCGGGAGCCCTCCGTGTCCAGGGACCCCAGGTCCCCCTCGTCGATGAAGAGGGTCTTCATCCGCCCGTACGTCCGCCCCACCTGCGGCATGCTCGCGAGCTCCTTGGCAATGGCGAAGCGGAGGGCTGCGTTGATCTGGGTCCGCTCGCCGCCGCTGAACACCGCCACGTCGTGCCACTCGCCGTCCACGCCCTCCACGAGGATGCGGATGCCGTACCCGCGGGCCTCCTCATGGGTCTCCAGTCGGGCGCGCTGCAGCCGGCCGTTCGTCAGGTCGTTCAGGTTCTTGGAGGTCTCGATCTCCAGCTCCGGCAGGAGGCGGTTGATGGCGTACATGACGACGCCCTTCTTGTGGAACACGCCCTCCCGGAGGACCGTGTAGACCTCCGCCCGGGCCCGGAGCTCCGCCAGGCGCTCCTCCACGTCCGTCCGCCTCTCCTCCATCTTCCGAAGGTCCTCCAGGCGATCCTGGGCAGCCTTCAGGGCGGCTTCCGCCTCGGAGTGTGCCTTGTAGGCCGCGTCCCGGCGTCCCCGGAACGCCTCGACCTGCTCTCGGGCCGCTTGGTAGGCCTCCTCCTGCTCCTCCGCCCCCGCCACGCCTTGGGCGACCTCCTTGCGTCGGGCGACCTTCGTCTGCTGCTCCTTCTCCATCTCCAGAATCCGGCCCCCCGCGTCTCCCACCCGCGCGCGCTCCCCCCGCGCCCGCCGCCGGGGGCCCTCCTTCTCGGGGAGCGCCTCCAAGGCTTCCCGGAGCTGGGTCAGGCGCTTGCGCTCCTCCTGCCCGAAGGGGGTCTCGGAGAGCTTGGCCTCCACCTCTGCCTGCTGCGCCTCGAAGGCCCGCCTCCGATCCTCCCAGGCCTTCCGACGTGCCTCCAGCTCCTGACGCAGCCCGACGAGGCGGTCCTGGATCTCGCTGTAAAGGAAGGAGTCCTTGGAGATGCGCCCGGCCTTGGCCCGCGTGGCCTCAAGCGCTTGGCGGCTCTCCTCCCGCTCCGCTCGCAGACCCTCCACGAGGTCCGCCCGGTCGGCCAGCCACTCCAGCTCGCGGTCGATGCGGGCGACGCGCTCCGTGAACGTGCCCTCGTCCCGCAGCACCTGGAAGGCCTCCTCGATCCCCACCTCGGTGGAGAGCTCCCCCAGGCGGGCCTCCTCCTGCCGCACCTTTCCCTCCAGGTCGGCGACCAGGGCCTTGAAGTTCTCCTTGGCATCTCGCCGCCGCTCCTCCACGGAGGCGAGCTCCTTCCGCAGGAGGGTCGTCCGCTGTTGCCGATCGAGGAGGTTGTCCGCCTCCTCCTGGAGGCCGGCCAGGGCCTCCACCTCCTCCGTCAGGGCCTCCATCCGTTCCTTCATCGTGGGGAGCTGCTCCAACGCCTCCCGCCTCTCCTCCAGCCGCCGGTCCAACTCCTCCAGCGCCTTCTCCAGCGACTCCAGGTCCGCTCGGGCCTTCAGGTAGGACTCGTGCTCCTCCTCCAGCCGGGCCATCGCCCCCTGCTGCGCGGTCAGCGTCGCCTCCGTCGCCTTCAGGGCCGCAGCCGTCTGCGCCACCCGCTCCTGGCCCTCCACCACCTCCTCCTGCAGGCGATCCGTCTGGGCGAGCTGCTCCCGGAGGACGGTGAGTTTCCCCTCCGCCTCCTGCATCTCCCCTCGGAGGGCGTCCAGCCGCTCCTTCGCCAGGTCCGCCGCTCGCTCGAAGGTCTCCAACCGGAAGAGCTTCTGGAAGACCTGCAGCCGCTCGGAGGGGCGATCGGCTCCCAGCTGCTTCATCTCCTCCTGCCGCACGATCGTAGAGTTGCGGAAGCCGTCGTAGTCCAGGCCGATGAAGTCCTGGATCACGCCCTCCAGCTTGGGGATGGTGCCTCGGAGGGGCTTGCCGTTGCGCGAGGCCACCAGATAGGGAGAGCCCTTGGCGTCAAGGCCTCGCGTCACCTCGTAGGCGGCGCCGCTCTGCCGAAACGCCAGGCGGACGTGACCGCCCTCCCGGCAGATCTCGGAAATCTTGATCCCCTCGTCTGTCCGGGTGGTGCGCTTGTAGAGGGCGAAGGTGATGGCGTCCAGGAGGGAGGTCTTCCCGGCGCCCGTGGGCCCCGTGATGGCGGTGAACTTCCGGGGGAAGGTGATGGGGGGGCGCGTGCGGTCCAGGTACCGCATGAAGCCCTTCATCTCCAGCTCCTGGATGACGAAGCCCCCGCCCGCGTCCGCGACGGCCTCCTGGGACGACGGCACGGCCATCGCCTCCTCCTGGACCTCCCGGGGAACCTCCTCCGTCGCCTCCTGGAGGTAGGCGTCCAGCGTCTTCACCGGAGCACCTCCCGCAGGATGGCCTCCCCCTCCTTCAGGACGTCCTCCACCCGCGCGTGG
>CAYGBN010000004.1:4194-60553 GCA_964348155.1 uncultured Methanomassiliicoccales archaeon
CGTTCAGGGTGATGTACTCCTCAAAGAGCCGCAGGGGGTCTAGGGTGAACTCCTCCACGGAGCGCCGTTCCCGCTCCGTGGTGGCGAAGGAGAGCTCGTAGTGGAAGGCCTCCGAGAGCCGCTGGGAGATGGCGGCCTCGTCCAGCAGCTCCCGTTGGCCTTCTTCCAGCGTGATCTCCAGGCGCACCATGGCGTCTCGGAGGTCTCGATCCAGGGCCTCGAGGACGGCCTCCGTCGGGGCCCCTGTCGTGGCGTCCACCTCCAGCTTCAGCATGGGTCGAACGGGCAGCGGATGGAAGGCCCACCCCTCCCTCGGACGATAGACGACAAATCCCTTCTCGTCCACGCGCTCCGGGGTCCCCACGTAGACCACGCGGTCGCCCAGGGCCTGGTGCAGGTGAATGTGGCCGAAGATGGCGAGTTCGACGGCAGACGGGATCATGTCCCGCGTGAAGGAGAACTCCCCCGGGAGGACCTCGGGGGAGGCGGTGGCGCGGACCTGGGCACCCTCAACGTAGTAGTGGCCCAGCATGAGAACGTGGTCCCCCCGAGCCTCCGCCGCCCGCTTCTTGATCCACTCCTTCAGCATGCGGCGGCCCAGCTCGAAGGTCTGCTCCCGGGGGACCTCCTCCCCCAGGCGCTCCCGGACGCGGTCGGCGATGTGCTCCGGGTGGAGGTACGGGAGGATGAGGAGGGTGGCGGACTCCCCGTCCAGGATGGCCTCCCGCACCGTGGGCTCCCGGAAGACCTCCACGTGGGGGTACCCCCGGAAGTCGTCCAGCGACGTGCCCCGCGTCCACTGGCGGGGCTGGTCGTGGTTTCCCGCCACGATCCACGTGGGGATGCGGGCCTCCCCCAGGGGCTCGATGACGTCCTTCCGGACCAGCTCCCGGAAGGAGGGGCTCACGTGGGTGCGGTCGAAGAGGTCCCCGTTGACCACGAAGAGGTCCAGCTCCTCGTCGATGGCGTGCTGGGCCGTCCGGGCGAAGTTCCGGTGCAGGTCCAGGGCGCGGTCGGAGATGCCCGTCTCGGGGTCCACGCGAAAACTGAAGTTGATGCCCTCGTGGACATCGGAGACAACGAGGAGGCCGCCCATCGCGGAGGGGTAACGGGGGGCCGGCTTAAAGGGGTGAAGGGGAGGTGGGTGAAAGTGGCGTCACGGACCCCGCACCCGGGAGAGGTGCTTGTGCCCCACGTAGACGTCGTCCCACCGGCCGCCCATGGCCGCCCGCATCCTCTCCACGACGTCCGCCAGGTCGAACCCCTCGTCGGGGTCGAGAGCCAGCACGCCCTCGCCAGAGGCGGAGGCGAACTCGATGGCCAGGACCTCCCGGAAGTCCTCGCCCTGGGGCATCAGCGTGGTGTAGACCAGGGTGACGTCCTGGAGGCGGATCTCTTGCCCCGGGAGGCCGCCTCCCGACACGCGGAGGGTCCCCGCCTCGACCTCCAGTCGGGGTTCCCTCCGCCGTCCGAAGAGGAAGGCGAGCATCAGGAAGGCGGACACCACGGGGCCTCGAGGGGGGCCGTCGCCTATCCCCCTTTCCCCGCCGCAGGGTCGACACCCTTTTGCGCGTCGCCTCCGATGGCCGGGCGTGATCCGCGCCACCCGCCATCCTGGCGTCTTCACCGACGGCCGTGACCTCTACACGGAGAACCGGGTGGTGGGCGTCTCCGTGTACGGGGAGCGGATCCGACGAGAGGAGGGGCGGGAGTTCCGCTACTGGAATCCCCGCAGGAGCAAGCTCGCCGCCCTCCTCCACGTGGCGCCCGACGCATCCCCCGTCCTCCCCGCCTCCCGGATCCTCTACCTGGGGGCGGGCACGGGGACCACGGCCAGCCATCTCTCCGACATCCTGCAGGAGGGGATCGTCTTCGCCGTGGAGGCGGCCCGGAGGGCCTTCGAGAAGCTCCTCCTCCTGGCGGAACGTCGGGACAACCTCATTCCGATCCTGGCCGACGCGCGGCGCTCCGAGGCGTACCGGGCGACGGTGGAGGGGGCGGACCTCCTCTACCAGGACGTGGCCCAGCGAGATCAGGCCCGGATCTTCCTGCGGAACCTCCCCCTGGCGGCGCCGGAGGCTCCCGGCGTGCTCATGGTGAAGGCGCGCAGCGTGGACGCGGCGGCCCCGCCCGAGGAGGTGTACCGACGGGAGCTGCGGGTCCTTCGGGAGGGCGGCGTGCGGCACGCCCGCCTGGTTCCTTTGGAGCCGTACCAGCACGACCACGCCGCCGTCCTGGTGCAGCCGTAGCCTGGCCAGGGGTCCAAACGTTATATACGGGAACCCCCGTAGACAGTGCCTCCGAGGCTCACGCTCATGGCACGGATGCATCGACGGCGCAAGGGAAGGTCCTCGTCGACCCGCCCCAGCCTGGAGAAGGCCCCCACCTGGGTCCCCATGAAGCCGGGGGAGGTGGAGAAGCTCATCCTGAAGCTTCACGAAGAGGGGCTCTCCACCGCCCAGATCGGCATCCGCCTGCGGGACCAGCACGGGGTGCCCAGCGTCAAGCTCGTGACGGGGAAGTCCATCAGCCGCATCCTCCGGGAGAACGGCGTGACCATGGAGCTTCCGGAGGACCTGCGCAACCTCATGCGGAAGGCCGTGGGCCTGGTGGAGCACCTTCGCGAGCACACGCGCGACATCCACAACCGCAGGAACCTCGAACTCATCGAGGCCAAGATCCGTCGGCTGGCGAGCTACCACAAGCGAAGCGGGGCCCTGCCGGAGGACTGGCAGTACTCCCGGAGCGCGGCGGAGATCCAGGTGAGGTAGGCCTCCCCATGGACCTGCTCGCGCAGTTGCCGGAGGGCCTGACGGAACGACTGGGCCAAGGCATCGAGGCCCTGGAGGGTGCCGACCGCGTCCGCATCCTTTCCCACTACGACGGCGATGGCACGGCCTCCGCGGCGCTGCTGACGGCCTCTCTCCTGCGGCGGGGCGTGGAGACCCATGCGACCCTCTCCCACAACGTGGACCCCGACAGCCTGAAGGAGCTGGCCCTGGAGAACGCCGACGCCCTCCTGGTGAGCGACATGGGGAGCGCCCAGGTGGATGTCCTGGAACGGCTGAAGGTCCCCGTGGTCATCCTGGACCACCACCAGCCCCTCCGGGAGTCGGAGAAGGTGGTCCAGGTGAACCCCCACCTCTTCGGGTTGAGCGGGACGAAGGACCTCTGCGGGGCCACGACGACCTTCCTGTTTACCCTGGCCCTGGCGGAGGAGAACCTGGACCTGGCGGGCCTCGCCCTGGTGGGGTGCATCGCCGACCGGCAGCACGTGGGGGGGTTCAGCGGGTTGAACGAGCTCCTCTTCGACGCGGCCTTGGAGGCCGGCGTCCTCCAAGCGGAACGGGGCCTGGCCCTGGCGGACCTGCCCCTGGAGGAGGCCCTCCTCTACTCCGTGGGGCCCTACTTCAAGGCCCTGTCCGGGCGGCGGAAGCAGGTCAAGGCCTTCCTGAAGGAGACGGGGCTGGACGGCGGGAAGCGGTTCCGCGAGCTGGAGGAGGCGGAGCGGGAGGGCCTCACGTCCGCCCTCACCCTCCGGCTCATGGAGCAGGGCATTCGGCCGGAGACCGTGGAGCACCTTGTGGAGGACCGCTACTGGTACCCTCCCTACGAGATGTACGTGGACGACCTGGAGAGCTACGTGAACGCCTGCTCCCGACAGAAGGAGGAGTCCCTGGGCGTGGCCCTCACCCTGGGCGACTTCACCGGGGTGGAGCGGGCGGAGGAGATCCGGCGGAAGCACTGGAAGGCGGTCCTCAAGGGCCTCATGAAGGTGGAGGCCGAGGGGGTCTTCGAGCGGAAGCACGTTCAGTTCTTCTACGCCGACGGGCCGACGCTGGCGGGCACCGTGGCCGGCGTGAGCATGCGGTACCTGCTGGACCAAGAGAAGCCCACCCTGGCGCTGGCGGTGGTGGACGGCACGACGAAGGTGTCCGGCCGGGCCACGGACTACCTGGTGGATCGGGGGGTGAACCTCGCGGAGGCCCTCCGGGAGGGGGCGGGGGCCGTCGGCGGCTCCGGCGGAGGCCACAACATCGCCTCCGGCGCCAGCATCCCCAAAGGGAAGGAGGAGGGCTTCCTGGAGGTCGTGGACAGCGTGGTGGACAGGCAGCTCGCGGGGGCGGACGACGACGCGTCGTAGGTCCTCGCGGTTGCCCCCGGCCGCCGGACCCTAAGGCCCCAGAACCGCCAGGCCTCGGGGCGAGGGGATGACGATCTCCAGGGCCCCCCGGTACAGGTGCACCTCCCCCCGCACCCGCACCAGCGCCCCCGGCACGAGGTCCCACCTTCCCTGCATCGCCTCGCGGACCGCCGTGGGGGCGAAGGCGCGGATCTCCGCGCCGTCCAAGGGATCCCACAGGATGAGGAGGAGCCCGGCGGGGGAGCGTTCCACCGTCTTCACCTCCGCCACGACCTCCACCCACCGCCCCACGTGGCCCGGGTGGATGTCCCCCACCCCCTCCTCCAGCCGGCCCGCCAGTCCCCCACGGCGAGAAGGGGCGGGGCGACCAGCAGGGTGGCGAGGGAGAGGCCGAGAAGGGAGAGCACGGCCCCCAGGGCGACCAGGGCGACGCCGGCTCCCCGGGAGAGACGCCGCGTCATGGCCTAGTAGCCGTCGATGAGGTTCACGACCTCGCGGCGGTCCATCTCCCGCCGAAGCGCCTCGCCCTCCAGCACCTCCAGGTTCCGCTCCAGGAGGGCGAGCTCCTTGGCCTCCAGGGCCTCGGGGGCGATGGGGATGAGCATGATGGCCTTCGCCTGCATCGCGAACTCGTTCACGCTCTCCACGAAGAGGAGGGTCTGGACGAAGTTGTTGTTCAGGATGAGGTACTCCAGCCCGTCCAGGAGCACCACGGCCTCCTCCTGCTCCCTGATGAAGCGCGTGATCCGCTGGCTCAGCCCCCCCAGGGAGCGGGGGTTGTGGAAGTTCTCCCCCGGGGTGTGGCTCAGCCAGACGAGGAGGACGTCCTCGAAGAGGGGGTCGTCCTTGAACTTGGAGGGGTGGCGGCGGGTCACCATGAGGCCCTTCCGTCCCTCCTTCAGGAGCATGCGGAACAGCCGGAAGCTCAGGTCGGGCTTGCGCTCCTTCACCAGGTAGCTCTCATCGCCCAGCTCCAGGGGACGCGCGGTGCCCTCTTCCATGCTCCTCCGACCGGAAAGTAACCTGGCCAGAGATATCAAGTTTGTGACGGGGCGGCTAGGCGGCCAGGGTGGCCTCCAGGGTCTCGATGAGGGGGCGTGCAGGCACCTCCTGCAGGGAGATGATGGTCGTCTTCCCCGTGACCCCCTCGCCCGAGGGCTTCGCCTCGATGAAGCCCAGGACGTCCAGGTCCTGGAGGTACTTCCAGAACTGCGTGTGGCCCCGCCTCTTCTCGCCGAACTCCTCGCACACCAGGGCGTAGGCCTCCTCCGCCTCCCCCGTGGTCACGTACGCCTTCCTCTCCAGCTTCCGAGCCAGGGCCAGCAAGGCCGCCATCTTGGGGCGATCCAGCCCCTCCAACGACTCCTCGCTCAACAGGGCGTGGGTCGTGGCCCGGGCGCCCCGGACCTGCTCCGGCAGGACCTCCCGCAGGCCCTCGTCCAACGCCAGCTCCCCCGCCCGCTGCAAGAGCTCGATGGCGTAGCGTGCGTCTCCGTACCCCGAGGCGATGTCCGCGATGAGGTCCACCACCTCCGCCGAGACCACGTCCGGAAAGAAGGCCAGCGCGATCCGGTCCGCTAGGATGTCGGCCAGCTCGGGCTGCGTGTACTTGCCGAACTCCACCACGTGGCTCCGCCGGAAGGTGCTCAGGGTGGCCTTGTCCAGGTAGGGGAGGACGTCCCGCTGCGAGATGAGGAGGACGTTCACGCTGCCCCGGGGCTCCCCGGCCTCCTCGTCGAACCGCGTCAGGCTGTAGAGGAGGTCGGTGGACCTCCTAAGGAGGACGTCCGCCTCGTCTAGGATCACCAGGAGGCGGGCCCGCTCCCGCTCCAGGTGCTTGCGAAGCACGTTCAGCTTCTCGGCGATGGAGAAGCCCCGGTCCGGGAAGCGCTCGTCCCAGTGCTTCAGGATGGCGAGGAGGACGGCGTCCTCCGTCGGCCGCTGGCGGCAGTTCACCAGGAGCCATCGCACGTTCTTCCCCTGCGCCCGGGCCGCCTCGGCGAAGTCGGTGGCGAACCGCTGCGACACGTGGGTCTTCCCCGTCCCCACGTTCCCCACCAGGAAGGCGTGGCAGGCGAGGTTCGCCTCCGCCAGGGGCTGGAAGAGCCCCTCCAGCGTGGCGAGCTGCTTGTCCCGGTGGGGCATCCGCTCGGGCACGTAGTCGAAGGAGAGCTTGGAGAGGTCCCGAAAGACGGGGCGGCCTCCAGCCCGGGACATGGGGGGTGAGTACCCGAGCGCCGCGATAAAAACGTTCGCCCAGGGGGTCGGCCAGGCCTCCGTCGCGAAACCTTTTAAGCTCCCCTGGGAATGGCCGGGGGCCATGGCCGACGACGAGGTTCTCAGCTCCGTGCTCAAGGGCACCCTGGGCATCGTCCACACGGAGGACCTCCTCCTAGAGGCCGTCCGGGATCTCGTCCGGGAGGAGGTCAAGGGGTACATCCGGCAGCGCCTGGAGGACCGCCCCGCCCTGAAGGAGGAGATGAAGCAGGGCGTGGCCGCCCTCATCGAGGCGAAGGTACGGGAGGCCTCGGCCCTCCTGCTGATCGCCAAGAGCGCCGCCAAGCTGGGGGTGGAGCTCGTCCCGGCGCCCCTCCGCAAGGAGGTCGCCAAGGAGCTGGTGGACGCGCTGGAGAAGGAGATCACGACGATCCTGGAGCGGACGCAGTAGACGCCTCGTTCCGTCCCACGATACTGATTTCGAAGCTTTTAAGGCCCGACCCGGCGACCGAACCATCCCATGGCCCAAGAGCCCGGCCTCCAGTTGGAGGAAGAGGGAGGCGAGCCCCATGAGGCCGACGCCCCCTCCGACCTCCGAGCGGAGCTGGAGGCCCGCACGGTGAAGGAGCTTCGCGCGCGCGCCAAGGAGGATGGTGTGGACCTGTCGGGCCGACGCCGCAAGGCGGAGATCGTGGAGGCATTGCTTGCGGCTCGCGCCGCGGCCGAGACGTCCGAGAGGGAGGTCCGCGAGGACTCCGGGGGGACCGTGGACGTGGAGGACGCCATGAGCACCCTGGAGATCCTTTGGACGGGTGCCGGCAAGCGCCTGGAACGGGGGGATTACCAGGCCGCCCTCGGCCTCGCGGACGAGGGCCTTCGCCTCCTGGATGGGTGGGCGCAAGCCTACCGCCAGGGCATGTGCGAGCGATCCCTGGAGGCGGCGGAACACTTCGCCCGTCGCTTCGAGGCCACGGGGCCCGCCCAGGATCTGAAACGCGATTTGCGCGAGGCCCGAGAGGCGTACGACGGGGAGGACCTTGAGGCGTGCGCCGGGGTTCTGACCTCCGTCGTCCGGGAGGTGGAAGCGCTCTACGCGCGCGAGGTGGAACGCGTGGCGGACATCCTCGTGGAGAAGGAGCGCACCCTGGAGGACCTCAGCGACGTGGACGCCGATCTGGCCCGGGCCCACGACCTCCTCTCCCTGGCGGAGGAGATGGTGGCGCAGGGCGACCGGGCCAAGGCCCTGGACCACATCCTCCACTTCGAGCGGGTCGTCGAGGACGCCGTGCAGGAGCGGGAGGAGCGGACGAGACGCTACCTGGAGAGCGTGGCGACCAAGCTGACGGAGACGGAGGAGCTGGGAACCTCGCTGAAGGGGGGCCGGAAGCTGCTGGAGCAGGCCCGCCGGGCCCTGGAGCGGGGCGACCTGGCCCGCGCGGGGGAGTACGGGCAGCAGTGCGAGAAGTCCGTCGTCGAGGTGCAGCGCCGCCACATGGAGCAGGCCATGACCCTCCGCCGGAGGCACTATCAGGAGGTGCGGGACCTCCTCGGCTATCTGAAGCCCCTCATCGAGGAGGCCCGGACCTACGGCATCGACATCGAGGAGGCGAAGGCCGCCATCAAGGAGGCGCTGGACCGCCTCCGGCAGGAGGAGTACTTCGCCGCCATGGAGAAGGGGCGAGAGGCCCGCCGCTTCATGGAATCCCTCCTCCCCGCCATCGTGATGGAGAGGGACAAGCGGGGCGTCGTTAGGCCCCAGGCCGGGGAGTGCAACCAGTGCGGCGGGGAGGACGTGATCTACCGGGACGACGGGTGGGGGGAGTGCAACACCTGCGGCAACCGCTTCGTCTGGTCCACGAAGCAAGAGCCCTGGTTCGTCAGCTTCCTGAGGCGCCGGTTGACGCGCTAGCCTCCGCGGGGGAGTCCTTTTCTATCCAGGCCGCCTAGGCGCCGCCATGAGCGTCCGCCTGGAGGCAGAGGTGGAGGACTACGCCCTGGAGGGGCGGGTGAGCTGCAGGGATCTCCTGGAGCAGATGGGGCGGGCCGGGGGCTTCACGGCCCCGAAGCTGGCCCGGGCCCGCGCCATCGTGGAGGAGATGGTCGCCGCGGAGGACTGCACGACCTTCCTCTCCTTCCCTGCCGCCCTCATGGCCACGGGCTGCCGGGGCGTCCTGCGGGAGATGGTCCGCCGGGGATGGGTGGACGCGGTCGTCACCACCTGCGGCACGGTGGACCACGACCTCGTGCGGGTGCACCACCCCTACTACCACGGCGCCTTCCACATGGACGACGAGGCCCTCCGTCGGGAGGGGGTGCACCGGCTGGGCAACGTCCTCGTCCCCTCGGCCGCCTACGGCGTGGGGCTGGAAGAGCTCCTCCGCCCCTTCTTCGCGTCCCTGTGGGAGGAGGGGCGACGCGGCCTCTCCACGGTGGAGCTCCTTCGATTGGCGGGGGAACGGTTGGGAGACGAGAGCTCCCTCCTCTACTGGTGTGCCCGGCGGGAGGTGCCCGTGGTGGTGCCCGGCATCACGGACGGGGCCTTTGGCTACCACCTGTGGAGCACCGGACAGGAGCGCGGCGGGCCCCTGGTGGACGTGCTGGCGGACCAGTCCCTCCTGGCGGACCTCGTCTTCTCCGCCAAGCGCACGGGGGCCCTGGTCGTGGGCGGCGGCATCTCCAAGCACCACGTCATCTGGTGGAACCAGTTCCGGGACGGGTTGGACTACGCCGTCTACCTGACGACCGCGGTGGAGTACGACGGGAGCCTCTCGGGAGCGCGGGTGCGGGAGGCGGTCTCCTGGGGGAAGGTCAAGGGGACCGCCCGGCGGACCACGGTGGAGGGGGACGCCAGCCTCCTCCTGCCGCTCCTGTTCGCGGGCCTGATGGAGGCCCTCCCCGAGGGTGGGGCGTGAAGGTTCCCGACGACCTGCGGGGGGTCGCAGCCAGGTACGGCGAGCCGCCTCTGGTCCCGCGGACCCTCTCCTCTCCCCCGGAGCGGGTCCGGCGCCTCCAGCGGATGGAGGGGGGCCTTCTGGGAGCTGCAGGCCTGGTATGGAATCGAGGGGGGAGGGTCCTCCTGGTGCGGGAGCACGTCGCCTCCGAGGGGCGAGTGGCGTGGATCGCCCCCGGGGGCATGGCCCGGCCGGGGGAGGGGCCCGAGGAGGCGTTCCTCCGGGAGGTGGCGGAGGAGACGGGACTCCGCGTCCGCATCCTGGACCTCACCTTCGTCTTCGACCTGACGGTCACCGACGGCCAGGAGGAGGCCCGGGGCTTCCTCTTCCAGTTTGAGGGGCTCGCCGAGGAGGGCGATCCCCTGCCCGGACGGGACGTCCTGGAGGCCCGCTGGTTTGCGGCGCTGCCGGCGGACATGGCCTTCCGGGGGGACTATCGGGAGGCCTTCGAGTCCCGACGTCGGCGGCCGCAAACGCTTCGCTTCTCGACGTGACCTGGATCGTTCCCGCTCCCGCGACCGGGACCAGGCCCTTTATATAGCGTGCGGATTCACCAGGTCCCAGAGGGCCCTGCCGTGCCCGAGCTGCGGAAGGACTACGTCACGGACACCTGGGTCGTCTTCTCTACCTACCGCGGGCACCGCCCCATCGAGACCGCGGCCAAGGCCTCCGCCGAGAACGACGCCGCCGCCTGCCCCTTCTGTCCGGGTCACGAGGACATGACGCCGCCGGAGATCCTGGCCTACCGAGACAATGGCGAGCCCAACGCCCCGGGCTGGTGGGTCCGATGCGTCCCCAACAAGTTCCCCGCCCTCACCATCGAGGGGGAGGTGGAGCGGCGCGTGAACCAGGTCTTCCACTCCGTCGCCGGGGTGGGGGCCCACGAGGTCATCGTGGAGACTCCCGACCATCGGGAGACCTTCGCCACCATGGACGAGGGGCAGCTGCACGAGGTGGTGTCCGCGTACCGGGACCGGTACGTGGACCTGACGGGGGACCGGCGGTTCAAGTACATCCTGATCTTCAAAAACCACGGCGTGGAGGCGGGGGCCTCCCTCCATCACCCCCACAGCCAGCTCATCGCCACGCCCATCATCCCCCGCCGCATCATGGACGAGCTCCGGGCCGCCCAGGCCTTCTACGAGGAGACGGGGGGTAGCTGCCTCTACGACGAGATCCTGGCGGAGGAGCGGAAGGCGGGGGTGCGGGTGGTCCGGGAGGCGGACGGATTCCTGGCCCTCTCCCCCTACGCCGCCCGCTACCCCTTCGAGACGTGGATCCTGCCCATGGACCACGAAGCGCACTTCGAGGAGATGCGGAGCGCGGAGCGCAAGGCGCTAGCCCGCTTCCTGCGGGAGACCTTCGGGCGGCTGGACGGCCTCCTGGAGAATCCCCCCTTCAACTACTACATCCACACGGCCCCCTGCGACGGGAAGGACTACCGCTACTACCACTGGCACATGGAGATCACGCCCCGCCTGTCCAAGACGGCGGGCTTCGAGCGGGGGTCCGGCTTCTACATCAACCCCGTCCCGCCGGAGGACGCGGCCCGGCTGTTGCGGGACGCGGGGAGCTGAGGACCTCCCGGTAGAGGGCCTCGTACGCCCGAGCGGAGCGGTCCCACGAGGAGTCCCGCCCCACGGCGTTCTCCCGCAGGCGACGCCAGGTCCGCCGGTCCCGGAACGCCGCCAGGGCAGCGTCCACCGCCTGGAGGAGGGAGGGGACCGTGTGCTTCGCGAAGACGAAGCCCGTGCCCGCCTCCGGGTCCGAGGCCGCGTCATCCACCGTGTCCGCCAGGCCCCCCGTCCGGTGGACCAGGGGGAGGGTGCCGTACCGCATGCTGATGAGCTGCCCCAGGCCGCAAGGTTCGAAGCGGGAGGGCATGAGGAAGAGGTCCGCCCCCGCGTAGATGCGGTGGGCCAGCGCCTCGTCGTAGCGGACCACGACCGCAAGGCGGGGGCTGCGGCCAGCCCACGCCTCCACGGCCTTCTCGTACCGCTCCGTGCCGGAACCCAGGAGGACGACCTGGAGGTCCCTCGCCAGGAGGTCGGGCATGGCCTCCAGGAGGAGGTCCACCCCCTTCTGCGGCACGAGACGGCCCACGAATCCTGCCAGGGGTCCCTCCCCCCGCAGGCCCAGCTCCCGCTGCAGGGCGCGCTTGTGGGCCGCCTTCCCCCGTTCGTCAAGGGGGTCGAAGGGCTGCGGGAGATGGGTGTCCCGCCGGGGGTCCCACGCCTCGATGTCCAGGCCGTTCACCACGCTCCGGAGGTCCGCCGCACGCCCCCGGACCACGGCCTCCAGCCCCTCGCCGTACTCCGGCGTCTGGATCTCCCGTGCGTAGGTGGCGCTCACGGTGCTCAGCAGGTCGGCCTGGGTGAGGCCCGCCTTCATGAAGTTCAGCCTGCCCTCGTGAAGCAAGACCTCCTCCGTGGCCCACGCCTCCGGCAGGCCCAGGAACGTCAGGAGCTCCCGCGGGAAGGCGCCCTGCCCATCCAAATTGTGGACCGTGTACAGGGTCCGGGCCTCCGCCAGGAACGGGTCCTCCCGGTAGAAGGCCCGCAGGTAGGCGGGAACGAGGGCCGTGAGCCAGTCGTTGCAGTGGATGACATCGGGGGCGAAGTGCACGTGGCGACAGGCCTCCAAGACGGCGCGGCAGAAGAAGCCGTAGCGCCTCCCCTCGTGCTCCCCGCCGTACACGTCCGGCCGGCCGAAGTACTCCGGATGGTCCACCATGAGCACGGGAACCTCCGGCGTCAGGTTCCCCTCCTTCAGGGAGGCCACCTCCATGCCGCTCCCCATGGGCACGTTGTAGGGCCCCAGGTCCACCCGCCAGGCGTCCATTCCTCCGTGACGAGGCATGATGAGGTTCACCTCATGGCCCAGGGCGCCCAGGGCCTTGGGCAGGGAGCCGCCTACGTCCCCCAGGCCCCCCACCTTCGCGAAGGGGTACGCCTCGGGCACGACAAACAGGATGCGCACGGACGCTCCCGCTGCCAACCGGGCGGGCCTCTTAACCCTGCGGGTCTCCTCCGCCGACCTCCCCGAAGACGGCGGCCCCGGAGATGACGTCCCCCAGTCCCACCGTGTACACCGGGCGGGAGACCAGCCGAGCGGGCACCACGACCAGCTCCTCCTCCGCCCAGCCCTCCTCCCGGAGGGTGCGGCGGTTCTCCCCCTGCAGGCCCAACGCCTTCGCCACGGCATCCAGGGCCTTCAGGCCGCTCTTCGCTAGGGGCACGTCGGCGGCCGCCGCTAGGTTCTCCGGCCGGGGGCTCTCCCCGCTCCGCGCCCGGGCGGCCCCCACCAGGGCGGCGAACAGGAGGCTGCGGCGGACGCGGCGGGACGGGTTGGGGCTCAGCGCCAGGTAGTGGCCCAGGGTGTGCATGTGGGCGCGATCCACGCCCAGTGCGCGAAGGAGCTCCAGGGCCCGCACCTGCTGGGCGGGGTCCTCGCGCACTGCCTCCCAGCGGGGCAGCCCCAGGGTGAAGGCCAGGTCCGCCAGCTCCGCTTCGTTCACCCCGATGCTGTCCACCAGCGGGACGATCTCCTCCACAACGGCCTCCCGTTTTCGCAGGTCCGGCATGGAGGTGATCTCCAGGTGGACCACCAGGGAAGGGTTCGCGCCCTTGGCCGTGCGGATGTGCTCCCGCACCCTCCGATAGGCCTCCTGGTACGCATCCCCCATGTGGTTCAACCCCGCGAGAAAGAGGACCTCGCAGGCCCTGGCCGCCTCCGGGAGGGCCCGTTCCCACTCCCGGTGGAAGAGGATCCGTGTGGTGGGAGCGGCGATGAACCGGTTGGCCCGGGGGGATGGGGGGCCGCCGAAGGCCAGGCCCGCGGGGTACTCCAGCATGTAGTGGACCTCCGGCTCGCACTCCCAGAAGAACTGTTGGGCGGGCACCCGCTCTGTCCGGCCGCGAATCATCAAGGGCACCTGGGCCCGGCTCCCCTGGTAGAGGGAGGCCACCTCCCAGTTGAACCGGTCCGGGTGGACGAGAACCGTCTCCGCCCCGAAGTCCGACAGCAGGCGGGCCACCGTGAGAACCTGGC
The DNA here is from genome assembly GCA_964348155.1 of uncultured Methanomassiliicoccales archaeon. Taxonomy (GTDB): domain Archaea; phylum Thermoplasmatota; class Thermoplasmata; order RBG-16-68-12; family JAJISG01; genus JAJISG01. The sequence goes on from CAYGBN010000004.1 coordinate 17,557, forward strand.
CGCCGGGCCGGGGCTCGTAGCCCCCCGCCTCCTCCAGGAACCGGATGACCCGGGGGCCGCAGATCACCTCCAAGGCCACGCCGCGGGAGATGGAGTAGCAGAGCCCCTCCGCCAGGTCCCTCAGGTCCTCCGCCGGCTTGGCGAAGAGGGGCGGGACCTCCGGCGGGGGGTCCAGCCGCCCCAAGAACGCGGCGTCGAGCACCCGGACGTTGTCCACGACGGAGTTGTACGCCAGCAGGCCGTGAACGCCCGCCAGAGGGTTCCCCTCCATCGCCCGGGCGTAGTGCGCGTCCCAACGCGCCCGAAGGGTCGTCCCTGTCACGGCAACCGTTCCCCCTGGTGGGAGTCGGGAAGCGGGCGTGTCCCTTAAGCCTCGTTGGTCGGAAGGCCTAAGTGGCGCGGTCCGATGAACGGGGCGATCGCATGGAGCTGAAAAAGGGAGTCCACGTCATCGAGACCCACGCCAACTGCGCCCTGCTGACGGACGACCGCCTGATTCTGGTGGACGCGAGCAGCGACGCGGGAGCGAAGGATGTCCTCGCGTACCTGGAGCGGCTCCGGTACAAGCCCACGGACGTGGGGCACATCATCCTGAGCCACACCCACCCCGACCACGTGGGGGGCCTGGCGGCGCTGAAGGAGCGGACGGAGGCCGAGGTGGCGGCCCACCGCATCGAGGCGGGCTTCATCGCCAAGACGGCGGACTACCCGGGGCGGGGTGCGCTTCCCCACCGGGCGTGCGCCGTGGACGTCCTCTTGGAGGACGGCGATCGGTACCAGGAGCTCCTGGTCATCCACACGCCGGGCCACACCCCCGGCAACATTGCCCTGTTGGACGAGGCCCACAGCCTCCTCATCGCGGGGGACACCGTGCAGACCCGGGAGGGGGCCGTCGGCCCCATGAGCGACAACTACAACATCGACCCGGAGGAGCACCGCCACTCCATCAAGAAGGTGGCGGCGCACGAGTTCGACAGCCTCATCGTGGGACACGGCCCGCCCCGGGCGTCGGGGGCCTCCAAGGAGCTGAGGGCGGCCGCCGATGGGCTGTGAGAGGGTGCCGCGCCCAGGGGCCAGGGAGATGGGGGTCCTCGTCGTCGGGGCCACGGGGTTCCTCGGGGGCCTCGTCGTGCGCAACCTCGTGGATCAGGGGGGGCACCCCCGCGTCCTGGTACGGTCGGATCCCTCCGCCCGGCTCCTCCGCAACGCGGGGGCGGACCCCGTGTTCGGGGACCTGAAGGACCCCCGGTCCCTGCGGGCGGCCTGCGAGGGCGTCGACGTCGTGGTGACCACGGCCACGGCGGTCGGGCGAGGGGGGACTGACACATTGGAGAGCGTGGACCGGGAGGGAAATCGGCAACTCATCGCGGCGGCCCGGGACGCCGGCGTGGTGCAGTTCGTCTTCACCTCCATCCTCCCGGCCAGCGAGGAGAGTTCCATCCCCCTCTTTCGCGCGAAGGCCCACGCGGAGGCGCAGCTCAGCGGCAGCGGGTTGACGTACACCATCCTAGCCCCCGAGAACTTCATGGAATCGTGGGTGGAGGCCGTGGTGGGACGCCCCGTGCGGGAGGGACGGCGCGTCGTCCTCGTGGGCGAAGGTCGCCGGAAGCACGCCTTCGTCTCAGCCCGGGACGTGGCCGCCTTCGCCACAGGGGCCATCGGCCACCCGGAGGCCGTGGACCGGCGCCTCCCCATCGGGGGACCCGAGGCCCTCTCCTGGCGGGAGGTGGTCGCCACCTACGAGCGGGTGCTGGGGAGGGAGATTCCCGTGGAGTACGTGGCGCCGGAGGTAGAGGCCTCTCGGCGACCGCAGGGCATGGAGGACATCCTGGCGTGGATGGAGACCTTCGACTCCGCGGTGGAGATGGGCGAGGCGTGCCGGACGTTTGGGGTGAAGCCGACTACGCTGGAGGACTACGTGCGGTCCCGGCCAACGTGAGGGCTGCAACCCTGCACGCCAGCACGTCGACCTACGAGGAAAGAGAGTCAGGCGTGCAGGCAAGCAGTACTGGTTCTGGGACTGCATCGACGAGGGGACGCGCTATCTTGTGGCTGGCCACCTTTCGGAGAAGAGAGACAAAGCCGGGGGGGAAGCGATTCTTCCAGAGGTGCAAGAGAGCTGGCGGCAGCCCTGATGAGATTATCACAGATCAGCATGGCGGGTATAGGAGGTACATTCGGAGTGTCTACCACTGGCGGTCCAAGGACCGACGCGTGAAGCACGTCCCGACCCAAGCTATACCACGGACTCAGATCAGACTCCACCAGCAGCTGATAGAGAGGTTTCATGGAACCCTGGACGACAGGGTGGACACCCCACAGAACCCGACCTCCGGTACGTTTATGTAGCAGGGCGTGTATCCGACGTTTGTCGGACACCTCACGCGAGACCCGTCGGACGCAAGTGACAGCACAATGGCATCGGAGACAGAGAGAGTAACGGTACGACTTCCCGTCCGCACGTTGGAACAACTGGACACGCTGGTCAGACAGGGCGACTACAACACCCTCTCCGATGCCATCAGGGCTGCCATCGACCGGCTGCTGGCGCTGAAGTTCCCCCCGGAGCACCTGGAGCGGATCACCGTGGACCTCCCCAAGGGTCGGGCCGTGGAGCTGGAGGAGCTCGTGCGGGAGGGCGACTCCGTCTCCCTGGAGGACGCCATCCGCAACGCCGTCCGGGAGTACGTCCGTAGCCAGATCGAGAGGTCGCGATAACTCCTCCCCCCTGGGGTGGCCTCCGGGCCACCCCTCTTTTCTTCTCCCCCTAGCGGATCACGGGCCGGCGGCTGAGCTCCCGCGGCAGGGGGAGGGGCTTGAAGGGCATCCCCTCCACCTCCGTCGCCAGACGCTCCCGGAGCTCGTCTACACTCATCTCCACCTGCTCTCCCGACCGACGGACGCGAACGTTCACCGTCCCCGCCTCCGCCTCCCGGCGGCCCACGACGGCGACGTACGGGATCCACTCCTTCTCCGCCCGCCGCACCTTCTTCCCCAGGGTGTCGGAGGTGTCGTCCAGGTCCACCCTGAAGCCTGCGAAAGCGTCCGCCACCTCCCGGGCGCGGGGCAGCTGGTCCTCGGCCACGGGGACCACGCGGACCTGCGTGGGGGAGAGCCATACGGGGAACATGGGGGGCTCCCCCGCCTCGATGGCGTAGTGGGCCTTCTCCAGGAGGGCGTAGAGGACCCGCTCGATGGCCCCGCTGGGAGAGAGGTGGAGGATGAGCGGGTGGGCGGCCTTCCCCTCCTCGTCCACGTAGGTGATGCCGTACCGCTCCGCGTTCTCCACGTCGACCTGGTCCGTGTTCAGGGCCGCCGCCTTCCCCAGGGCGTCCACGAAGTTCCACTCGTACTTCAGGACGAAGTAGAAGAACTGCTCCTCCCACAGCTCCAGCAGGACGGGGCGCCCCCACCGACGGGCCAGGGACTCCATGAACGGGCGGTGCGCCTCCCACGTCGCCTGGGTCGCCCGCAGGCCGACCTCCAGCTCTGCCGGCAGGTCGAACTCCAGCTCCGACAGCATGCGGTGGGAAAGGTCCCACCGGCGCAGCATCTCCTCCTTCGCCATCTCCATGTCCGCCACAAAGGCGTGGCAGTCGGGCATGGTGAAGGCGCGCAGCCGCCGCAGGCCGGAGAGCTCCCCCCGCTGCTCCGCCCGGAAGGAGTAGCGGGTCATCTCGTAGATGCGCACGGGGAGGTCCCGGTAGGAGATCGTCATGTCGTGGGCCACCAGGAACTGGCCGAAGCAGGCGGCGAACCGGAGGAAGGTCCGCTTGTTGGGCGTCTCCACCGCGTACTGCCGGGCAGGGAAGCGCTCCAGGTACGCCTTGAGGCTGGGGTGCTCGTAGTCGTACATGACGGGGGTCTCCAGCTCCATGGCGCCGTACTCCACCGTCCGTCGGCTCACGAAGTCCTCCAGGAGGGCCTTGATCAGACGCCCCTTGGGGTAGAAGCGGAGGTTCCCGGGATCGGACCCGGGCTCGTACCCCACGAGCTCCAGGTCCTGCATGAGCCGGATGTGGGGGGCCTCCTCCTTGGCCTCCCGGCTCTTGGCCATCTCGTAGCGGGCGAAGCGCTCCAGGTTGGGCTCCGCGGCAAAGTCGTAGCCGGACGGGGTTCCGTCCTTCAGGGTGAGGGAGTGCAGCCCCCCATCGGGCTCCAGGATGTACCAGTGGGATACCAGGGCCCGCTCCGCCGCCAGGGCCTGGGACTCCGCCTGGACGGCCCCCTCCAGAGCGATCTCCCGGGAGAGTTCCGAGAGAGGGTGCCCCTTGGCCGCCAGGTTAAAGGCCTTGTACCAGCCGAAGGGAGACCGGTGGACCTCCAGCCCGCGGCGTCCCACCTCCTCCGCCAGGGCGACCATCACCTCCTTCGCCGCGTCCGGGGCGGCCAGGGAGGGGCTGAGGTGGGCGTAGGGGTAGAGGAGCACGCGCTCCTCCTTCACCTGCTCCGCCACGTCCTGGACCTCGTCCGCCGCCCGGGCGGCGATCCCTCCCACGTCGTCCGCATCCGCCGTCTCCACGGCGGTGAAGCAGACCAAGACGTCGTCGAAGGAGGCGTGGAGCTCGTCCTCCGGCACCTCCTCGGCGTACTTCGTCCGCTCCCGGGCCTCGTAGGCCATGCGGTCCGCGTGGATGAAGAGGATGCGCATCGGGTCCGTAGCAGGTTCGGAGGTTATTAAAGCGTGTCGAGGAGGCCGAACCCGTTCGGGAGCAGGGTTAGGGCCCGGGCGGTTATGCGGACTTCGAGGCCATGCACCCCACGGAGGCGCTGCGCGAGGAGCACCGGGTCATCGAGCGAGCCCTGGCGGCCCTGGAGACCGCCGTGGAGCGGCTGGAGGCGGGGCGGGCGGTGCCCCAGGAGGTGCTTGAGGGCCTCCTGGACTTCGTCCGCGGCTTCGCCGACGGCTGCCACCACCGGAAGGAGGAGGGCGTCCTCTTTCCCTACCTGGAGGCGCGGGGGTTGCCGCGGGACGAGGGGCCCCTGGGTGTGATGCTGGCGGAGCACGACGTGGGCCGACGGCACGTGAAGGCCATGGCCGAGGCCGTGGAGCAGGAGGAGACGGCGACCTTCGTGGCCCACGCCCGCGCATACATGGACCTCCTCCACGACCACATCGCCAAGGAGGACAACGTCCTCTTCCCCATGGCGGAGCAGCTCGTCGAGCCGGAGGACGCCCCGTCCCTCCGTTCCCAGTTCGAGCGGGCGGAGGCGGATCTCGAGGGGGACCACGAGCGGTACCTGGGCCTGGTGGCCGAGGTGGAGCGGGCCCTCGGCCTCGCGTAACCGGGCCGCACCGTTTTACCGGGGAACGGATATGGCGTGAGGATGTTCAATGCCCACGTCCTCGCCCTGGCGTCGGAGGAGGACGCCGCGCGGGCGCTGGAGCAAGTAGGGGTCGAGCCCAAGGGGGGGCCCATCCTCGCCCGGAAGGGGCTCTTCCGCGCCGTCAAGCTCCAGGGCGTCGGCTACCGGGAGGCCACCATCGCCAAGCAGGAGATGCTCGGGGCAGGAGGGGACGCCGCCACCCCCAAGGGGCTCGTGGACTTCTCCCGAGACGAGGTGGACGTCATCCTTCTGGGAACCCTCCTCCACTTCCGCCGGTTCGTGGCCAAGATGCGGAGGCAAGCCTTTCAGTGCCCCGCCATCGCCGCCGAGGTGGAGGCGGTCTTGGAGCACGACCGTCGCCGCACGTTCATTCTCCCGATGCGTCGGGGCCCCCTGCCCATGGAGCGCCCCCTGGTCATGGGCGTCCTCAACGTCACTCCGGACTCCTTCTCCGACGGAGGGGCGCACCTCGCGCCGGACGCGGCCATCCAGCGGGGGCTGGAGATGGTGGCGGAGGGGGCCGACCTCCTGGATGTGGGGGCGGAGTCCACCCGTCCGGGCAGCGATCCCGTCCCCCCGCAGGAGGAGTGGCGGCGGCTGGAGCCCGTGCTCAAGGTCCTAGTGGACCGTGCAGGGGTCCCCCTCTCCGTGGACACCTACAAGCCCGAGACGGCGGCCAAGGCCCTGGACGTCGGCGTGGACATGGTGAACGACGTGACGGCCCTGCGGGACGATCGGATGGTGCAGACGGTGGCCAAGCAAGATGTTCCCGCCATCCTCATGCACATGCAGGGCGAGCCCAAGACCATGCAGCGGAACCCGCAGTATGAGGAGGTGGTGGCCGACATCTTGCGGTTCCTTCGGGAGCGGATGGCGCACGCGGTGGAGGGGGGCGTGGACGAGGAGAAGCTTCTGGTGGATCCAGGAATCGGGTTCGGGAAGACGCTGGACCACAACCTGGAGATCCTGCGGCGGTTGGAGGAGTTTCGCAGCCTGGGGCGCCCCATCCTCGTAGGGCCCTCCCGGAAGTCCTTCATCGGCGCCGTCCTCGACACGGACGTGGAGCAGCGGCTGGAGGGGAGCTTGGCGGCGGCCGTCCTCGCCGCCTCCCGGGGGGCGCACGTCGTCCGGGTCCACGACGTGAGGGAGACGGTCCGGGCCCTTCGCCTGGCGGACGCCGTCCTCGGGCGACCCTCGGGGCGTGGGCGGTGAGCACGCGGGCGGCGAATCCGGTCACCGACGGGCTCCTCCTCAAGGGCGGGAACGCCTTCCTTGTGGCGGACCCCGCGGGGGAGGTCCCCTCCGGCACGGGGTACGGCCTCTACCTGGAGGACACGCGGCACCTGAGCCGCTACACGTACGAGGTGGAGGGGGGGGACCTGCAGCTGGAGGGGGCGGAGAGCTCCGGCCTCCACCACGCCCGCGTCCGGCTCGCCGACGAGGGGGGGCTCCGCCTTCGACGCGAAATCGCCCTGGGCTCTCATCTGCTGGAGACCGCGTACCTCAAGGGGAGTGAGGGCGAGCGCCTCCTTCGCCTCGCGCTGGAGGCGGACTTCCAGGACGTCTTCGAGGTTCGCGGAATCCTCGACGCGCGACGCCGCCAGGTGACCGTGGACGTGGCGCCCCCGGCCCTGACGTACGCCTACGAGGGCGGCGACGGCGTGCGGCGATGGACCCGCCTCTCCTTCTACCCTCCTCCCGACGATTTGGACGCGTCGGGGGCTGCCTGGCACGTGGACCTGGCGCCGGGGAAGGAGGTAGCCATGACCACCAAGGCCGAGGTGGGGACGGGGCCCCTCCCGAGGATGGGGGGGTTGGTCATGGCCGACGATCTGGCGGCGTCCCTGGGGAAGACGCTGGTAGCACGGGCACTTCGCTGGGCTCCCCTTCGAGTGGGCGACCCCGTCGTGGACGGTTGGCTCCAGGGGGCGGCCGGGGACGCGGCGGCGATCCTCATCCGGGCGGACGGGTGGAAGGTGCCCGCGGCCGGGCTGCCATGGTACGCCACGGCCTTCGGACGGGACAGCCTGATCTTCGGCCTGGAGACGGTTCACGTGCGCCCCGACGTGAGCATGGAGATCCTGCGCCTCTTGGCCGCTCGTCAGGGTCGGGGGAGGGACCCGTGGCGGGAGGAGGAGCCCGGCAAGATCCTCCACGAGCTCCGGCGGGGCGAGCTGGCGGGGGAGGGGCGGATCCCCCACACCCCCTACTACGGCTCCGTGGACGCCACGCCCCTCTTCCTCTGCCTCCTGGCGGAAGTCGTCCGGTGGACGGGTGACCGGGGGTTTCTGAGTGAACTCTATCCGGCGGCGCAAAGGGCCCTTGCCCATCTTCGCGCGGTCATGGCCCGTTCCCCGGGTGGTTTTCTGGCCTACCAGGGCGGAGAGCCGCCTGGACTCCGGCATCAGGGCTGGATGGACGGCGAGTGGGGCGTCCTCCGCCCCGACGGCTCCCAGCCCGACCCCCCCATCGCCCCTTGCGAGGTCCAGGGATACGCCTACTGGGCCTTCCAGAGCTATGCGGACCTGGCCGACGCCCTTGGCCATGAGGGGGCCGCCCACGAGGCACTTCAGGACGCGAAGGACCTGCGGACACGCTTCGACAAGGCGTTCTGGATGCCCGCCGAGGGGACCTACGCACTGGCCCTGGAGAGGGGGGGACGGCAGGTGGAGGTCGTGGCCTCCAACCCGGGACACCTCCTCATGACGGGCATCCCGCCGGAGGCTCGAACCGCCTCGGTGGCGACGCGTCTTCTGCAGGAAGACCTCTTCTCGGGTTGGGGCGTGCGGACCGTCTCCCCCCAGGCCCCCATCTACGACCCCCTCAGCTACCACAACGGCTCGGTGTGGCCCCACGACAACGCCCTCATCGCCTGGGGGATGGCCCGCCTGCGCCTCTGGGAGGAGGCCGCGCGCGTCTATCAGGGGCTGCGCGACGCGTCGACGGCGTTCCCCGCGCACCGCCTCCCCGAACTCTTCTCCGGCCGGCCCCGGAGCCAGGGGCAACCCCCGGAGCGGGTCCCGGAGGCCTCCGTCTACCAGGCGTGGGGCACGGGGGTCCCCTTCCTCCTCATGCGGGCCTTCCTCGGCCTGGAGGCGGATGCACCCCGCGGAACCCTGCACCTCCACCCCCACCTCCCCGCAGGCCTCGCCCCCCTGGAACTCCGGAACCTGCAGGTGGGAAGGACGGCCCTGTCCCTCCGCGTCCATGGGGAGGGGGCGGACTCCCGCGTGGAGGTTGGGGGCTTCACGGGACCGGAACTCCGGGTGGTGACGCGAGAGCGGCGATGACCGGGGCCCTCTCCGAGGCACTTTCGCCCACCTCCCTCCTTCGAGGCCTTTTATCCCCACGGCCTACGAGACACGCGCGACGGGGGAGACGATGCGCGGCTGGATCCTGGACGCCTACGCGGACTACGCGGAGGACGCCATCGTCCTGTGGCTGTGGACGCCCCAGGGCATCCGCCGCGTGGAGGACCCCTCCTTCCGCCCCCGCTTCTACGTTCACGGGGAAGAGGAGGGGCTGCGGGCCATGCGGCGGCGGCTGGAGCCCCTGGAGCGGGCAGAGCGGGTGGCGTGGAGTCGTCGGAAGATCGACATCCAGTCCCGGGAGCCGGTGGACGTCCTGGAGGTCTGGCCCCGGCACTACGGGGACCTCTCCTCCCTGGCGGAGCTGGTGACCAGGGAGGGGCGCTACCACGACTTCCGGCTGTACGACGTGGACCTGCGGTTCCCCTACCGCTACTTCCTCCAGCACGACCTGCTGCCCCTGGGCCAGGTGGAGCTCAACGGCGGCTGGCGGACGCTGGAGGCGCCCTTCGCCCTGGAGTACGAGCTGCCGCCGCTGAGGGCGCGGGAGCTGGACGTGCGGGTGGAGGCGCCGCTCGGCCTGCCGCGGGACGAGGATCCCCTGCGGGAGGCCCGGCTGGGGGAGGCGGTCTTCCAGGGAGGGGAGGCGGAGATCCTGGAGGGGCTGCGGGGGGCCCTGCGGGAGCAGGACCCGGACATCCTCCTGACGCGGGACGGGGACCCCTTCGTGATGCCCTACCTGCTCCACAAGGCGGAGGCGCTGGGCGTGGACCTGGTCCTGGGCCGGGAGGCCCAACGCTTCCCGCCGCGGGAGGGGAAGAGCTACTTCACCTACGGAAAGGTGGTCTACAAGCCGACGCAGTACCTGCTCCGCGGGCGGCTCCACCTGGACGCGAACCACTTCGCCCACCGGGAGGGGGGACTCCACGGGCTGGCGGAGATGGCCCGGCTGGCCCGCCTCCCGCCGCAGGAGATGCTCCGCCTGACGCCGGGGACGGCCATCACCCACATGCAGATCACGGAGGCCCGCCGCCGCGGGTACGCCGTCCTGTGGAAGAAGAACATCCCGGAGACCTTCAAGTCGGCGGAGGACCTCCTCCTGTGTGATCGGGGCGGCTTCATCCTGGAGCCGGAGGTGGGCATCCACGAGGGGATCGTGGAGCTGGACTACGCCTCCCTCTACCCGGCCATCATGGTGAAGTACAACATCTCCCCGGAGACCATCTTCTGCGGCTGCTGCCGGGAGGATGGGGTGCGGGCCCCGGCCATCGGGCACCACCTCTGCGTGCGGCAGGAGGGCCTCATCCCCGTCTACCTTCGGCCGCTGCTGGAGCGCAAGCGGTACTACAAGCGGAAGAAGAGGGAACCGGGGCCGATGCAGGCGATCTACGCGGCCCGAGACAACATCCTGAAGTGGATGCTCGTTACGAGTTTCGGATACCAGGGGTACCGGAATGCCCGGTTCGGCCGCATCGAGTGCCACGAGGCGATCAACGCCTTCGCCCGGGAACTCCTGGTCCAGAGCATGGCCATCGCCGAGGATTGCGGCTACGACGTCCTCCACGGCATCGTCGACTCCCTCTGGCTGCGGCCCCTGCCGGGGCACGACCCTGTGGAGGCGGTGGTGGACCGCATCGCCACGGCCACGGGCCTCCCCCTGGACCTGGAGGGCGTGTACAAGTGGATCGTCTTCCTGCCCTGCAAGACCACCCATGTAGGGGCCCTGAACCGCTACTACGGGCTCTTCGAGGACGGGGAGATGAAGCTCCGGGGCATTGAACTCCGGCGGCACGACACCACGGGCTTCGTGCGGCAGGCCCAGGAGGCCATGCTAGAGGTCCTCCGACGGGCCCCCGACGCGGCGGCGTTCCGGGCCCGCATCCCGGGGGCCGTGGAGGCCCTGCACGAGGCCGCCGGAGATCTCCTGGCGGGTCGCGTGCCCCTGGAGGACCTGGTCCTCACGAAGACCGTCACCAAGCCGCTGGAGGAGTACATGGTCCTGAGCGACACCGTGGCCGCCCTGCGGCAGATGCGGGCGCGGGGCTTCACGGTGGAGCCGGGAGAGTCCGTGCGGTACGTCCTCACGGACCGGCGGGCCCGGGACTACCGGCGAAAGGTGAAGTTCGCGGCCTTCCTGGAGGGGGACGAGCGGGTGGACACGTGGGAGTACCTCCGCCTGCTGTGCCGGTCCGGGGAGACCCTGCTGGCGCCCTTCGGGTACACGGAGGAGGGGCTTCTCCAGGAGGTCCGGGAGGCCCACGGCCTGGGCCCCCGCGGATGACCCCCGGCCGGGGAGGGGCATCCTTAAGCGGGCGCATGAACTAGAGCCCGCCATGCGATTTGTGGCGACCTTAACCCACCCTCCGGAGCAGTGCTTCGCGCGGGAGGAGTATCGGACGGCGTACGAGGGATGGCTGGGGGAGATGGTTCCCACGGCCAAGCGGCTTGGGGTGAAGATCAACGGGGCGTTCGTGGCCCCGAACGAACACACCTTCTACTTCGTCCTGGAGGCGGAGAGCGCGGACGCGGTGTCCCAGTTCCTGGGCCCCCCCATGCTGACGCACCACAAGGGCCGCGTCTCGGCGGTCATCGACCTCGAAGACACACGAGCCCTCTTGGAGGCCTTCGAGCAGTAGGGTGAGGGCGTCCCGCCCGGCTAGTCGTGGAGAAAGAGCTCGATCCAGTTTCCGTCGGGGTCCTTCACGCACGCCTGAAACCCCTGGGTGATCTCCGGCGTCACCTCCGTGGGCTCCGCCCCGGCAGCCAGAAGGCGCTTGAAGGCCTCCTCCACATTGTCCACCACGAACCCGATGTGGTCCAGGCCCTCCCCCGGCTCGTAGGGCCCGGCGTAGGGTGACTCCTCGGGGTACAGGTTCAGCTCGAGTCGCTGCTTCGACTGGGGGTCCTGGAGGAGAACCCATCGCCCTCGGCCGCCACCGTACTGGCTCATGTCCCCCCGACCGACCTCCTTCAGGCCGAGATGCTTCGTGTAGAACGTCAGGGAGCGGTCCAGGTCGGTGACGCGGATCCCGAAGTACCGCAGGTACATGGGGGCCGAAACACCGGCGGAGGGTTAAGCCTGTCCTCGCACCCCGCGGGCCGCTATCCCTCCCCTCCCCCGAGTAGGTCGCTGTAGGAGCCCGCCACCAGGTCCTCCTCCCGGACGCCCAGGGTCTCCCTCAGCTCCGCGAATTCTGCGTGGGCGGCGGCCTCGTCCTCAACCCCAGAGAGGGAGCGCTCGAACTCCAAGAACGAGCCGAGGCCTTCCACTTCATCCAGGTGAATCTGCACCTCCCGCCAGCGGTAGATGGCCCTCTCCTTCTCCACCACCACGGCGACGCCGAGGGCCTCCGCCAGGACCTCCCGGAGGGCCGCCGGACGGTCCACCGCCACCAGATCGACCTCGCTCCGCTTCTCCAAGGGCACGTTCTCCCGCCGGTAGAAGATGAGGGTCCCCTCCTGCCCCACCTCCCGGAGCTTGAGGCGGCCGCTGCTGACAGGGAAGTAGGTGTCCACTTGGTGGATGACGCCCTGTGGGGCGGCGTTCGCCTCGGCCCAGCGGCGGGCCTGGGAGGGGCGGGGGAGGCGGGCCTTGAGCTCCAGCAGCCGCTTCCGATTCACGCGGCTGCCGCCAGGCCGGGAAGGCCCTTTAACCTTCCCACGGGGCGCTACGGCACGGGCGCGGCGAGGAGCCGTTCGACGTCGGGATCCAGACGAATCGCGCAGCGGGCTGCCTCAAAGGGACGCAACACCTCCCCCAGGGTCCCGACCTCGTCCTCGATGGGGACGAACCAGGCCTTGGCGGAGGGGTCGAAGCTTCGGCCGGGAATCTCCTTCACGGCCTTCACCAACCGGGGCTCGTAGTCGAATCGGACGACGTAGTTTCCCCCAGCACGGCTCACGTGGACCTCGGGGCGGGGAGGGCGGGGGTGAAGCCCCTCTGCGACCATCGTCTGCAGGTCGGCGTCCAACTCCACTTCGCCGCCGGCGGCCTCCAGGCGTGCCAGGGCGTCGGCGTACAGGTAGAGGGGCACGACCCATTCCTTCGTGCGTGCGTCGAAGCTCCTCCGCTCCAGGCCCTTCACCGCCCGGACCAGGGCGCGATCGTAGTCAAACCGGATGACGGCCTCCTCCCCCCTCCGCTGCATCCACACGTGGGGCACGGAGAACCAGAGGCGCGGGTCCTCTTAAGGAAGAACCTGGGGGGTGGGTGAAAGTACCCCTCATTCCCGGAGCTGAAGGAGATCCTGGCTCGACACCAGGGGTACAACCTCCACGCCCGCCTCGGCGAGGCGCTCCACCGCCCCCTCCTGCCGGTCCACCACGCAGACCACCCGGTTCACCTCCGCGCCCGCCTCCCGGAGGAGATCCACCGCCCGTCGCACCGTGCCCCCCGTGGTGGTCACGTCCTCCACAAGGAGGACACGCTCTCCCTTCCGGAGCTCCCCCTCCAGGGCCCGCTGCGTCCCGTGGGTCCGCCCCTCCTTTCGCACCATCACGTAGGGGAGCGAGGTCTCCAGCGCCAGGGCGACGACCAGGGGAATGGCCCCAAGCTCCATCCCGGCAACGCGGTCGCATCCCGCCGCGTGGGGGCGCATCCCCGCGACGATCTCCCGAAGGACCTCCGGCTGCGTGACGGCCCGCTTGACGTCCACGTAGTAAGTGCTCGTGCGTCCCGAGGTCAAGGTGAACTGCCCGAACTGCAGGGCGCCGCAGTCCCGCAGGGCCTCGACCAGCGTCACCACGGCACCTCCTTCCGCCCCATGCGGTACCCCACGATGTTGACGGCCCGATGGAGGAGGGGGGTCAGGACCAGGATCAGGACGAGGCCCCAGAGAGCTTCCCCCCGGACGTAATTCGCCGCCACCCACCCCGGGAAGAGGACCGCCGTCAGCAGGAAGGCCCCCAGCACGAAGTCGTACTGGTCCAGGACCGGGGCCCGGCGGCCCTTCTCCATCCCCAGCCGCCGCTTCACGAAGCTCCCCAGCACGTCGCCAAGGAGCGCGCCGAAGGCCAGGGCGGCCACCGGCCCCAACCACGTCCCCAGGGCGCCCAGGGTGAGGGATTCCGCCCACAGGGCGCTGGAGGGCCACTGCAGAGCGCCCACCACCATCGCGGACAGTCCGCCGCCGAAGAACCCACGCCACGTCTTGCCGTCGCCCAGCACGCGGCGTCCGTCGGGCCACTCCCGCCCGAAGTCCATGGGCGTCCCCCCGCCCCACACCACGGCCAGGGGGTTCGCCGCGTAGGCTGGCAGGAAGAGCCAGAACGCCAGCAGGAGGGTCGGAAGGAGCACCGGCAAGGGGGAGGAGCTCCCTCCATATATCGTCATCGCGACGCGGCGGCGGGGGCCCAGTGGCGCTCCACCACCGCCAAGGGGTCCTCCGCCAGATGCACCGGCCCCAGGGTCCCCTTGAAGTGGACCGCCCGCCGGTCCAGGATGATGGCCACGCCCCGATCCTCCTCCGAACGGATGAGGCGACCGATGCACTGCTGCAGGCGGCGGCTCGTGGGTGCCGCCACCGCGTACTCCCACCCCCGCTGGAACTTCCAGTCGTAGTAGTCCACCAACGCCCGGAGGGCCGCCGTGGGCTTGGGGTAGGGGATCCCCACGACCACGACCACCTCCAGCTCCCGGGAGGGAAAGTCCAGGCCCTCCGCCACCCGCCCCCCAGTCACGGCGAAGAAGGCGGACGTCCGCGCCCGGAAGGCGTCCAGCGTCCGCATGAGCTCGTCCTGGGGCATTCCCGGCCGCTCCGCGTGGACGGGGACGGGGGCCTCCTCCGCCAACGGGAGGAACGCGTCCAGGAGGGCGTAGCTGGGGAAGAGGAAGAGGGTGTTCCGTTCGCACCACCGGAGGAGGAGGCGCACCTCCTCCCGCAGCCGCTCCAACGCTTCCGGGTCCTGGGAGAGGTCCTCGTAGCGCGTGGTGACGCGGTCCACGTACACCACCCGACGGTTCTCCGGGGGAAAGGGGCTGGGGAAGGCGCGGAGGACGGTGGCCTCCGGCAGGCCCAGGGTGTCCCGGTACTCCCGCAGGGGCTGCAGGGTCCCGGACATGTGGAGGGTGGCGTGGCACTCCAGGAGGGGACGGGCGGCCGCGGCGGCGTCCAGGCAATAGGCCCGTACGGCGGCGTTCTCCCCTCCCACCACGAGCTTGGCGTACTCCGCCTCCTCCATGGCGGTCCATCGCAGCAGGCTAGAGGCCACGGAGAGGAGGTAGGAGCGCGGGAGGCGTCCCTGTCGTCGCCGGGTCTCGCGCACCACCTCCCCCAGGGAGGCCAGGCCCGCGAGCATCCCTCGCAGCCGGGTGGATGTGACGGCGAAGGCGTGCATCACCGCGGCCTCCAGGGCGGAGGGGGGCAGGAAGCCGTCCTCGTCATGGACGTGCTCCCGGGCGAGCTCCCGGACGGCCTCCTGGAGCGCCGCCACCAGGTCGAAGGCCGAGATCCCCTCCGCCACCTCCGGGTCCCCGTAGTCCATGACCTCCGTCTCCGCCCGCTCCAGGGTTTGGAGGGAGACCTGGAAGGACGCCACCTCCCGGCAGTACGCGGGGAGGTTGTGCGCCTCGTCCAGGATGACCACCAGGTCCTCTAGGGGGCGCTGCAGCGTCTCCAGCAGGGCGCGGCGCAAAGGGGCGCTGAAGAAGTAGACGTAGGGCGCCGTCACCACGCGGGCCCGGGGGGCCAGGAGCTTGTTCAGCTCGTAGGGGCACACGCCCAGGTCGTGGCAGTGCGCCACGGAGTCCTCCGCCGTAGGGAGGTGCTCCTGGAACCAGGCCGCCGTCGTCTCCAGGTCCGCCTCCAGCAGGCCCCCATAGTATCGGCAGCCGGGCTCCCCCTGGGCCACCTCCTCCCGACGGTCCCGGCAAAACTGGGAGAGCTCCTCGGGGGTCCCCGCCGCGAGCTCCGGATCCTCCCGGGCCAGGAGGCACATCCGCTGCCGCCCCTGGAGGGCCAGGCCGTAGGGGCCCAGCCGCCGCAGCTCCGCCATGACCTGGCGCTGCTGGGAGTTCGTCCGCACCAGGTGCAGGACGAGCCGGTCCTCCCGCAACGCCCGCCGCAGGGCCGCGTACAGGGCGCAGACGGTCTTTCCGGACCCCGTGCCCGACTGGAGGACGAGGTGGCCGCCGGCCAGCGCCTCGTCCATGGTGGCGAGGATCTCCTCCTGGTGGCGGCGTGGGGCGTAGGGGAAGCGCACGAAACCTCCTCACACGGAGGGGGCTAAAGGCGTGCAGGGGGGGTGGCCGAAAGTGCCCCCTGCAAGCCTTATGCGGAGACGCCCGTTGGGAGGTCCGTGTTCGAGGACCGGACTCTGGACAAGTGGGTGGCCTTGGAGATGCGGGGGCTCAGCGCCGGCCTCGTCGCCCGACGAAAGAGCCTGGCGACCCTCCTCCAGGAGGAGAGGCCGCACTGCCTCACCCGGGAGGGGGAGGAGCACCCCTTCGACGGGGACGTGCTCCGCCGCTTCGCGGCCGTGACCCGCCAGGAGGAGAGGGAGCGGCTCCGCCTTCCCATCACCCTCACCTTCTCCGCCGAGATGGGCGACCAGTGCCGCCTGGACGACGCCGTGGCGGGGGAGGTGCTCCGCCGCCTGGAGCAGTTCGGAAAGGCGTACCCCGTCCGGGACGGACGGGTGTGGCTCCCCTCCTCCCTGGGGCTGTCGCTCCTGATGAAGTATCCCACGGCCTTCCAGAGGATGCTCGTCCCCTGACTATTCTTCCTCCGGCTCCTGGCGAACCTCCCACAGCTCCTCCGGCATCTCCTCGTACACCGATGGCGCGTTCACGGGCTCATCCCGCAGGGGGAGGGCCCCCTGGGCCAGCTCGTAGATGCGCTCCTTCCGGAAGAGCCAGTAGTGAATCCGCCACTCCCGGCCGTCGTAGAGGGTCGTCTCCTCCCGCTCCGTCGTCAGGATGCCTGAGTCCTCCAACATGTAGAAAGCGTCCCGGTCATCCGGCTCCAACACGTTGTCAATGATCCTCTCGCTGTAGCCAAAAAAGTTGAGGATGTGTTGGGCCATGGCGCTTGCTTCCTCCTCCTTCATCCCTCGGCTGTCGATGCTGTTACGGATGGCTCGAGTCAAGTCGTCGACGGTGAGGGTCGCCTCCATCCCCCGGTCGCGCGTATCCATGGCCAAGGACCTACCCCGTCCCTCGAGCCTTATAATGGCGTGGTTTCCCTATATGTACCTTCCGTGTCACTCTGTGACAGGGGTCATTATCAACCCCGTTAAGAAAAAGATAAATCGCCGGGCATCGTTTGAACGGCCCACGGGAGGACAGGAGGGGAGTCGGGTCGACGCAGGGATGAGGAGCGAGGAGGACGAGGACAGGCTTCTGGCGGAGATGCGACGCCTGCGGGAGCGGGTGGGGCACCTGGAGGACCGCCTGGCGGCGGTGGCGGGGGAGGAGGCCGCCCGACCGGAGGAGCGGGTGCGCACCTTCGTCCCTGGCCTCGACGAGGCCCTGGGCGGGGGGATCCCGCGGGGCCATGTGGTCCTGCTCCACGGCCCCGCGGGCACCCTGAAGACCTCCCTGGCCCTCCACACGGCCTCCCGGAACCGGGCCGAGGGGCTCCGGCCCCTCTTCGTCTCCCTGGAGGAGACCCGGGAGAGCCTGCAGCGCACCATGCGGGCACTGGGCATCCCGGAGGACGACTTCATCGTGGACATTGCCACCATGCGACTGGAGCACGGCGTGGTGGAGGAGGCGGGGGACTGGTTCCAGATCCTCAAGAGCTACCTCCGGAACAAGACGGAGGAGGGGCTCGACCTGCTGGTCATCGACCCCGTGAACTCCCTCTACCCCATGGCCTCCCTCACCTCCCCCCGCCGGGAGCTCTTCCACTTCTTCCGGTTCCTCCGGGAGGCGGGGTTGACCAGCCTCCTGGTTTACGAGGGGACGGAGTTCCCCTACGGAGAGGAGTACCTGGCGGACGGCATCCTGGAGGTTGCGCCCCGGGAGCGCGAGGACGGGCAGGTGTCCCTCTGGCTCCGGTGCGTGAAGATGCGGCAGGCCGCCCACTCCCGCGACTACCGCCACCTGACCTTCGAGGGGGGCCGGCTCCGGGCGACCCGCGTGGACGCCCCGGAGTAGCGGGTTCAGAAGGCCTGGCGCACCTTTTTCCGGTCCACCTTCACGCCGGCCGGCGTGGCCACCAGGTAGTTGCGCCCCAGGGCCGCCACGTCGCCTCCCGTGTCCCGGGCCACCGCCTTCAGCTCGCCCGTGATCCGCTTCAGGGCGAGCTCGTCGTTGGCGATGGGGCCGTAGTCCACGATGACCACGTTCCCCTCATAGAGGAGGCTGTTGAGGAACCCCAGGTCCTCCTCCTTCAGGACCTCGGCCACCTTGACCATGCTCTGGGGCGCCTGGACCTCCTCCTCCAGGGGCATCTCGCTCAGATCCACGTACTCCCCCTGGGTGGAGGGTCCGTGCTCCATCAGCTTTCGAAGGGGCTTGAAGATTCCCATCCCATCCCTTCCAGGAAGCGGGGGATGCGGTTCTGGGAATTTAATAATATCGGCCCCTCCTTCCGCTTGTGGGGATGGCTCATCGCGCCTGCCGTGCCGTGGAGGGGCGAGGGGAGGCCTGACCCCTGCCCCTAGGTCCGCCCCGGGGGCTGCTGCGCCTCCTCTATCGGGCTCCCGTGCGCCTCCTCCGGACCCCCCTCCGACGGCTCTTCGGCGAGCACCTCCTCCTTCTCGGCCACGTGGGGCGGCGCACGGGGCGCCGGCACGAGACGGTCCTGGAGGCCCTCCGCCATGACGACGCCTCCGACGCCTACTACGTGGTCTCCGCCTGGGGGGAGCGGGCCGACTGGCTCCGCAACGTCCGAAGGACGCCGCGGGTGACCGTCCTCGTGGGGGCCCGGCGGCTGGAGGCCGTGGCGCGCCCCCTCCCGCCCGCGGAAGGGGAGGGGGAGCTGCGAGGCTTTGCGCGGCGCCACCCCCTCCCCACCCGGCTTCTCCTGCGACTCATCGGCCGCCGCCTCCCCACGTCGGAGGCGGGGTGGCAGTCCCTGGTGGAGGACCTGGTGGTGGTGGCACTGGAGCCGCGGCGCACCGCCGGAGGGAGGGATTTATAGGGCCCGGAGGATGCCGCCTCAGGATGAGCTACGACGTCATCGTCGTGGGCGGCGGCCCCGTGGGGCTCACGGCGGCGATCTTCTCCACCCAGCGTCGTCTGTCGACCCTCGTCCTGGAGGCCCGGGAGCTGGGAGGGCAGCTCACGAGCCTCTACCCCAGCAAGACGGTCTACGACTACCCGGGCTTCATGGCCGTCGAGGCGGCGGAGCTGGGCCAGTCCCTCATCGACCAGGCGAAGGAGGCGGGTTGCGAGTTGCGGGAGGGGGAGGCGGTCCAGGCGCTCCGCCGGGAGGGGAAGGAGTACACCGTGACCACCACCAAAGGGGAGTACCGAACGAGGGCCGTCATCCTGGCCCTGGGCATGGGACCCTTCACGCCCCGGCGCCTCAACGTGCCCGGGGAGCTCGAGCGGGAGGGGGTGCACTACCGGGTCACGGACCACCGGGCCTTCCGTGGGCGCCGGGTGCTGGTCGTGGGGGGCGGGGACAGCGCCCTGGAGAGCGCGTTGGCCCTGGTGGCGGTGGCCGACGTCGTCATCCTGGCACACCGGCGACAGGAGTTTCGCGCCATGGAGAAGAACGTGGAGGCCCTGGGCCAGTCTCCGGTGGAGGTCCTGCGAAACACGGAGGTCCTGCGCATCCTGGGGGCCGAGCGAGTGGAGGGGTGTCTCCTCTTCGACAACACCACAGGGGAGCAGTTCACCCGAGACGCCGACGACGTCGTCATCCAAATCGGCCTCTCCCCGCCGCTCCGGCAGCTCCGGGCGTGGGGGGTGGAGCTGGCGGGTCCCGCCGTCCGGGTCGAGGAGGACATGCGCACCTCCCTGGAGGGGGTCTTCGCCTGCGGGGACATCGTGACGTACGCGGGGAAGGACCAGCGCCTCTCCACCGGCCTGGGGGAGGCCGCCATCACGGCGATGAGCGCCTACAAGTACCTGCGGCAGCCCTACTGGGCCTAGTCGCTCCCCATCTCCCAGATCCAGTCGCCGACGTGATGAAGGGTTCGCACCGCCTTCCCCTCCGCGCCGGCCGCCATTGCGACGCCTGAGGCCAGGGCCTCCCCGACGGCCAGGGGCTGGCGGTTCGCCTCGTCCCGGACCCACACCAGCTGCCCGGGCTCGATGGCGGGGTCCGCCTCCACGATGCCTGGGGCCATGACGTCCGCCCCGTTGTAGATGTGGGGGACAGCGCCCATGTCCACCGTCACGTACCGCCGGGAGGCCGGAGCCCGAAGGAGGCCGCGAACCGTGGGGACCGGAGCATCGCTCACCACGAGGGCCAGGGCTTCGCTCCCCCGGAGCAGCACGTCGAAGAGGAGGGCCTCCGCCCGATCCACGGGGTCCCCCTCCGCAAAGGGGGTCGCGCCTGTGGCCGCCTGCAAGGCATCCGCCAGGGCGCGGATCTCCTTGCGTCGCAGCCTTCTCCGGCGGCGAATCTCTCTTCGCACCACGTCCCCCGGAGGGAGGCCTCCGCATATAGGCTTCCGGACACGCGGACCGGCCACCCTTTTAATAACCGCTTCCCGATACGAAGGGGGTCATGCCTGCCGACGAGGGCGGCGCCTTCCTGAAGTGGAAGGCCATGGAACTTCCCCGGAACGTGGTGGTGGGTCACGACGCCCTGGGGGAGGTGGGGAACGTCTGTGCCAGTCTGAAGCTGGGCCAGCGAGGTCTGGTCGTGGAGGACGGCATCACCCGGAAGATCGCCGGGGAACGGGCCGCCGAGGTCCTGGGTGAGGCGGGCGTCGAGGCGGAACACCACGTCATCCAAGAGGCGAGCCTGGAGGAGGTGGAGCGTGTCGGAGAAGCCGTGAAGGACCACGCCCTTGACTTCGTCCTGGGGGTGGGCGGGGGTCGGCCCATCGACGTCGCCAAGTACGCCTCGTTCCGGGCGCGGATCCCCTTCGTCAGCGTGCCCACGGCGGCCTCCCACGACGGCCTCGTCTCCTCCCAGGCCTCCCTCTTGGGGCCGGAGGGAAAGGCGTCCTTCGCCGCCCGGGCCCCCATTGCCGTGGTCATGGACACCGAGGTCATCGCCCACTCCCCCCACCGCCTCCTGGCGGCCGGCTGCGGAGACATCATCGCGAACTCGACGGCCGTTCTCGACTGGGAGCTGGCCCACCGGCTGCGGAACGAGGACTACAGCAGCTACGCCGCCTCCCTGTCGGAGATGACGGCTGAGATGATGATTCAGAACGCCCACGACATGAAGCCGGGGTTGGAGGAGACCGCCTGGTTCGTGTGCAAGGCCCTGGTCTCCAGCGGCGTGGCCATGAGCATCGCCGGTTCTTCTCGGCCCGCCAGCGGGTCCGAGCACCTGTTCTCCCACGCCTTGGATCGCATCGCCAAGGAGCCTGGCCTTCACGGAGAGCAGTGCGCCGTGGGCGCCATCATGATGATGTACCTGCATGGCGGGGACTGGGAGGAGATCCGCCAGGCCCTCCGGGAGGTCGGGGCCCCCACCACGGCGGCGGGCATGGGGGTCTCCCGGGAGGAGGTCATCGAATCCCTGGTGCACGCCCACGAGCTCAAGCCCGACCGGTACACCATCCTGGGAGATCGGGGCCTGACGGTGGAAGCCGCCGAGCGACTGGCCGCCACCACCCAGGTGGTTTGAGAGCCGTGGGCCAGGTTACGCTTGTCGGCGAGCGGATGGCGAAGGAGGGGGAGACCTTCGTCTTTGTGGGTCCCCAGCCAGCCTGCCGTGAGTGCGGGCTGAAGGCCGCGTGCCTGAGCCTGGAGCGTGGTCGCCTCTACGAGATTCTGAAAGCGCGAGACGTGCATCACCCCGACGCGTGCCGGTACCATGAGAACGGCGTTCGCGTGGTGGAGGTGGGGCCGGCCCAGGTGAGCGCGTCCCTTAAGGCCAGGCTTGCCGTGGAGGGATCGACGGTGGAGTACACGCGGCCGGTCTGCTCCAACCATGCATGCGAGCACTACGGCCGGTGTCATCCGGAAGGGCTGGTGGGGCCGACCGCGGTCCGGGTTATCGGCGTTGGAAAGAAGCTTTCCTGCCCCCTGGAATACGATCTGGCGGCCGTCGAACTCGGGTACGCCTAGGGCCCGCCCCACCTTTTCCCGTGGAGACTACTTGCGAATGCCCCACCTTTCCTTCTGTTTCTGCAGGTCCCTGGCGTGGCCGGCCGGGAGGTACCACGCAAGCTCCTCCAGCCGTTCCTGGTTCCGGACGAAACGAGCCTTGCTGGGGACGGCCAAGAGCTTCCGAAACTCCCGCCGCTTACGGATGAAGTCAACGAAATACCACCCTCCCACGATGAGCAGCAGGGGGCCGAGCACCACGAGCCACACCACCCAATTTCCCACCGCCGTGACAATGTCGAGAACCGGTTGGGGCAGGAAGTCCTGGAGGAAGTAGTGGAAGATGACGAGGAGCGTGAGGAAGGCCCCAAGGGCAAAGAGCATATAGCTGATCTCGAACCGCAGCTCTCGGAGAATCGCCATCGTCCATCCGGTAGTCACGAGGTTTAATAATACCTCGTCCCCCGTTGCCATCCGAATCAATCATGGCGAAGCGTACGCCTGTTGCCGCGTTCCACGAACGCAATGCCAAACGCATGATCAACTTCCACGGTTGGGGCATGCCTCTGTACTTCTCTGGAATCGTCCAGGAGCACCGGGCGGTGCGGGAGAGGGTGGGGGTGTTTGACGTATCCCACATGGGTAAGGTCCTCATTGCAGGAGAGGGAGCCGCCCAAAGCCTCGGGCGGGCAATCCCGAGCCGTGTGCCGTCGGAGAACGCCGCGAGGTACACGCATCTGCTCCGGCCGAATGGGACAATAGTGGACGATGTGGTCTTCCTGGGGTTCGGCGAGGATCGCTATTTGTGTGTGTGCAACGCGGCGAGGACGGCTGAGGTGTTTGGGTGGTTTGCGCGGCACGTCAGGCCGCCCCGTTTGCACGACCTCACTCACGACATCGTGTGCTTTGCTGTTCAGGGTCCCGAATCTCAGGGGACCCTGGAGGATGTTGTCACGGCCGACCTGAGTGGGGTGCGGCGCTTTCACGGTTGTCTCTCTCGTCTTCACCGGAGGGACACCACGCTGACGCCTCCACGGGAAACGAAGGGGTGGGCCCCGCTCCAGAAGCTCTTGCAGGCGGATGTGCCTTCCGGTCCCGACGAGCTCTACCTCACTAGGACGGGCTACACCGGCGAGGACGGCTTCGAGATCTACGCGAGTGCCGGCCTTGGCGTGGAGTTGTGGGACACCCTCTTGGGAGCGGGCGTGCCCCCGGCAGGGCTGGGGGCCCGGGACACCCTTCGTTTGGAGAAGGGCTACCTTTTGTCCGGGCAGGATTTCGACGGGGAGAGAACGCCCTTGGAGGCAGGCTATGAACGAATCATCGATTGGGAGGATGAATTCGTGGGCAGGGAGGCGCTTCTCCACTTGAAACGTAGGGGCTCCTATGCCCGCTTCATGGGAGTTCGCATGCAGGGCCCCGGCATCCCGCGCCGCGGCTCCTCCGTGCTTCTGGGCGATGAGCACGTGGGGAGCCTCACGAGCGGCACGCTATCTCCCAGTCTGGGCGTCGGCATAGGGCTGGGATACTTGGACCCGGCCGCCTCGGCACCCGGTCTTCAGGTGGAGGTCGAGGTGCGTGGACAACCCCACGCCGCCGACGTCGTCCGTCCCCCGTTCCTCTAGGGCGTCGTGTCCCCGACAGTTTCAGCCACCCCCTAGGGGAAGCTCCTTGGCCTCCTCTCCCCCTCGCGCCGCATGGACGATCGGAGCGGGGGGGCCGTGCCCCGAGTGGATGCCACATCCGTTATCTATATGGATAATGAACAGGATAACAGACATGGTTGGCTGGCGCGGGGCCTCGGTAATCAAGCGGGGTCAGAAATCCATTTAACAGGATGGGCGAATGCGCCGGGTTACCTCTTCACGGGATGGTGGTGCGTGTGGAGATGCTGAAGATCGGACAGACAGATGTCACTCGCTGGCCCGAGCCAGCGCTGACGGAGAACGCGAACCGCGTCCTGCGGCGGAGATACCTCAGGCGGGACGAGACGGGGACGCCCGTGGAGAGCCCGAAGGAGTTGTTCGCGCGCGTGGCGTTGAACCTTGCCCAGGCGGACCGCCTCTACGACGACCAGGCGGACCTGGAGACCACAGGTCGGGCGTTCTACGACATGATGGCGCGCCTGGAGTTTCTGCCCAACAGCCCCACGCTGATGAACGCGGGGAATGAGCTGCAGCAGCTGTCGGCTTGTTTCGTGCTTCCCGTGACGGACAGCATCGAGGGGATCTTCGACGCCCTGAAGTGGCAGGCCAAGATCCACCAGAGCGGGGGTGGGACGGGCTTCGGCTTCAGCCGGTTGCGCCCCAAGGGGGATTTCGTCCGCAGCACCATGGGCGTGGCCAGCGGGCCCGTGAGCTTCATGAAGATCTTCGACGAGGCCACGCAGCAGGTCAAGCAGGGCGGGAAGCGCAGGGGCGCGAACATGGGCATCCTCCGCGTGGACCACGAGGACATCCAGGAGTTCATTACGTGCAAGGACGACACGACGAAGATCACGAACTTCAACATCAGCGTGGCCGTTACGGACGCGTTCATGCGGGCCTACGAGGAGGGAGCCCCCTTCCCCCTTCGGAATCCCAGGACGGGGGAGGTTACCCGGCAAGTGGATGCTCGAGACCTCCTCAAGCAAATCGCCACGTCTGCCTGGCGCACGGGAGAACCCGGCCTGTTCTTCCTGGATACGACGAACGGGACCAACCCCACGCCCCACATCGCCGACTTCGAGGCGACGAACCCCTGTGGGGAGCAGCCCCTCCTGCCCTTTGAGTCCTGCAATCTGGGCTCCATCGACCTGGAGAAGCACCTCCTCGAGGGGGCGCAGGGCTGGGACCTGGACTGGGAGAAGCTGGAGCGGACGGTGCGCCTGGCCACCCGGTTCCTGGACGACGTGATCGACATGAATCGCTACCCCATCGAGGAGATCGACAGGATGACAAAGGACACCCGGAAGATCGGCCTGGGGGTCATGGGGTTCGCCCGCGCGCTCTTCCGGATGAAGGTTCCGTACGACTCCGAGGAGGGGGTGGCGGCGGCCCGGAAGGTCATGAAATTCATCCAGGAGGTGGGCTACGACGAGTCGCAACGCCTCGCCGAGGCGCGGGGCGTCTACCCCGCCTGGGAGGGCTCCCGGCACCAGGAGCGCGGGCTCCGGATGCGCAACTCCTACGTGACCACCGTGGCCCCGACGGGGACCCTGAGCATGATCGCGGACACCTCCGGCGGATGCGAGCCGGAGTTCTCCCTCGTGTGGTACAAGAACGTGATGGACGGGGAGCACCTCCCCTATGCCCTGGATTACTTCATCGAAGTGGCGAAGGATGAGGGATGGTGGTCGGAGGCGCTCCTGGAGAAGATCCTGGAGAACCACGGGTCCTGTCGCGGACTGGACGAGGTGCCGGAGGAGTGGCAGCGTGTCTTCGCCGTCTCCCACGACGTCAGCCCGGAGTGGCACGTCCGTATGCAGGCCGCCTTCCAGGAGTCCTGTGATGCCGCCGTCTCCAAGACCATCAACCTGCCAAGGGAGGCCACGGTGGAGGACGTCCTGGAGGCGTACCTCCTGGCGCACAAGCTGGGCTGCAAGGGCATCACGGTCTACCGGGACGGCAGCCGGGAGGCACAGGTCCTCAACGTGGGCGTACCGACTGCCGAAGAGGAGGAGGCGGCCATCACGGAGCCCCGGCCCCGACCCGACGTGATTCGGGGCACCACCCAGAAGATCCTCACTGGCTACGGCGCCCTCTACGTGACCATCAACGAAGACGACCACGGCATGTTCGAGGTCTTCGCCCAGATCGGCCGCGGGGGCGGGTACACGGCGTCCTTCACGGAGGCGGTGGCTCGCCTCATCAGCCTCTGCCTGCGGACGGGCATCCCCGTGGACGAGATCGTCGACCAGCTTGAGGGGATCCGGAGCCCCCGTCTGGGGTGGGACCATCGGGAGAAGATCTACTCCGTCCCCGACGCCCTGGCCAAGGCCATGAAGCGCCACCTCAGCGGCTACTCCCAGGAGACGCTGCAGCCCAGGGTGGACAGCTTTGAGGAGGAGACCACCCAGTTTGACGACGAGCTAGAGAAGGAGTACCGGGACGAGACGAAGGCCGTGGTTCGCCAGGGCCACAGCCCGGAGTGTCCGGAGTGCGGCAGCTCCCTGATCATCCAGGAGAACTGCATCAAGTGCCGGAACTGCGGGTTCTCCGAATGCTAGACTCCCCCGAGTAGACCACGTGGGAAGGGCGGGGGCGGTGCAGACCGCCCTGCAGCCCTTCACCACCTTTTTTTCGGCGAGGGACCGCGGGGCGAGCACCCTTTATTAGCCGGTCGAGGCATCGCACCGAGAGTGGGCGCCGTCCTGACGACCTTCGACCTTGACCGCGCGTCCCGAAAGGCTCTGGAGGGGGCCGCGGGGTCGCACGCCGTCATCGCCCGGGAGGAGCTGGCGCCCGCCCTCCCCGACGTGGAGGTCATCCTGTGCGCGGGCCTGGGGGGCCTCCCCGAAGGGGTCCTGGAGGCCATGGAGGGGCTTCGCCTCGTGCAGACCGTCCTGGCGGGGGCGGACCACCTGCCCGCGGAGGTCTTCCGGCCGGGGGTGGCGGTGTGCACCACGGCGGGCGCGGGGTCCCAGTCCGTGGCGGAGCACGCCTTCGCCCTCCTCCTGGCCGCGTCGAAGAACGTGACCCGCCACACCCAGGCCGTGCGGGAGGGGAGGTTCGACCGCGAGCCGGAGAACCGGGTGCTCCACGGGGCCACCCTGGGGATCCTGGGCCTCGGCCACATCGGGCGTGCCGTGGCGAGCATGGGGCGTGCCTTTGGCATGCAGGTCCTGGCCATCAACCGCCGTGGCACGACGAAGGAGGATGTGGACTTCATCGGAGGTCCCGGGGACCTGATGCGCGTCCTGGAGGAGGCCCACTATCTGGCGGTGACCCTCCCCCTGACCCGGGAGACGAAGGGCCTCCTGGGGCGGCAGGAGTTGCAGGTGATGCGGCCCGACGCGGTGCTCGTGAACGTGGGCCGGGCCGCCGTGGTCCAGGAGGAGGCCCTGTACGACCACCTCCGATCCCATCCGGAGTTCCGGGCCGCCTTCGACGTCTGGTGGACCTACCCCCAGGGGGGCCGCGGCCGCCCCTTCACGCGCCCCTTCCACACGCTGAAGAACTTCCTCATGACGCCCCACGTGGCCGGCCACGTGCCGGGGCACCGTGAAGCCCTGATTGAAGCCGCCATAGAGAATATAGAGAACTACTTTATGGGGCGGCCTTTGATGAATCGAGTCGAGCAGGGAGAGTTCCCTCCCGAGACGGAGTGATGCAGATGCCCGAGACTGCGGGGTTGAGCCCGTTCGACATTGCCCGTATCCAGATCGACACCGTGGGAAGGCGCCTCAAGCTGGACCCGGGCCTGCTGGCCATACTGAAGTTGCCGAGCCGGGAGCTCACCGTGAACTTCCCTGTAAAGATGGACGACGGCTCCATCCGCGTCTTCACGGGCTACCGCGTGCAGTACAACCAGGTCCTCGGCCCCTTCAAGGGGGGCATCCGGTACCACCCCGACGTCACCTTGGACGAGGTGCGGGCCCTGGCCGCCTGGATGACCTGGAAGTGCGCCGTCATCGGCCTGCCCTACGGCGGGGCCAAGGGGGGCGTCATCTGCAACCCCAAGGAGATGAGCCCGGGGGAGCTGGAGCGCCTGACGCGCCGCTTCACCTCGGAGATCTCCATCATCATCGGTCCGCAGAAGGACATCCCCGCCCCGGACGTCTACACCGACGCCCAGGTCATGGCCTGGATCATGGACACCTTCAGCATGAACGAGGGATACTCCGTGCCCGGCGTGGTGACGGGGAAGCCCCTGGTCATTGGGGGGTCCAAGGGGCGGGAGGAGGCCACGTCCCGGGGGGTCATGTACACCACCCGGGAGGCCGCCAAGCGCCTGGAGGTGGACCTCGGCGCGGCCACCGTCGCCGTCCAGGGCTACGGGAACGTGGGGTACCACGCGGCCCGCCTCCTCCACGATGAGCAGGGCTCCACCATCGTGGCCGTCAGCGACTCCCGGGGCGCCATCTTCAACCCCAACGGGCTGGACCCGGAGGCGGTCCGTCTCCACAAGGCCAAGACCGGGAGCGTGGTGGGCTTCCCGGGAACGGATGCCCTGACCAACGAGGAGATCCTGGAGCTGGAGTGCGACGTCCTGGTCCCCGCCGCCCTGGAGAAGGCCATCACCCGCGACAACGCGCCGCAGGTCAAGGCGAAGATCGTGTCCGAGGGGGCCAACGGCCCCACGACGCCGGAGGCCGACCAGATCCTCTACAAGCGGAACGTCACCGTCATCCCCGACATCCTGTGCAACGCCGGCGGGGTGACCGTCAGCTACTTCGAGTGGGTTCAGAGCCTCCAGCACTTCTTCTGGTCCTTCGAGGAGGTCAAGAAGCAGCTGGAGGACGTCATGGTCAAGGCCTTCAACGAGGTGTGGCAGACCGCGGAGGAGGAGAAGGTGGACCTTCGTGTTGCGGCTTACGTGGTGGCCATGCGAAAGGTGGTGGAGGCCTACCGGACCCGGGGCATCTATCCCTGATCCCGTCGCAGGGGGAGGGTGGGCAGCCGCCTCTCCGTCTCGGGGAGCCGCATGAGACGAGCGACGAGCTCCGCCACGTCCACCGTCTCCAACGCCTCCTCCTCCCCCACGTTCTTCACCCCGTCCTCCATCATGGTCATGCAGAAGGGGCAGGCGGTGCATAGGGTCCCCACCCCCGTCCCCAGGGCCTCCTCCGTCCGCTCCACGTTGATGCGCTTGCCGACGGTCTCCTCCATCCACATGCGGCCGCCGCCGGCGCCGCAGCACAGTCCCTTGTCCTTGCAGCGGTGCATCTCCCGGAGCTCCAGGCCGCGCACGGCGCCCAGGGCCCTCCGCGGCGCCTCGTAGACGCCGTTGTAGCGACCCAGGTAGCACGCGTCGTGGAAGGCCACCCGGAGGCCGTCCCCCCGCTGCAGGGTAATCCGCCCCTCCCGGAGGAGCTGGTCCAGAAGCTCTGTGTGGTGGAGAACCTCGTACTCCCCGCCGAACTCCGGGTACTCGTTCTTCAGGGTGTTGAAGCAGTGGGGGCACGCCGTCACGATCTTGCGGACGCCCCGCTCCGCCAGGGTCTTCACGTTCTCCTGGATCAGGGTCTGGGCCAGGTACTCGTTGCCGATGCGCCGGGCGGGGTCTCCCGTGCACCTCTCCTCCTTCCCCAGAATGGCAAAGCTGACGCCGGCCGCCTGGAGCACCCGGACCAGCGCCCGGGCCGTCTTCTGGTTCCGCTCGTCGAAGGCGGCGGAGCAGCCCACCCAGTAGAGGATCTCGAAGTCCTGCGTCTCCGACGCCACCTTGACGTCTAGCCCCTCCGCCCAGGCGTCCCGCTGGTCCCACGCCACCCCGTAGGGATTGAAGTTCGTCTCCATGTGCGCTAGGGCCCGCTGGGCCGTCTCCGGGAGCCTCCCCTGCTCCATGACGAGGTTGCGCCGCAGCTCCACGATGGGGGGCACGTGGCGGATGCTTACGGGGCAGATCTCCACGCAGGCCATGCAAGTGGTGCACGCCCACAGCTCCTCCTCCCCCACCAGGAGGGGGGCGGGGTCCTCCGGCTCCGACCGTCCCTCCCGTCGGGTAAGGTCCCGGAGGTCCAGGATGACGCGCATGGGGTCCAGGGGTTTCCCCGTAATCCAGGCGGGGCAGACGCTGGTGCAGCGGCCGCAGACGGTGCACGCGTCGAACATGGCGCGGTCCTCCAGGGAGAAGTACGCCGTGGAGGCCGCGCCCAGGGCGATCTCCGCCGCCTCGGGCCCCTCCAGCTCCTCCAGCGTGAAGGGGGTGGGCAGCTGCCCATAGGGCCGGAGGCTCTCCAGGTACGTGTTCAGCGGGGACGTGAGGATGTGGAGGAACTTGGTGAAGGGGATGCTGGCCAGGAAGAAGGCCGTGGTGAAGGCGTGGAACCACCACAGCCACAGGTACGCGTCGGCCACCCCCGGGGTGACGACGCCCGGGGTGATGGCCCCCGCCAGGATGAGGAGGCGGGAGAGGGCGTAGCCCACGAAGGACCAGGGGTACCACGCCTCCTGGGGGGTGGCCCCCAGGCGGAAGGCCTCCATGAGGAACCCCTGGACCGCCAGGAGGAGGAGGATGAGGAGGAGGTAGTAGTCGCCCACCCCCGAGCGGAGGTGCCTGGGCCGCTGGACGACGCGGCGCCAGAGGGCCAGGCCGATGCCCACGATGAGGAAGAGGCCGAAGAGCTCCAGGGCCACCTCGAAGACGATGTAGTTGAGACCCACCAGGAAGCGGGTGTCCAGGAGGCGGATGGTCACGTCCCACTCCAGGGCCACCAGGGTCGTTCCGATGGCCAGGACGATGAAGCCGGTGTAGATGAGGGCGTGGAGAAGGCCCGCGTAGACCTCCCGGATCACCTTCCGCTGCAGGAGGCCCACCCGCAGGAGCGCCTTGACCCGCGTGAGGAAGGAGTCCCGGGGGAGGCGCCCCTTCACGCGCCGCCACGTGAGCCACCGGTAGAGAAGCCCTCCCACGAGGATGGCAAAGGCGATCCCCTGGGAGATCAGCAGGGGCAGGAAGACCTCCTCCCCCACGATGGCAAAGTGCTCCCGGGCGGGCTCCGCTGCGAGGGCCTGAGCGAGGCCCGTGGACCACCCCATCCGAGGAAGGACGGGACGCCCGGGTTATAAACGTTGGGAGGCTGGCTCCCGGGGCCACGTCGACAGCTTTATATCGCGTCCGGAGGTCGAGAGGCCCGCTTATGAACCTCATTGTGTGCGTGAAACAGGTGCCCAACCCCGAGCTCCAGTTCCGCGTTCGCGAAGACGGACGGGACGTGGTCCGGGAGGGCCTGACGTACCAGATGAACGGGCCGGACGAGTACGCCCTAGAGGAGGCGGTCCGCATCAAGGAGGCCGCGGGCGGGACGGTCACCGCCGTGGCGGCGGGGCCGGAGCGGGTGACGGAGGTCCTCCGTCAGGCCATGGCCAAGGGGGCCGACGAGGCCGTGCGGGTCGACGTCCCCGACGGGTGGGAGTTCGACCCCTCCGTGGTGGCGAAGGTCCTGGCCCACGCCCTTCAGGGGCGGGAGTACGACCTGGTGCTCACGGGCGTTCAGTCCGAGGACTTCGCCCATGCCTCCACGGGGCCCCTCATGGCCTCCCACCTGGGGGTTCCCCACGCCTCCGTGGCGGCGAAGGTCGTCCTGGAGGACGGCAAGGTGAAGGTGCACCGAGAGCTGGAGGGCGGGATCCAGGAGGTCCTCGCCCTGCCCACGCCCGCCCTGCTGACCGTCCAGTTCGGCATCAACGAGCCCCGTTACGCCTCCGTAGCCGCCATCCTCAAGGCCACGCGGCAGCCCATCCAGGAGGTGTTCCCGGCGGACCTGGGCCTCCCTGAGGCGTCCCTGGGCGGTCGCCTCTCCGTCCGCCGGATGTACGTTCCCGAGGCGACCCACCAGGCGGAGATGATGGAGGGCGAGCCCCAGGATATGGCGAAGCAGCTGGCCGACGTGCTGAAGGGAAAGGGCTTCGGTCGGGGGGGCTAGATGCCCGTCCTCGTCGTCGTGGAGCACCGGAGGGGCGGGCTGGAGGAGACGAGCCTGGAACCCCTGGCGAAGGGCCGGGAGGTGGCCCGGGCGGCCAACGGGGCGCTGAAGGCCGTCGTGATGGGCGACGACGCCGGCGTGGTGAAGACCGTGGCCGCCCTCCCGGTGGACGAGGTGCTCACGGTGGCCCATGAGGCCCTCCACGCGTACACGCCGGAGGGCTATGGGGCGGCGCTCCGCGCCCTCATCCAAGAGGAGGAGCCGATCCTGGTCATGGCGAGCCACACCGCCACGGGGTACGAGTACCTCCCCCGCACGGCCGCAGATCTCGGGAAGCCCGTGGTGACGGACGCGGTGGACGTGACCATGGAGGACGGGGCGCTCCGGGTAACCCGGATGGGCTACAACGGCAAGGTCGCCGTGGAGATGGCGGTGGAGGCACCAGACCCCTGCTTCGTCACCCTCCGTCCCGGGGCGGCCAAGGCCCCCGCGCCGGGGGCCGATGAGGCCTCCGTGCGGGAGGTGGGGGTGGACCTCTCCGACGTGGCCATCCAGCGGGAGGTCCTGGGCTACGAGAAGCCGGCGACGGAGGACATCGACATCGCGGAGGCCGATGTCATCGTGGCCGCCGGACGGGGCATCAAGGAGCAGGAGAACCTGCGCCTGGTCGAAGAGCTGGCCCAGGCCCTTGGCGGCGTGGTGGCGGGCTCCCGCCCCCTCATCGACAAGGAGTGGCTCCCCTGGAGCCGGCAGGTGGGCTCCTCCGGGAAGACGGTGCGACCGAAGCTCTACATCGCCTGCGGCATCTCGGGGGCGATGCAGCATGTCACCGGCATGAAGGGGGCCCAGACCATCGTGGCCATCAATGTTGATCCCACGGCGCCCATCTTCGGTGTGGCGCACTACGGCGTCGTGGGAGATCTCTTCAAGGTGATTCCCGTCCTCGTCAAGGAACTCAAGGGCGCCTGATCGCCACGGCCGGTGCCTCGGCGCTACTCCCGGATGGCGGCGGAGGCCAGGACGGAGATCAGAATGCCGACGAGGCTGACAAAGAAACCGAAGGTCCCATTCTGCCCTCCGGTGATCAGGAAGGCAGCCCCGAAGACGGTCACGGAGACGCCGGCAACGGAAAACCCAACGCCCTGGAAGGGGTTCATGAATCGGAAAGGGTGTCGCGGAAGGTAAGGATTTGGACGGACCTCGGACGGTGGGGCGTTACGCTCCCATCTGCTCTACGATGCGCTGGGCAAAGGCCTGTGTCCCCACGGTCGTGGCTCCCTCCATGCGCCGGGCCAGGTCGTAGGTGACCTCCTTCGCCTGGACGGCGCCCTTGACGCCCTCCTTAAGGAGGTCCGCGGCCTCATCCCACCCCAGGTACTCCAAGAGCATGGCCCCCGCCAGGATCTCCGCCGTCGGGTTCACCTTGTCCTGCCCTGTGTACTTGGGGGCGCTCCCGTGGATGGGTTCGAAGAGCCCCACGGCGTCCCCGATGTTCGCTCCGGGGGCCATCCCCAGACCCCCCACGAGCCCCGCGGCGGCATCGGAGATGTAGTCCCCGTTGAGGTTCGTCGTGGCGATGACGTCGTACTCGTCCGTCCGGGTGAGGAGCTGCTGCAGCATGTTGTCCGCCAGCCGGTCCTTCACGAGGATCTTCCCGGGCGGCACCTTCCCCCCGTGCTCCTCCCAGAGCTCCTCCTCCGTCACCACACGCTCCCGGAACTCCTGGGCGGCCACCTCGTAGCCCCACTCCCGGAAGGCCCCCTCCGTGAACTTCATGATGTTGCCCTTGTGCATGATGGTCACGTTGCGGCGCTCGTTCTCCAGGGCGTAGGCCAGGGCCTTCCGCACAAGCCGCTTGCTGGCGAACTCGCTGATGGGCTTGAGGCCGAGGCCCACATCCTCCCGGAGGGAGACCCCCATCTCCTTGGCGAGGAAGGCCCGCACCCGCGCCGCGGGCGGGCTGCCCCGGGGCCACTCGATGCCGGCGTAGACGTCCTCCGTGGCCTCCCGGTAGATAACCAGGTCCACCTTCCAGGGCTCCCGCAAGGGGCTGGGGACCTCGGGGATCCAGAAGATGGGGCGGACGTTGGCGTAGAGGTCCAGCGTTTGGCGGAGGGCGACGTTCAGGCTGCGGAAGCCGCCTCCCACGGGGGTCGTGAGGGGCCCCTTCAGCGCGACGACGTAGTGGCGGATGGCGGCGAAGGTGTCCTCCGGGAGGAGCTCCCCGTAGGCCTCCTGGGCCTCCGCCCCCGCCATGAGGTGAAACCACACCAGACGCCGTCGGTCGCCGTAGGCGAGGGCCACCGCCTCATCCATGGCGTGGCGCGCCGCCTGGACGACCTCGGGGCCGATGCCGTCCCCGTCGATGTAGGGGATGATGGGGGCGTCGGGCACCCGGAGGCCCGTCTCGGTGGGGTGGATCGTCTCGCCGTTCTCGGGGGGCGTCAGCCGGTCGTAGGGAGGGGGGGTCACGGCGATGCCGGTTGTCCATGGGGCTCCCTCCCATAAGGATTCCCGCCGCACCGGCCGGGAGCTCACCTCATAGGGGCAGGATGGCGAGGATGAGGTCCCAGATGAGGGGCCACAGCGTGAGGACGAAGGCCACGAGGGTTCCCAGGATGGCGATGCCGTAGAGGACCGCCCCCACGCCTCGATACGCGCGGGTCATGCGCCAGTCGAAGAGGACGTACTTGAGGCGATGGGCAGAGGTAGACTCGCACCAGGAAGCCACCCTCCAGCCACGCAGCCAGGGCGTCCCGCTCCAGCTTGTCCTCCTCCAGGATCCCGAGGTCCGGGCCGAAGTGGAAGAGGACGATGTGGACGGGGAGCAGGAGCGCCACGACGAAGGCCCCCGCGCTGAAGAGGCTCCAGAAGAAGGCGGAGGGGGTGTCGGGCCTCACCTCACAGCCCCCGCAGAAAGATGAGGTAGTAGACGGCCAGCGACGCGAGGGCCCACCCCACCAGGAGGAGGAGGAGGACCGTGAGGGGGGAGAGGGTCCGATCCCAGTAAGGGACCTGGAGCACCCGGGAGGTGAGGCGCCACCAGGTGGCGCTGTGGAGGAGGGCGAAGGCGAGGGTGACCAGGGTGAAGATGACGAAGGGCCGCGAGACGACCAGCGCCCGCAGGGCTTCGTAGGAGGCCTCGTTCCCCAGGAACAGGAGCAGCCCGAGGAAGACCAGGATGTAGAGGAACACGAAGAGGGAGGAGATCTCCCGGAGCATGTACAGGAAGTAGCGCGGGTTGCGAAGCCACCAGAGGCGGGACGTTCGCTTCAGGTAGGTCGGGGTCCCGCCCATGCTCACCGCCCGATGGGAGCCAAGGCCTGGAGCAGCTGCATGGCGCCTCGCGCCTTCATCCGCTGGATGGCCAGGGCCGGCTCCACGTCCTTGGGGCACGCGACGCTGCACTCGCCCACGAACGTGCAGTCCCACACGCCCGCCTTCCCCGCGACCTCCTCGATGCGCTCCTCCGCTCCCTGGTCGCGGGAGTCCTCGTTGTACCGGTGGGCCAGGGACAGGGCGGCGGGGCCGAGGAACTCCCGGTCCAGGCCGTACACGGGGCAGGCGGAATAGCAGATCATGCAGTTGATGCACATGGCGTGCTGGAGATAGGCCTCGACCTGGTCGGGCCGCTGCCTGTACTCTCCCTCCTCCAACATCTTCTCGCTCCTCCGGAGGAGCCAGGGCTTCACCTGGGGCAGCTTTCGCATGAAGTCGTCGATGTCGACCACAAGGTCCTTGATCACGGGGAAGTGATCCAGGGGTTCCACCCGAATCACACGTCTCCGCACGTCCTTGACGAAGGTCTCGCACGTGAGGAGGGGCTTCCCGTTCACGGTGGCCCCGCAGCTCCCGCAGATGCCCATCCGGCAGGACCAGCGGAAGGTCAGGCTCCCATCCACGGTGTTCTTGACGCGGTTCAGCACGTCCAGGACCATGTCATCCTCACGGTAGGGGGCCGTGTAGTCCTGGTAGAACGGCTTCGCCGCGCGGTCGGGGCGGTATCGCTTCACCCGGAGGACGACGCTGTTGGGCATGGTCAGTACACCCGCGCCTCAGGCTTCCACTTCGTGATGGTGACGGGGAGGAGGTCGAACGCGAGTCCATCCTCCGTCCGACGGACGAGGCTGTGAGCGAGGAACCTCTCGTCGTCCCGGCCCTCAAAGTCCGAGCGGTAGTGGGCGCCGCGAGACTCTTCGCGATGCAGGGCTGAGAAGGTCAGGGCCTCCGCCACGTCGAACAAGGAGTCCAGCTCCAGGACGGAGACCAGCTCCGTGTTGAACACCCGGTCCTTGTCCTCGACCTCCACCTTCTGGAAGGCCTTTCGCAGTCTTCGGATCGTCTTCAGGCCGCTCTTCAGGCTCTTCTCGTCTCGGAAAATGCCCGCGCATCCCTCCATGGTCGTCCGGAGCTCCTCTCGGAGTTCGGAGACGGTGGCCTCCCCCCGCTCGCGACCCAGGAGCCCGTCGTAGATGCGCGCCTCCTCCGCTTCCAGGACCTCCTTGGAGGGCTTGGAGGGGGGCCGTCGGGTGGCGAGGATGCCGGTGGCGGCCCCCACCCGTGCGCCGAAGACCAGACACTCCGAGAGGGAGTTGGACCCCAGCCGATTTGCGCCGTTGATGGTCACGCAGGCGCACTCGCCGGCGGCGTACAGCCCCTTCACGGGCGTCTGCCCCTGCGCGTCAACGTGGATGCCGCCCATCATGTAGTGGACGCCGGGCCGCACGGGGATGGGCTCGCGGTTGGGATCGATGCCCAGGTACGTCTCCGTCAGCTCCTGCACCATGGGCAGCCGCTCCTCCACGACATCCCGGCCCAGGTGGGTCAGGTCCAGCTGCACGTGGTCGCCTCGGGGGTCCTCAATTCCTCGCCCCTCCCGAATCTCCGTGACGATGGCCTGGGAGATGAGGTCGCGGGGCCCCAGCTCCATCTTCCCTGGGAGGTAGTCCTTGAGGAAGCGCTCCCCGTTCGCGTTGCGCAGGTATCCCCCCGCCCCCCGGGACGCCTCGGTGATGAGGATGCCCGTCCCGGGCAGGGCGGTGGGATGAAACTGGACGAATTCCATGTCCTTCAGGGGGACCCCGGCCCGGTGGGCCATGGCCATGCCATCGCCCGTGCTGATCATGCCGTTGGTCGTGAACTGGAAGACGCGGCCGGCGCCGCCCGTGCAGAGGATGAAGGCCTTGGCATGGAGGAGGGCGAGTTCCCCGCTCCGGACGTCCAGGGCCGTGGCCCCCACGACCCGTCCGTTCTCCTCCACCAGGGAGGTCACGAGCCACTCGTCCAGGCGGTGGATGTTGGGGTGCTTCAGGCTCCGCTGGAACAGAGTGTGCAGGAGGTAGAACCCCACCTTGTCGGCGGCGAAGATGGTGCGCTTGACGCTCATGCCGCCGAACCAGCGGACGGCGATGGTCCCGTCCGGCTTCCGGCTCCAGGGACATCCCCAGTGCTCGAGCTGGATGATCTCCTTGGGGCACTCCCGGACGAACTCCTCGACGACGTCCTGGTCGGCCAGGAAGTCGCTCCCCTTGATGGTGTCGTAGGCGTGGAGGTCGTAGGAGTCGTCGTCCCCGATGGCGGCCGCAAGACCCCCCTCGGCCGAGACCGTGTGGCTCCGCATGGGGTACACCTTGGAGACCAGCGCGACGTCCGGCATCTGGGATCGTTCTGCTGCGGCGATGGCGGCCCTCAACCCCGCGGCTCCGCCGCCGATGATGACGACGTCGTGGGAGAGGGTCTCCATCCGGGAGGGTGAGAAACCCCCCCTTGATAAGGGTTTGGAGGTGCCCTCAGGGCTCGTACAGGCGTGCCTGGATCTCGTCTGCCCGGACCTTGGCGTACCAGGGGCAGTGGCGGGCCACGGGGCAGATGGGGCATTGCGGCCGGATCGCCTTGCACGTCTCCCGGCCGAAGCGGATGAGAGCGAGGTGGGCCTGCTGACGCTGCGCCGGGGGGACCTGCTCTTCCAGGCTTTCCCGGACGTCCTCGTAGGTCCTCCCCTCCGTGAGTTCCCACCGCGTGGCGATGCGCCAGATGTGCGTGTCCACGGGGAAGGTGGGGTGTCCCGCCACCATGTTGAGCACGACGTCGGCCGTCTTGGGCCCCACCCCGGGGAGCTCCATGAGGGCCTGCCGCGCCTGTGCGGTGGGCTGGTCGAGGATGGCGAGGAGGTCGGAGCCATCGGCGGCGGTCAGCCTTTGGGCGATGCCCTTCAGCCTTCGGGCTTTGGACCGAAACAGGCCCGCGGGACGGAGGGCCTCCTCCAAGTCCCGAAGGGGCGCCGCCACGAAGGCCTGGGGGGTGATTCCCATCCCCTCCCGGAGTCGTGCCAGGGCCCGTCGTTCGTTGGCCACCGTGGTGTTCTGGGAGATGATCACGGCGACGAGCACCTCGAAGGGGCTCCGATCGCGCGACCAGTCCTCGACGGGATACCGCTGAAGGAGGTCCTCGAGGACCTGGGTGAAGGTCGCGCCGTCCATGGCGTGCGGCTCCTGGGGGGATGCCTGCCCTGGAGGTAGGCGGTTCTCCCCCTTGAGGTTCCCCTCGGGTCTCCGCAACTCGGATTCACGCCATGCCCAGGACGAAGGGCAGAAAGGCCCACAGGCCGTATCCCGTGAGGACGACACCGGCCGCCAGGAGGAGGGCGCTGCTGATCCGCCGCCACCGGGGGGAGGCCACGTAGTCGAAGAGCACGGCGCGCACCCCGTTCAGCCCGTGGAAGACGGCGAAGCCCAGGAGGAGGGTGTCCGTGATGCCGAAGAGCAACGCCTGGAGGCGGAGCTGCACCCCGGCCACCGTCAGGACGGATTCCGGGTCCACGTAGTGGAGCCAGATCACGTGGAAGAAGAGGAGGACCACCAGGAAGACCCCGCTGACCCGTTGCATGACCCACAGGAAGAGCCCCCATCGCTCGGGCCGCAGGACATTGGGCGTCGCCACGTCAGAGACCCCCTGCCATCTCCGGGAGGATGAGGAGAAGCCCGGCTAGGGCGACCGCGCCGGCAACGGCCATGAGGCCCCAGAAGAGGGCCTTCTGGTGCCGCAAGCCAAGGCCCAGGTCGAAGAGGACGATGCGGATGCCGTTGAGGCCGTGGACGAGCACCCCAACGAGGATGAACCAGTCGACCAGGAGGAAGGCGGGCTGCCGGAAGGTGGCCATGAGCTCCTCGAAGCTCTGTCCCTGCATGCGGGCCAGGGACATGGCCCCGATGTGGATGAAGAGGTACAGCGTGAGGAGGAGACCCGTGACCCGGTGGAGGACGTAGGCCAGGGTCCCGGCCTCCCGCAGGGAGGCCCTGGCCGTGAGTCGGACGTAGCCGCCGAGGCCCCCCGGGGGGCGTTTCCATGCCTTGTCGGATGCCATGTCAATACGTCCTCTCTTCCGGGGGATGCCGGGTGATGATGACGTCCTTGTAGGCGAGCTGGACCCTGTCCCGCTCTCTCCAAGCCAGGGTGTGTTTGAGCCAGTGCTCGTCGTCCCGCTTGGGGAAGTCCGTGCGGAAGTGGCCCCCGCGGCTCTCCGTCCGGGCCAGGGCCCCTGCGATGATGATCTCCGAGAAGTCCAGCAGGTGGCGCGTCTCCATGGCGCTCACGAGCTCCGTGTTGAAGATGAGACTCCGATCCTGCAGGCCGATCTCGCTCACCCGCTCTCGCAGGCTCCGCAGGACCTCCGTGGCCCTCGTCAACCCCTCCTCCTCCCGAAAGACGCCGCAGAGCGTCGTCATCGTCTCCTGGAGCTCCGCCCGGAGGTGGGGCGCCCGTTCGTTGCCCGTGGCGGTGCGCAGGTCGTGGACCTCCTCAGCCGCCAGCTCCAGCACGTCCTCCGGGAAGGGGACGCGCGACGCCTCGGCCACGATCTCGGCGGCTCGCAGACCGGCGCGCCGGCCGAAGGTGGCGGCCTCCAGCAGGGAGTTGGTGCCCAGCCGGTTCGCGCCGTGCACGGAGACGCAGGCGCACTCGCCGGCGGCGAAGAGGCCTGGGAGGGGGGTCCGGTCGGGACCCAGGACGACCTGGCCATGGACGTCCGTCGGGATCCCGCCCATGGAGTAGTGGGCCGTGGGCTGGATGGGGATGGGCTCCACCACCGGGTCCACGCCCACGAAGCTGAGGGACAGATCGCGGATCTGCGGCAGCCGTTCGAGAATGTGCTCCTCCCCGAAGTGCCGGATGTCCAGGTGCACGTACCCCTTGCCCTCCACGCCCCTCCCCTCGTC
Source organism: uncultured Methanomassiliicoccales archaeon (assembly GCA_964348155.1). Taxonomy (GTDB): domain Archaea; phylum Thermoplasmatota; class Thermoplasmata; order RBG-16-68-12; family JAJISG01; genus JAJISG01. The sequence continues at coordinate 57,097 of CAYGBN010000004.1, forward strand.
GATCTCCCTCTGGATGGCCCGCGAGACGAGGTCCCGGGGGGCCAGCTCCATCTTCTCCGGGGCGTACCTCTCCATGAACCGCTCCCCCTGGCCGTTCAGGAGGTACCCTCCCTCGCCCCGCGCCCCCTCCGTCACCAGGATGCCCTGTTGGTAGAAGCCCGTGGGGTGGAACTGGACGAACTCCATGTCCTGGACCTGAAGGCCCGCGTCGAGGACCAGGCTGAGTCCGTCTCCCGTGTTGGCGTGGGCATTGGACGTGATCTTAAAGGCCCGGCCGTACCCCCCCGTGGCCAGGATGACCGCCTTGGCGTGGAAGGCCTCGACCTCCCCGGTGGCAATGTTCATGGCCACAACGCCCGCGCACGCCCCGTCGGCCATGGCCAGGCGGAGGGCGTACCACTCGTCATAGAAGGTCACGCCCGCGGTGAGGCTCTGCTCGTAGACCGTGTGGAGGACGGTGTGGCCGGTCCAGTCGGCGGCGTAGCAGGCGCGGGGACGGGAGTGGCCCCCGAAGGGCCGTTGGGCGATCTTTCCATCCTCGGTCCGGCTGAACATGACCCCCTTGTGCTCCAGGTCGTAGATGTTGTCCGGGGCCTCCCGCACCATGATCTCCGCGGCATCCTGATCGCAGAGATAGTCGCTCCCCTTCACCGTGTCGAAGAGGTGGACCTCCCAGGAGTCCTCGCTGGCGTTTCCCAGACTGGCGGCGATGCCTCCCTGGGCGGCCCCCGTGTGGGATCGGAGGGGGTGCAGTTTGGAGACGACGGCGGTGTCGGCCCGCGTCCCCGCCTCGATGGCGGCTCGGAGGCCCGCCAACCCCCCGCCAATGATCACGACGTCGTGGACCTGCACGCTACCCCCCTCCTCCACGGCCCAGGGCGGACCGAATCACCTCTCGGCGAAGGTTTTCGATGGCCTCCGTCGGGTGGATGTGCTTGGGGCACGCGTCCACGCAGCGGAAGATCGTATGGCACCGCCACAGCCCCCCCTCGTTGTTGACGGCGGCCAGCCGCGCCTTTCGGGCGCCATCCCGGGAGTCGGCCACAAACCTCCAGACCTTCACCAGGGCCGCCGGCCCCAGGTAGCGGGGGTCCGTCCAAGAGACGGGACAGGAAGAGGTGCAGGCGGCACACATGATGCACTGGGCGGGGAGGTCCAAGAGGCGCCGCGTCTCCTGGGATTGGCGCCACTCGGTCGACGGGGCCGATGGCTTCGGTTGGAGGTAGGGCTGCACGGCGCGGTACTGCTGCCAGAAGGGTTCCAGATCGACGACCAGATCTCGGATGACGGCGTACGCCGGGAGCGGCTCCACCCGCACGACCGACCCCAGGTCCGCCACCTGGGTGAGGCACGCCAGGCGGTTGACTCGATCGATGGTCATGGCACAGGACCCGCAAATGGCGCTCCGACAGGACGCTCGAAAGGTCAGGCTCCCGTCCAGCTCGTGCTTGATGTGGAACAGGCCGTCCAGGACGGTGGTCCCCGGGGGGGTCTCCACCTCATAGTCCACAAACCCGGGCGGTGCCTCGCCTGGCGTGTGCCGAAACACCTTGAACACGGTCACGGAGCGGCTCCTCTCGTGGGAGGGATGGGCGAGGTACAGGCGTGCCCATATTAGACGGCTTCACTTTGAGTGTATATACTTGCTGAGGACGGACCTACGGGCCCACGGAGGAGCGGAGCATGGTGATGAGGTTCCGGGGCCTCTCCTGGAGGCGCCGCGTGAAGTAGGGGAGCCACCGGGGACCGTAGGGGATGTACTCGAGCACGCGATGGTCCCGCGCCCGCAGCGTGGCCTTCAGGGCGTCCCGCACGCCCAGGAGCATCTGGAACTCCACCTCGCGGGGGCGCTCCGCCTGCAGCGCCAGCCCCGCCCGAATGAGGCGGCCGTCGTGGGTTGCCAGAGCGAAGCGGCGACCCTTGCGGAAGAGGATGTGCATGAGGGTGCTGTAGCTGGCGTCCACCGCGGTGCGGCCCTTGTAGGCAATGGCCGCGTCCTCCCGGTACGCCCCCTTGCACAGGCGGACGATGCCCTCCGGCAGGAGCCCCTCCAGGTCCTCGGCCGTCCGCCGCAGGTTCGCCTGGAGGCAGACGCCAGTCTCCGGGTACACGCGGAGGGTCTCCCGATAGAGGCGGAGCGTGGCGTCGGTGTACGCCGAGCCCTCCATGTCGAACCACAGAAAGGCGCCCGCCTCCTGGCAGCGCTTCCGCAGGCCCGCAACCCGCTCCCGGCAGTAGGCCTCGTCGATGTCCAGGCCCAACTGGGAGAGCTTGACGGAGATGCAGGCGTCGATGTTCGCCTTCTGAATCGTGGCCAGGAGGGAGGCGTAGGCCTGGACGTCGGCCTCCACATCCGCCCGTCTCTCGTGGTGCTCCCCCAGGAGGTTGAGGATGGCGCCGATGCCCCGGGCGTTGCTCTCCCGGGAGCGCCGAAGGGCGTCCTCCGGGCGGGTACCCGCCACCCATTGACGGGCGAAGGCCAGGAGGAGCTCCACGGCCGCGGCAGCGCTCCCGGACACAAAAACCTTCAGTCGCGCGTGTCCAAGGCTCCAAGGGAAGGCCTTAATACGGGCCCGCCGTAGTTCTCGCTGCCCATGAACTTCGACGAGGGCCTGGCGGCCGCGGAGACCCTTCCCGAGATCTTCGAGATCGTGAAGCAGGTCGTCCAGGCCGACATGGGCCGGTTGCGGGCGGGCCTCATGCTGGGCCTTGCCGACCTGGGGAACCACCCCCGGGGCTTCGTGGGGGCCTTCTACCCCGTGGCCTCCAACGTCATCGTGATGAACAAGGTGCCGCTGACGCGCATCCGGGACACGAATCCGGACCTCTACAAGCCCTACGCCTTCAACATCCTGCTCCACGAGTACCTGCACACCCTGGGCTACCTGGACGAGAGGGTCGTGCGGCGGAACGTGCTGGAGCTCAGCCGGAAGGCCTTCGGCGAGGAGCACCTGGCCACCCAGATCGCCCGGGACTACTCCACCTTCTTCCCGAATCTGGTCTACCCCGACGTCGCCTGGCAGCCGGAGGAGCTCTCCCTGGAGCTGGTGCGGGACTTCGACCGATCCAACGCCCGGTACATTGGCTGACCCTCCGCAGGCAGGATCGTCCGGAGCCCTTGGGTCCCTCGGGCCATCCTCCGAGGAGCACTGAACAACCATTGTCCGATGCTAACGCTTATCTCCGACATCCCCTTGTGAAAGGGGGATGCCGTTTCCCGGCGGTCCGGGCGTATGACAGGTCTGAGAGGGCCGCACGCTCCGGACAAGACCGGGAGAGAGACGACGGGGTGGACTGCGATGGCACAGGTCGTGCACGGAACGACGAACGTCGGAATGCGGTCAAACAGCGATTGGTGGCCGAATCAGCTGAACCTCAGGATTCTTCGCCTGAACTCGTCCTTGTCCAATCCGATGGGCGAGGCCTTCAACTACGCCGAAGAGTTCAAGAAGCTCGA